>NZ_CP011071.1:600000-867500 GCF_000963865.1 Flagellimonas lutaonensis
CTCACGTTTTATCAACGCCGATTATTCGCCCACCGCCAATTTTGAGCTTTTGATGGGGGCTGCCCTATATGCCAGGGCGAACGATATTCCCATAAAGGCGGGCAATGTACTTTCTTCAGATGAGTTCTATGAAGATGACCCCGAGGCTTACAAGTTATGGGCACGGTACGGGGTGCTCTGTGTTGAAATGGAAGCCGCCGGCCTTTACACCGTGGCCGCAAAGTACGATGTAAGGGCCTTGGCCATACTTACGATATCTGATTCTTTGGTGACCGGTGAAAGATCTACTGCCGAAGATCGTGAAACTACTTTCAGAAACATGGTACACATCGCATTGAACATTGCTGAGTGAAATTGGCAACCGAACCAAGCTTCGTTCAAAAACAAAAATTGGCCCCAAATGATCTGGGTCATTTTGAATGTGCCCAAAAATCTTCAAATTTATTGTTCATACTAAAAATATGCATCATGGCACTTAATTTTAACCAATATGCAACAGAGGGGAATACCTTTTTAAAAGACTATGCCAAGCAATTGGGCTTTGGCAACGATACCGAAAAGGCGGGCAGAATATTTGTTTCGATCATGCACGCGTTGCGCGAGATCATACCGGTAGAGGAGTCTTTGCAGTTCATCGCACAACTGCCGATGTTCTTAAAGGCGGCCTACGTGAACGGGTGGACCATAAAGAAAAAGAAGCCCAAGATCAAACGAATGGATGAGTTTGTGGAGTTGGTCAAGGAAATGGACGGAGTGGCAGCCATCAACGATTATGGCTATGAGAATGACTTGGCCGAAAAGTATATCGACCTGACTTTCATCTATCTGAGAAAATATGTATCCCTTGGAGAAATGGAAGACATACGAGGCTCTCTTCCAAAAGATCTTAAAAGCATGATCTACTCCAATTTGATGTTTTAGGCCCCAAACCCTAGAATCAATATGAACGTCTTACTGGCCTTGCTTCTGTACATTTTTGTGCTGGTGGTTGTCCTGTACCTGAAAAGAAAGCAACTCTGACCTAAAACATGGCCGAAAGCACGCTAAAAGCCTGACAACGTTGCGGATCAATAGGTCTGTGGCAAGGTCAAAATGATGCCCTCGCTCTCCAATTGCTGTACGATGCGCTCAACGTAATCATTCACTGTTGTCGTGATGTTTGAAGGATCTACGATTTTGAAAGTGCCCACCCAGACCAGTGTTTTGCCCTCATCTTCTTTGATGTTGTATATAGAGGTCTCTATGTGAAAGACTTTGTAATCCTTATAATACCCAGGCGTATAATAAACGTCTTGAAACCTGTAATAATAGCGTCCGAAACGATACCACCAATAATTGCCAAAGGTATAATGGCCAGATTGATAGAGCCTATCTTCATCGATACCGATTACGGCGGTGATGACCACTGCATCAAAGCCATCGGCGATAAGCTCGTTTTTCATGGCCTCGACCTCGGCTTCGCTCTTTTTTGAATCGGTGAAGGCTTCATCGAGTACCATACTGCTCTCATGGGCATTGATGCCCCTGGCAATAAATGATTCCTTTAGCTTTTCTTCAAAGATCTTTCGGGCGGTCAGGTTATCGGTCATTCCCACAATCAGTACTTTGTTCGGGTCAAAATTGGTGACTTCCTTGTTTCTCCAACTGTCCACAAACCGTGTTGAAGAACAAGATGCCATCATTAAGATTGCCAGAATGGCTGCCATTTTTTTCATCGGAACATACTTTGAAATCAAAATTCAAACTGTGTCTCAAAAATAGATGCCCTTTCATGCCCAGGCAATGACCTGTATCATCTTGGCAGCGTCTTTTTATTCTTGTCAGACTGACCCAAATCATTGTGGATGCACCACCTGCCCGCTACCTTGGCTCCCATTAAAACTAGAGTCATGAAACAATATTTTGCATTTCTCGCACTTGTTGTACTCCCTTTTTTTGTATTCTCACAGACTTTAAAGACCATCAACAAGCCCACCATCAAGGGGCTTGATGAAGTAGCGCCCTTTAGTGAAGATCTGGCGGCGGTCAGAAAAGGAAACCAATGGGGCTTTATCGACAAGACCGGGCAGTTGGTCATTGATTTTAGAAGTGATTTGGTTTGGAGCAAGAATGCCGACCCCAAGCGAAAAGATGTCAAGGGTATCCGATATCCCCAATTCAAGAACGGGCGATGTATGATCCAAGAGATAAAGGATGAGGATATTCCGTATTATGGCTTTATCGACACCGAAGGGCAAATTGCCATAGAACCTGAATACATCAACCTTACCGAGTTTGACGATGGCAGGGCCGTGGGCATTTTTTGTAGAAGAACCTATAGGGGCAAAAACAATTTTCAGCTCAATATTTACGAATACACCTTTACAGAAGCCGTGCTGAACACCGAAGGAGAAATTATATGGCCCATAGAAGACAGAGAGGGCATTTTGATGAAGAAAGGGCGGTACGAAATGCCAGAGTTAAGGGCAACCTTGATCTCACCTGATCTTTTGGCGGTAAAAGACACGACAAATGATTGGGAAATACGTAACATCAACTCACAAAACCAAAAACCATGAATAGGTTAAAAGACAAAGTGGCCGTGGTCACTGGTGGTGCCGCGGGCATAGGAAAAGAAACTGCAAAAGTCTTTCTTTTGGAAGGCGCCAAGGCACTTTTGGTCGATATTGATGAAGAGGCCCTGAAGAAGACCGTAAAAGAATTTGACAATGCCAATGTGAAGTATTGCCAAGCTGATGTATCGAAAGCATCAGATGTGAAAAAATATACACAGGAAGCCTTGGATGTCTTCGGAAGAATCGATGTCTTCTTCAGCAATGCAGGCATTGAGGGTACTTCTAGGCCCATAGCTGAATACCCCGATGAGGTGTTCAACAAGGTCATCGATATCAATTTGAAAGGGGTCTGGCACGGGTGCAAATATGTGATCCCGAAAATGGCCGAGGGTGGTAGTGTCATTATCACCTCTTCGGTGGCGGGCCTTAAGGGCTTTCAAGGCTTGGGGGCCTATGTGGCCAGTAAGCATGGGGTAATAGGGATCATGCGTACCGCAGCCATTGAGTTTGCCGAAAGAAAAATACGCGTGAACACGGTTCATCCAGGCCCGGTAAACAATGAGATGATGCGCAGGATCGAAGCCGATATATCTCCTGATGACCCCCTACAGGCGCAACAGGGGTTCGAGGCTATTGTGCCCTTTGGCCGCTATGCCGAAGCAAGTGAAATTGCCGACCTTGTCATATTTCTCGCCTCTGATGAAAGCAAGTACATTACTGGAAGCACCCATGTCATCGATGGAGGTCTGATGGCGGGCTGATAAATTTAAAAATAACGTTACCCTTATGAGAACAATCCTTTGCTTGATTTTTTTGAGCCTGTTTCTTTGGAACTGCAAACAGGCGCCTGAGTCCAAAAAAGTGGATGCCGATATACAGCAGCCCTTAGTAAAAACCGAAAAAGCACAGAAGACATCTCCCATTTTGCTCAAGCTTGTCGAGTTTGCCGACACCACGGCAACAGACACCACCGATATTACAGACATATTTGTTTTTAAGCAATTGAACGAAAATGGAGAGATTGCCTCTCTTGACCCGAAAGATGCCGTCTCGCTCCATAAAAAAGTCACTGATGCCAAAAGCGGGGAAGAGCTGCCCATATTTGAACTGAAAAAGGGGCAAAAGGCAGTACTCATGGTCAATGGCAGGGGCTTTGCAGGGCCTTTGTGGGCCAAGATTTTGGTTGACAAAGATGCGATGACCATCGAAAAAATCGAATTTGACCATAGTGCGGAATCAGAGGGGTATGGTGACGGCATAACATATACCTCATTTGAAAAACAATTCGTCGGTGCCAAGATTGACTTAACAGACAACACCTTTTCTCTGTTCCAGAGCGGAAGTGAAGTAGAAAAGGGAAACCAAAGGATCGACGGTCTTTCAGGGGCGACCATGACCAGCCAAGCCGTTGTGAAAATGGTGAACGAAGGACTTAAAAAGTATAAAGGATACTTGAATCCTGAATGACAAAACACCAACTCATTGAAGGATGGATCCAATCAACATCATCTCGGTAACGCCACAAAATGTTAAGGAGCAAACACTCTTCTGTGTCAAGGATATCACCAACCCCGGATTTGAAAACAAGCGTATATGGTTCGAAAAAAGATATGCGGAAGGATTGCGGATGAAAATCCTGAAAGGTGAAAATGACAAAATGATCGGTTTCATTGAATATGTTCCGGCCGAATATGCTTGGCGGCCCCTTGATGCCGATGGCTTTATGTTCATCCATTGCATGTATGTTTATTCGAAAAAAGACCGGAACAAGGGCTACGGATCAACGTTGATTAACGAAGCCGAAAAAGATGCCAAGGCAAGGGGGATGGCCGGGGTCTGTGTCATGGCCAGTAAAGGAGCTTGGATCGCAGACAAAGGCATTTTTGAAAAAAATGGATTTCAACAAGTCGATAAAAAAGGAAGGTTTGAATTACTGTCGAAAAAATGGGATGCGAAAGCACCAGATCCCAAACTGCACGATTGGACAGTACAGCAAAAAAAATACAAAGGTTGGCATTTGCTCTATGCCGACCAATGCCCCTGGCACGAAAAATCGGTCGAAGCCCTTTTGAATACTGCAATGGACTATGATATTGACCTTAAAGTTATCAAGTTGAAAACGGCTAAGGAGGCCAAAAATGCGCCATCGGGCTATGGGGTGTTCAGCCTATTGCACAACGGGAAATTGTTGGAAGACCACTATATCAGTGCCACTAGGTTTCGCAATATCTTAAAAAAGGAACTTGGCATGGGCAGTCAAAAGTAGTGATAGACCGAAAGCGTTTACCTAAAAATCTTTGCTTCTTTGCTAGCTAAACCGATGTTTTTTCGATTTTTTGTTCCAAGCTGATTCCATGATCGACAAACTTGCCTTTCAGGTAACATTGACGGCAGTATTCAGTGTTCACCGTGCCGTCTTTGTTGGTGCCAAAATCGACCAAGTGGTACATGGGTTGACCACAGTTTTCACAACTATTTCTTTTTGAAAGATTCATGGTAGCATATCAATTATATGTTTTTCAATCGGTTACGACAAAATAACCTTTACATTTATGGCGTGAAATGACATAGGTCAGGCACGGCATAAAACCATTTCCCAATTCAAAACCGGTATAAAAAGGCAGCGATACCGTTTATCATAAATCGGTGTTTTTTGGCTTTCTGGGCAATACCTCTTCAGGAAAGGGGAACAAGATTGTGGAGTTCTTCTCGGCCGCGATGTTCGAGAGGGTCTGGTAGAGCCGCAATTTGATGGCCGAGGGTGACTTGTCAATTTGAAGGCCTGCTTCCAACAACTTTGCCGCGGCCTGATTCTCGGCTTCGGCAAGAATGATCCGTGCCCTCCGCGAACGTTCGGCTTCGGCTTGGTTGGCCATCATGCGCTTCATGTTTTCGGGCAGTTGAATGTCTTTGATCTTTACGTCGATGATCTCAATGCCCCAATGATGGGTTTCCGTTTCAACAATGCTTTTGATGTTCTTGCCCATTTCTTCACGTTTTGATAGAATGGTGTCCAACTCTACCTTTCCACAGACATCCCTAAGTGCGGCCTGTGAGAGCTGGGTGATGGCAAAATCGTATTCTTCGACCTCAAGAACCGCTTTTTCGGGGTCGTTGATCTTAAAAAATACCACCCCATCGATGCTACAGGGCACGTTGTCTTCGGTCATCACTTCTTGCGAGACGATATTGATGGTGATGACCCTAATGTCAACCACTTGAATGGTCTCGACCAAGGGAATGATCCACCGGAAACCCGGTTGCAGGGTTTTGACATATTTTCCAAATCGGAATTTCAAAGCTCTTTTATATTCAAAAACGATACGGATACCGGCCAATAGAATGACACCTAAAATGATGCCGAACAAAAACATGGGATTCATAGTATTATATTTAGATAGTTCAACTTTGTTTGCCACTGCTGACAAGAACATCAGCGGGCAAACGGACATTTGAAGCTTTTTCGATGCACTTCAATAGAGGTCAAAAAAAGAAGAAAACCGCACTGTCCTAGATTGGTTTGGTCTTCTTTCAAGATACAGAAAAAAATGATGCGCACATAAAGCCATTGCCATCACATTTTATAGTTGAAACCCCGTTTTCTGGGTCAATATCTGTTTCAGTTCGCCCATGGTTCTGGCATCGATGAGGTTCAACGCCTTTACCCCACAAAGCTTCTCTACCATTTCAATGCCCGCCAAGGTGTTGGAGGCAATGCCGGTAACGACATCGGGCGTTAGGTCAAAGGCCCTCATCAGCCCGTGTACGGCATACGGGTCTGAGGCGGCCAAAACAATTGCTTTTATCTGTTCTCTGATTGCGTTGATGGCACTATCGCCATTGTAGGGTTCCAAGGGTGAGGCCCCTATTTCGATAATGGCCACATCGGCATTTTGTTGTTGGATCCTACTGAGCAATTGCTTCAGAAGCACTTGGTATTTTTCCTTGGGATAGATGGAGGATGGAAGGCCCACATCAACAAAATCCATCACCGTATCGGCACCGACATCCTTTATGGCGAGAATGTCCTTGAACCGGCCGGCACCCGTCAGTTTTGCACCCACCACCTTATGCCCGGCCATCTTGAACAGATGGGTGACGATACGCGCCGAGGTGGTCTTGCCGGCCGACATCGAAGTGCCGACAAAAAGGATAACGGGTGTTTTGAAAGTAATTTCATCCACGGGGGCCACAAAATCGCGCATGTTCAGTTTTTTACCCTTGCGGCTGGCATGCCCCAAATACACCACTTGCATCATATTGGGAATGAAAGCGGATTTTGAGGTGAGTCTGCCCATAAGCCCCGCCGCCGTGAGCACGTGCATTTTCAGGTCGTCTTCTACCTTTCGCCATGTGCCAGTGGCCTCTAAGGTGGCAAAACGTTCGCCCAATGCCCCTATCAGGTGTTCATCTCCGATGACACCGCGCATTCTTCCGCTGGGCAGTTCAAGGCTCAGGGCATTGCTTCCTGGGTCTGTGATCTTGCAGATGACATAATCTCCGGTTTCCCACTGTTTTCTGGGCAATTGTTTCACTTCAAACTCTTTTTCCCGCAAATCGGAAATCCGTGTCAACGAGGCATAGATATATTTTAGGTCCATAGCTTTATTCTTTTATTGAATCTGACAAGAGCAGCAAGGTCAACAGGGCCGTTCGTTTGGGTAATTGCTCGCTGAAAATGAATTCGTGGTGGGCATGGGCACCATCGCCGGTCGTTCCGAGTCCGTCCAGGGTGGCCGTGTAGGTGCTGGTGGTGTTGCCATCAGAACCTCCGCCTGCCGTGGCCTCTTCCAGCTCCAATCCCAATAGCAAAGCCTTTGCCCTGGCCAGTTTCCACAATTTTTGGTTTCTGGGGGTACGCTCCATCGGTGGTCTGCCCATAGCGCCTTCCACCCGTATCTTGACATCGGCCATGGTTGGCCGAAGCCCGTATATTTTTTTGGTGATGGACTTGCCATCTTCTTTGTTGAGTACCCTAACATCGACCACTGCCTTGCTTTCGGGGGCCACCACATTGGGCGAAATACCCCCTTGAATGGTGCCTACGTTCACGGTGATGCCCTTTTCAAAATCGTTCATGGCATATAATCGCTGCACTTGGTGCGAAAGCTCTACAATGGCGTTGATGCCCTTACCGGGGTCTAGCCCTGCGTGGGCCGCCTTGCCGGTGACCGTTATCGTAAATCGCCCCAGACCCTTGCGGGCGGTCTTCAATTTTCCCTCAAGCCCCAAGGGAGGTTCCATGACAAAGGCGCGCTCACAGATCTTTGCCAATCGTTTTATGGCATGACGTGATTCAATGCTTCCGATTTCCTCGTCAGAATTGATGAGCACCAGTGGGGTCAAGGCTGTCTCAAGGGACAGTTCTTTGATGGCCTTGAGGGCAAAGACCATTTGCGTAAGCCCCGCTTTCATGTCATAAACACCGGGGCCGCTGAGTTTGCCGTCACGCTCGGCAATGGGCATTTCTTTGAGTGTGTCCTTTTTCCAGACGGTATCACAATGTCCCAAAAGCAATTGCAGGGGTTTGCCTCTATCCCTATTTTGGGGTCGGGCATAGAGATGGCCACCGGTCTCACTGCCGGGAATGAACTGTACAAAAAAATGGAGCTCTTCCAATTTCTTTCCGAGAAGCTGTAGGATTTTCTTTTGGGATCCAGCATCATGTGAGGGCGACTCAAGCTTGACCAGTTTCTTTAGGAACGCCACTTGTTCTTCATGGTGCATGTTAAGGTAATCCAACACTTCAGAAGCGGTATCCGTAGCCATCCATGTCATTTTTTAAAGTCTTTAGGAAAGGGAAACACATGGGTATCCTTAATTTTTGCAAACCTGCCGTGGGCGATATAGGCCAATAGGGGGTGGTCGTGCAATTGTTGCCTCTCGTCTTTCTCAGACATACGCAGGTAGTCTTTGTTTATATGGGCCGCCTTGATGGTGCCCGCAACCAAGCTGTTGTCGTCAAAGCCGTCGATGACCTTGTACAGTTCGCACTCTAAATACAGGTAGGCGCCCCTGAGCAAGGGGGCATCAATAGTGGCGGCCTTTATCAAGGGCAGCGCCTTGACCGTGCCTTCCGATTTTGAAATGTCTTCTGTACGGGGAGATGCGCTCAAAGAGGTTGGTACGATTTGATCGGGCGTCGGAAAACTTACCGTGAATGCCCTGTTTTTCTTCACATTTTGATAGGTGCCGTGCCTTGGGGTGCAGACAAAGCCGAAATAAAGACCGTGCCCCAAGGGCATGGCCATGTGCTTGGGGGCCAGATCGTACCCTTCATCTTCTTTGGTGCCGATGACCACCAACGGGGCCACGGTGAAGATGCGGTCCCAAAGGGGGAGGTCAAGATCTAAGGAGGTAAAACGGTCTTGTTGCAATGTGTCCATAACCATTCGTGCAATGCTATAAAATTACGGCTACGGATATGCCCTCGTAATGATTTTGGTCAGGTGGGCAGCGGCCAAATTTTAGACATGAAAAAAAGCTAAAGACTATTGACCGCCCTTTTCAGTTTATCGCGTACCTCTTCGGCAATGCCCGCCAAAGCCTCGTTTTTGACCCCCATCATCGAGGCCACTGGATCTACGGCGGCCACTTCTATGCTGCTGTCGTCGTTTTCACGAACGATGACATTGCAGGGCAGCATGGTGCCGATCTTGTTCTCGATCTGTAATGCCTTGTGGGCAAATGGTGGATTGCAGGCCCCCAAAATTTTGTAGTTGGGAAAATGCACATCCAACTTCTGTTTCAAGGTGGCCTTTATGTCGATTTCGGTAAGAATGCCAAAGCCTTCCTCTTTTAAGGCTTCAGTCGTTTTTTCAACGGCTTTCTCAAAAGAGACATCATTAAGTGTGGTACTGAAATAATAATCCATTTGAATTCACTTTTTAGAATGAATGACTTCTTAAAAACGAAAACAGGAAGCCATGGGCCTCCTGTTTTCTTCGAAGTTGCAAATGTGTCTTTGCGTGTAGCCAATCCTTAAGTCATCTTAATTGATAAAATGATGTAGGGGCCGGCCTTTGGCAAAAACGGCCTTGCAACCTCTGGCCTGGACCGCCTTGCGGCGATAGAGACCTTTCTGTTGGTGTTGTTGAAAGGACCGGGACAGTAGCATGTTCCGGTCCTTTGGTGTCGGTATCGCAATGCCTGATTTGTCATCCGCATTTGGAACGTAGCGAATACGCCGAGAAACGGACGCCAAGACCGATACGGCACTTCAGATACCTTATATGACCGCTAAGGCATTGCTGCTTAGAAGTCTATCTATTTGTATGCAAAGAACTTTAATACAAAAAAGGAACCGGAACACCGAGATGTTCCGGTTCCAAAGAAGAAATTACTCCACCCAATGACCACTTACACTGGAAGTTACTCGAACCTATCGCTAGATTCTTTCACAACTCAAAAGGTGTAAAGGGTATCTGTAACCTCTTCCTTTTCCATAGATTTTTTATCCCCACGATAAAAAATCCATTGTATTTTTTTTCAAAGAACGATATCAACTATCGATTATGAGACCAATCTACAACACATAACAAAGTTTTGAAATGACCTAAGTCAGTTTGGTCATTTTTTTCAATTTTTAACATTTGTGTGAACAATCCATTCATAGAGTCGGTTCACATCTTCTTTTCTACAAAGTTCTGTGCCCGGGGTCATAGTGGCGGCGGTGCCACAGGCCACCCCGTAACGCACCATTTCTGAAAGTGATTTTCCGTTGGCCAGGCCAAATACCATTCCCGCTACCATACTGTCGCCGGCACCAACTGTGCTTTTTTGGTGTACCGTCGGGGCGGGAATGTGTTCACACAAATCTTTGGTGACCAATAGGGCTCCCTTGGCACCCAACGAAACCACAAGAACCTCGCTATGATGTTCTTTAACAAATTTTTTTGACAACGGTTCAAGTTCATCAGCAGTGATGGAGGTTACCCCCAAAAGCGTACTGAGTTCGCCCAGATTGGGCTTGAGCAAATATACTCCAGCAGCTGCCCCTTCTTTGAGGGCCTCGCCCGAAGTGTCCAACACTAAGCGTGCCTCTTTCTTCTTTGCCAAAGCGGAAAGCCTTGCATAAAAATCATTGGGCATTTTGGGTGCCAATCTGCCGCTGGCGATCAAAAAATCGTTCTCGGACAATTTTTTCTCAACCTCTTCCAAACAGTTTAGCCATTCTGCTTTGCTGACATTGGGCCCCGGCATGCCAAACCGATATTGTTGTTCGGTGGCGGTATCGGTCACCGAAAGATTGTCGCGCGTCCATCCTTCTATGAAAATGGTCTCTTGCCGTATGCCTTCTTTGGTGAGCAGGTTTGTGAGGTGATTGCCCGTTTGGCCGCCGGCGAGATACATGCACAGTGAGGTGCCCCCCAACTTTTTAATGGCGCGGGAGACATTTATACCGCCGCCGCCTGGGTCAAAAACGGGTGATGCACAACGCAATTTCTTGTTCGGAACAATGCCCGCGACCGTGGTGCTCTTGTCGAGCGCAGGGTTTACGGTCAATGTGATGATATTGTTCATTTCAACGGTTTTGCTTTAAAGGAAAGGATATCGCCTTACTCTGGCTGCTCTACTTCGACACTAGTTGTCGGTGGTTCCAACAATTCAAAAAACTGGTCGAGCTTGGGTAGAATGACGATCTCGGTACGCCGATTTTTTGTCCTCCCGTCCACGGTTTCGTTGGTGGTCTTGGGCAGGTATTCCGAACGGCCACCGGCGGTCATCCGCGAAGGCTGTACCCCGAATTTGTTCTGCATCAATCGCACGATCGATGTGGCCCGTTTGACGCTCAAATCCCAATTATCGACCATGCATTCGTTGGCAATCGGCACATTATCGGTATGGCCCTCCACCAGAATATCGAGTTCTTTATGATCGTTGACGATCTTGGCGATTTTACCGATGACCTCTTCGGCGCGGTCACTGATTTGGTAACTGCCCGACCTGAACAACATTTTATCCGAGATGGAAACATAGATCACCCCCTTTTTAACCTCGATATTGATATCGTCGTCGTCAAAATCGTCAAGCGAACGTTTGAGGTTCATGACGAGTACAAGATTGATGGAATCTTTTCGTTGCATCGATGTCGTTAGGTCCCTGATGTATTTGTTCTGCTCGTTGAGCGCCTCCAGCGATTGTTTGATACTCTCGGCACCCGATTTGCTCACGACCGAAAGATCCGATAAGCGGGCCAAAAGATCGGTATTGGTGCTTTTGAAGTATTCCATTTGCTGTTCCAATGATTTGGATCGGTTTTTTTCATTGGCCAGATTAGTCTGAAGTAAGGCAACCTCGTTTTGGCTGTTCTGAAGATTATTTTCACAAAGTGCCACCCTGTCTTGTGCCGCGGCGTACTTTTTTTGGCTCACGCATGATGTCATTAAAACAACCAAGCCTATGGCCATAAATTGTATGGTCTTCATGATATATTGTTTTAAATGGTGTTACATCGATTCCCGTCACAAAGAAACGACCCCGAATAGCGGTGCGAAATGATGTAGGTCATCTAGGTCTTGGATGTTCGGCCGACGGAATCGAATCATCATAGGGCTTTGTTTCGCATGGTCGTTCTACCCCTGATATAATCGCACAACATGTTGGATGACCATAGGCTTGGAAAGATTTGCCAAGTTCGCCATCCCGATAACCATCGGGATTGGATTTGGTATTGGAACGGAAAAAGATGAACACAGAACCCGCCTGTACCGAATTGTGCTTTCGGGCGGGCAAAAGGCTTTGGCCACGGGCGGACCTGCCTGCAGGCAGGCGGAAACGAAAAGGTTTCCTTACCGTTCTACTTGCCATAGGAGACCGATGATGTCGTACTGTTCATGAAATTGTTTAGTTGTGTTCATCGGTATTCGTCGGTCACAAAGCTCGGTGGCATAGCCATACCAACCTTTTTGCTTTTTACGTACCTTGGACAATTAAAAACCTAGGGACTTACTGCGCGTAGCCCAGCGTTACCTGCAATAAAAACCCAAAATCTACCTGAAAACATTTTTCAATTCAAATATTCGTAAATTTACAGAATGAATGTTCTATCGGATAAACAACATAGAATTTTTGAAACGACCCTAAAACTAATTGCTGAACATGGCTTGCATAACACTCCTATGTCATTGGTGAGCAAACGATCAGGCGTGTCAACAGGTGCAATTTATCATCATTTTAATGGCAAGGAGCATTTAATCAATGAATTATATATATACGTTAAGCAAGATTTAATTGATAATATTTTTGAGAATGTTGATAGCAACCAAGAGTTTAAGGAAAAATTCCACAGAATTTGGAGTAATTATTTTTACTATTTGATTAAAAACCCTGATATACTGTCTTTTATAGAACAATGTTCAATCTCTCCCATCATCAATGAAAAAACAAGAAAAAAAGCTGAAAAATTTAGTGGGCCACTTATAGAATTTTTTGAAAATGGCATTAAAGACAAACAAATTGTTGATAATGAGATTGAACTGATTTTGGCAATAACGAACGGCAATGTAGTAGCTCTTGCTAAATTATTTATATCTGGAATGTTGTCTATAAATCAAGAAACTGTAAACAAAGCAATAAACATTTCCTTAAAGGGTTTATCGAAATAATTTTTTTTACGTAACACAGAACGAATGTTCTATCTATAATAATTGGAACACTAAAAATTTATACCATGAATAAAACAAAAGGAAATGTATTGATCACAGGGGCAAGTGCCGGGGCAGGCAGGGCTATTGCGGTCAAATTTGCGAGCAAAGGTTTTAACATAATTGCCGTTGCCCGCAGAAAAGATAAACTTGACAGTTTAAAAAATGAACTTCAATCAGGGTATGGTTCTGATGTGACAATTTTACCGACCGATCTAGAGAATGAAAAAGCTGTTTATGAACTTTATGATAAAGCCAAAGAAATAGGAATTGATGTTCTTGTTAATAATGCTGGATTAGGAGAATGGAATTTAGCATGGGAAACAAGTTCAGAAAGATTAGATGCTATGATTAACCTGAATATTAAAGCGCTTTCAATTTTATCAACCTGTTTTGTTAAAGACAATGTCAGTAGAAAGTCAACTTTGATAAACATCGCTTCGTTGGCAGGTTATTCTCTGTTTAGTACAGCAATTCCTTATAGTGCTACCAAGTTTTTTGTTACATCGTTTACCGAAGGCTTGACACATGATTTAAAACTAGCCAACAGCCCCTTTCAAGCCAAATTAATGGCCCCGGGTCCCATTGATACGGAATTCACTAAAATTTCTTTAGAGCAATCAAAACTAGGCGATATTGACACTAGTAACGTTCAGTTTCACACCCCTGAACAAATTGCGGCGTTTACTTACCAACTTTATGAAAGTGATAAACCTGTGGGTATGGTCGATATGGCCAGTATGGGTTTTGTTTTAACCGACACAATTCATCCATCGGCAAGTATCAAATGATTTTCTAACACAAAATATTTATCATGACCAGAATTGAACAGAACAAACAAATCGTAAATGCAGCATTTGACCATGCCGAAAAAGGCAACCTTGAAGGATTTTTAAAGGCTTTATCACAGGATTTCAAATGGACAACCACCGGCTCTACAGGAGTATCCGGAACATATGATGTCCAAGGACTTATAAACGAATATTTTCCAAAAATAACTGCATCTTTTGAGAGTATGCCAGTTATAGTACCTGACAAAATCATCGCTGATGAAAATCATGTAATCAGGCTTGGACATGGCGAAGGCGGGGTTGCCAAAAATGGTTTGGAATACAACAATATCTATTGCTTTGTAATAGAAGTAGAGAATGAAAAAATTAAATCCATTACCGAATATTGCGATACGGCCCTTGTTGAAAAAGCTGAATTGGGTCAATACCAGATCAGTGAAAATTGAATTTAATTCGCTAACATAAAAAAGGAAATAGAATGGAATATTTAGCACTTGGAAATACAGGACTGTACGTTTCCCGCCTATGCCTCGGGACAATGACTTTTGGAAAAAACACCTTATATAATCCAATAGGAAGTTTGGAAGAGAAAGAAGTCAAGCAGTTGGTTGACCGCGCATTTGATGTAGGTATAAACTTCTTTGACACGGCAAACTTATATGCTATGGGCGAATCGGAAAAATTGCTCGGAAAAGCAATAGGCAAAAGACGTGAAGAAGCTGTAATTGCAACCAAACTATACAATCCTTTCACAAATGATATGAATTCACTTGGCACCAGCCGAAAAGCAATTATGCGTGAAGTGGAGGCAAGTCTTAAAAGACTTAATACGGACTATATCGACCTTTATCAGGTACATTCTTGGGATCCTACAACGCCCCTTGAAGAAACGCTTTCAGGATTGGATGATCTTGTTAGGTCTGGAAAAGTCAGATACATCGGGCTGTCAAATTTTACCGGATGGCAGATAGCAAAAGCACATGGAATTTCAGAAGCCAAAGGTTTTCATAAGTTCATTTCGGCCCAGTCGCACTATTCGCTTGTCGGTCGGGAACTTGAATATGAGGTACTTCCTGCCGTGCGTGACCTTAAAATGGGAGTCATGGTTTGGAGTCCGCTTGCCAGCGGTTTTCTTACCGGCAAATATACCGGTGAAAATGCCGAAAAAGGAAGACGAAGCCATTTTTCATTTCCACCCATAGAACTTGAACAGGGCGATAAAGTTGTTGAAATATTAAAAGAAATTGCATCCACCCACCAAGCAACACCCGCCCAAATTGCGCTCGCTTGGCTATTGCATCGAAAAGGAATTACGAGCATAATTATCGGTGTGAGGCGTATTGACCAGTTTGAAGACAACATAGGTTCTGTTAAAATCAAACTTTCCAGTGAAGAATTGGAGCAATTGAATGCTGTCAGCCAGCCCAAAACTCCATTTATGTACATGGATTTCAGTTTGCAGCGGGGGCAAACATTACATGAAAGGATAACACAAATGAAGTCGCATTGAAAGGCAAAATTAGTGTATCATTAGATAAATCACTGCGGTTAACGTTATATATGAAAAAAGTGCAGAAGTGCAGATTCTGAAAGGTCTGCACTTTTTTTATTTGGTTGCTACGTTTATATAAAACCGCTGACGAAGGTCATTGTCGTTGTTTCAACGGCACGCTACATTTGTTTTAGCCAATTGATCTGGCGATGAACCAAATCCTTAATTTAAAACAACGAATTATGAAAGATAAAAATAAAACTTCGTGCAAACTGTCAAATCATCTACTGGTTTTCATTTTTTTATGTGTTGGTGTACTTTTGAGTAGTTGCAATGAGCAAGCACGTGGCTTTGCCTTACCCGAAGGCAATGTCGAAGCAGGTAAAGCAACTTATAGGAGATTGGCCTGCAATGAATGTCATAGTATTTCAGGAATCGAGTGGATTGGAGGAAGCGATAGTCTCAACATACCCCTTGGCGGTGACGTACCTGCTAAAAAATCCTACGGGAATCTCGTTACTTCGGTCATCAATCCTACACACAAAATCGCACGCAGCTACGAACAAAAGGGTACTAACGAAACAGGTCTTTCCAAGATGAAGAACTACAACGAGGTCATGACGGTCCAAGAACTCGTCGATCTGGTCACTTTTCTTCAAACGGAATACAAAATAAGCATACCGCCAACACATTACCATCCTTATTATTGAGTTGTTTAAAGGAGAGAGTAAAAAGCCGTAACATTACCTATTGTTTTTATCTATTGCCTGTAGTTCATCGTTACAATGATTCGGGCAATTCAATCAATCGATAGTTAGGCCAACGCTTCACTTTTCAAGTCGACTTCCGCCTTGTTGATGTTTTCGATACCCTGCAACAACGCATCGGGATTAAAGGAAATACTATCAATGCCTTTTTCGACCAGAAAGGCTGCAAATTCTGGAAAATCGCTGGGTGCCTGCCCGCACAGCCCTATTTTTGTACCTGTTTGACGCGCCGAGTCTATGGCCATGGCAATCATTTTTTTGGCGGCAGCGTCGTTTTCATCGAAGAGTTTGCCCATGATTTCTGAATCACGATCGATACCGAGTGTGAGTTGGGTAAGGTCGTTTGAACCAATTGAAAACCCATCAAAGATTTTGGCGAACTCATCAGCAAGGATCACATTGCTGGGAATCTCGATCATGGTATAGACCTCAAGGCCGTTTTTGCCGCGTTTCAATCCGTTTTCCTTCATGATCTCCACTACTTTTTTGCCCTCTTCCAAGGTTCGGCAAAAGGGCACCATTACTTTTAGGTTGTCGAGCCCCATGGTTTCCCGTACTTTTTTAATGGCGGCACATTCTAGGGCGAACCCTTCTTTGTACAGATCGCTGTAATATCGGGCCGCACCCCTGAAACCCAACATCGGATTTTCCTCATCGGGCTCAAAACCCGTACCTCCGATAAGGTTGGCATATTCGTTGGTCTTGAAATCGCTCAACCGCACGATGACTTCCTTGGGGTAAAATGCCGCCGCGATCGTGGCGATTCCTTGTGATAAATGATCGATAAAATAATCCGCTTTGTTTTGGTAGCCGTGTGTCATCTTTTCGATTTTTCTAATGACACCTGCATTTTTCAGTTCGTCGAACTTGACCAAGGCCATGGGATGTATTTTCACGGAATGGGTAATGATAAACTCCATACGCAGCAATCCCACGCCATTGTTGGGGTAATATGAAAGTTGGAAGGCGTTTTCGGGATCGGCCAGAATCATTTTCGCTTCTGTACGGGGCATCGATATGTTCGAAAAATCGATTTCCTTTTCATCGAAAGTGAGTTCCTCCTCGTAGACGTAGCCCGTTTTTCCCTGGGCGCAGGATAAGGTTATGGGTTCGCCATCCTTGATATTCGTTGTGGCGTTTCCGCAGCCCACAATGGCGGGCACCCCCAGCTCACGGGCCACGATTGCGGCGTGGCTGGTCCGTCCGCCCTTGTTGGTAATGATGCCGCCCGACTGTTTTAATAAGGGATCCCAATCGGGTGTGATCGTATCGGTAACGATGATATGGCCGGGGGTCAGATTTTTGGCTTCCTTGGGGGATTTTAAGAGGGTAGGGATGCCGACCTTTATTTTGGAACCTACGGCGTTTCCTTTCGTGATTACATTGCCTTTTTCCTTCAATTTATACTCAATGTGCAGATTTTTGTTTTCGGACTGATGTACTGTTTCAGGTCTTGCCTGAATGATAAACAGCTCGTTCGTGAGGCCGTCTTTTGCCCATTCGATGTCCATAGGTTTTTCATAATGCTGTTCGATGAGCGATGCCCATTTTGCCAAGGTGATTATTTCTTGGTCGGAGAGCACAAACTGCCGTTGCTTGGGTTTTGGCGTGTGTATGTTGGCCGTAGCGGCACCATCCTTTGATTTTCCATAGATCATGGTCAATTTCTTGTCGCCCATTTTCTTTTGGATGATGGGATTTTTCCCCATCTGCAATGTGGGCTTGAACACATAAAACTCATCGGGATTGACAGCACCTTGAACGATATTCTCGCCCAAGCCCCATACGCCCGAAAGCAAGATGACATTTTCAAATCCCGATTCGGGTTCGATGGTAAAGCCTACGCCCGAGCAGCCCTTATCGGCCCGTACCATTTGTTGTACGCCTACCGAAAGGGCGACCTCATTGTGTTTAAACCCCTTGTCGTCACGATATTTGATGGCGCGATCGGTATATAAGGAAGCAAAACATTTTTTAACGGCCTCAAGCAGTTTCTTTTCGCCGGAAATGTTCAAAAAGGTATCGTGCTGGCCGGCAAAACTGGCAGTGGGCAAATCTTCTGCGGTGGCACTGCTGCGAACTGCTACGGCACATTCTGTGTTATCGCAAAGTCTTTTATAGGCCTCGGTGATTTCTTTTGAAAAGGTGCTTGAAAAGCTTCCTCTCAAAATGAGATTACGTGCCTTTTGGCCTATTTCACCCAGATTGGCATAGGTTTCGGTATCCAATTTTGAAAGGATATCCTGCAATGGTCTTCGTATGGAGTTTTCATCCAAGAACTTCCAAAAGGCTTCCGCCGTGGTCGCAAAACCATCGGGCACACGTACCCCCTGTTGGGTCAATTGGTTGTACATTTCGCCCAGTGAGGCATTTTTCCCCCCTACGGTAGGCACATCGGCCATTTTTATTTCGTTGAAGTACTTGATGTTAGCAGCCATCTTTTTAAGGTTTGCCCGCAAATTTCCCAATGTTGCGCCTGCCCCGCAATGATGCGTATCAGTTGTACCGTAGGTTCAAGGGCGAATGGATGAAAATATCGAAGTGCGACATAAAAAATCCTGGATATTTTTGGCCTACCCCTCTCTTTGCTTTCCTGTTATTTCGAGTATGTTGATGCGGTAAACAATCGGGGAGGAGCCTTCGGCACCCAGTTTGCTCGAAAATTCATGGATGAACTGAACGTCTTTATTGGGATTGCGATTGATGAGGTCTTTTACGCCCTGTGAAAACTCGTGCAGCAGGTGTTTGGCATCTATCTGATGCAGTTCTTCAAATTCACCATGCACCAAAACAGATTTCCAATGGTCCATAGATTCGATTTCATCTACCTGTAACGATACGTACCTGTTTTTTCTCATTGCATCGATTTTATGCCCTTCCAAAGAGTAGCTAATGATGCCACCATCATTTTCTATATCAAGGAAGTAATAGGTTATTGGGGCCACAAAAGGGATTTTACCCACCATATACGCCAGTCTTCCTATGTATTTGTTTCGAAGCAGTTCAATGCAGTCTTTTTGCCCAAGATTCTTTATCATGTCAAATGTTTATCTAAAACTATCATACCACCATAATTTGTGTTATGATCTAAGTCATTTCAGAAAACTTAATCAGAGCGTTAAGGATTATTCTTTCAAATGCCTATCTTTATGATAACCTCGAATTAATAACCAACAAGATATTTTCTTATGTCCCATGCATGTATTTTAATCATTGAAGACGATACCTGCATATTGAATAATACCGCTGAACTTTTACAGCTCGAAGGCTATACGGTGATGACGGCAAGCGATGGAAAAATAGGGATGGAAAAAATACTGCATTCGCCCCCTGACCTTATCATCTGTGACCTATTGATGCCCAAAATGGATGGGCTTACCCTACTTGAAACCTTGGGCAAGCACCCCAAGCTCAAAAAGATACCTTTCATCTTCTCAAGTGCCAAATCTGAAAAAACCGATATTGAAAAAGGACTTGCCTTTGGTGCCGATGATTATTTGGTAAAGCCTTTTGGCCTCGATGAGCTTTTGAAATCAATCAAAAAATGTCTGTCAACAAAGGGTGTGGCAGAAAAATGAAATCATTTTTTTTTCAGGAGCACATCATACCACTAGGGTCAATGCTTCGTTCAGTTGGGGCACTCGTACATGCCATCCGAAAGTATTGTTGAGTTTTGCTCTGAATGTGTTAAGGTCACTGGGTTCACCGTGCACCAAGAATACACTTTCGGGAATGTTGCGCAGTTTGCCCAGCCAATGCAACAACTCTTGTTGGTCGGCATGTGCAGAAAGGCTTTCCAAGTGGTAAATGCTGGCCTTTACAGGATAGAGTTTTCCATATATCTTGATTTCATTTGACCCTTCGAGCAATTTTCTGCCGCGCGTTCCCTCGGCCATATAACCCACCAATAATATAGTGGTCGAGGGCCGATCGATGAGTTGCTGCAGATAAGTGAGTACCCTGCCTCCGGTGACCATGCCACTACCTGCGATGATAATCTTTGGTCTTGGGTCGTCTATGGTTTGCCATGTTTCCCGATACGATTGAACGATATTGATGTGGCGGCACATGGCCCTATATTCGTTCATGGGCAAACGGTGCCAATGTTGATGTCTTTCAAAAACGGAAAGCACGTTGTTGCCCATAGGGCTGTCAACATAAATAGGGATGTTCGGGATTCTATTCTTCTTGTACAAGTGCCACAGCAAATACATAAGCGATTGTAACCGCTCGACAGCAAATGAGAGAATGATAAGATGCCCCCTTTGTTGAATGGTCTTGCTGATCAACTTGATCAGTATTGTCTCGACGTCTTCTTCAGGGTGATGTTTGTCGCCATAGGTGCTTTCCATAAAAAGATAGTCTGCCCATTTGGGGCGTTCAGGTGGCTCTAGCAACAAATCTTCCTGTCTGCCGATATCGCCCGAAAATACGAATCGTTTTCCATAGATATTGATTTCAATGAAAGTGGCGCCGATGATATGGCCGTTGTAGCGAAAGCGGTATTTGATATTTTCTGACAACGTATGCCAGACATCACGTTTTTGGGGCTTGAATAAATTCAGGGTAAATTCAGCTTCTTTCAATGTATAGAGAGGGAGGGCCGGATCATGTTTTGAATACCCCTCGGTGTTGGCCAATTGGGCCTCTTCTTCATGAATTTTGGCACTGTCAAGAAGTACAATCTCTGTAATGTCCAGAGTCGGCGCGGTACCATGAACAGTACCCCGAAAGCCCTCTTTGACGAGTTTGGGCAGGTAGCCGGTATGGTCTAAATGGCCATGGGTCAACAATACGGCATCTAGCCTTGTGGGATTTATGGGCAAGGGTTCCCAATTTTTCAACCGCAGTTCTTTGAGGCCCTGAAACATGCCACAGTCAACCATCAGGTTTTTTTCGGGCGTTTCCAAATAGAATTTTGAACCCGTCACCGTACCCGCGGCCCCGAGAAAATGTACTTTAATCATTGGCATTTTCAAGATCGTTATGGGTGCACAGCATGTTCATCTCATCAAGAATCCTTTTCTTTCGGGTGTCTGATATGCCCAAATGGTCAAGAAAAAAACGGTCGCCCAACAGTTGGCGGCAGAGTACCACATCTCTGCTCAGCAGAAATTCCTTTTCTCGCTTAGTGAGCAGGGTAGATACCGTGATGGGGTATAGGCCAAGCCGGTCTATACGGTCTTTGAGGGCATCGTTCTTGGGGTGGTTCCATCCCAAAAGAAACAACCCTGCACATTTACCGTACTGCAATGCATCGGCGGTGAAACGGGTATTGGTAACCAACCAAACCTCTTTTAAAGGTTTTTTGCCATGCGTGCCGTTCCATCTTTTCTGTACATCATTGTAGCGACTGTGTAGGTAAAGTGGGTCTTTCACATTGCACTTTTTGGTCTTGTCACCGTGAAACTTGCACTCTACCAGTATAAACCGATCACTGTTTTCGGCCAGCACATCTATTTCGTGTTTTACGCAGAACCCTTGTACTGTTTGGCCGACTTCTACGGTATAGCCCGAATATTTCAATAATTGCCCAACAAACCTTTCAAACGGAAACCCTGTCGGACCCAGCTCGTAAATGGCTTTCTTCAGTTTGTATTTTGAGGCAAATACAGAACGTTCACGCTTTAGCAGTGCAAAAGCCCTATTGTGGATTTCCTCCGTGGTGATTTCTGGGTACAGTTCATTTTTTATGATCTGTACAATGTGTTCAACTACTTGATCGTTGGCCCCCGATTTTTTTAAGGAAGCCTTGAGCTTGTTTAGCGAAAACGGTGCCTTTTCGCCAGTAGATTTGATTACCTCGAACTGTTCGTTCATATCTTAAGGTGTCTGAATGCGTAATCGAAAAAAGCCTGTGTTTTGGCAATCAAAATAGTGTCAATCATTTCATTGTGCCATGACCATGGTCATGAAATCTGAGTTTATTGACATTGCCAGTGTTGAATGCAAAAACCGGAATGGTAATACGCTTATGTCATTTACGCCCTATTATGCTGCACGGGCAAGTGCCCATAATTTGTTCACTGATCCAGATCATTGTGAACCTGTTGCAATCAGAATACATTTGGTTTTATTGATTGGATGGATCGGCTCGGTTCATCTAACCGTTAACTTAAATAAAACGTTATGAAAAAATTACTATGTGGTCTGTTTATTTTGGGGCTGACCATCCCGAGCTTTGCCCAAATCGTCAAGACAGAACAGTTATCTGAAGTCACGGTATATGCCACCAATTACAAGTACCTGAACAGTATAGATACTGGAGAAGAAGCTTCCATTCCTGTTGAAATGCTGCGAAGAAAAGTGGCTTCATTCAATGTGCAAGATTCTGAATTCTATCAAGATGACTATGATCTCTACAGGATTAATTTCTACATACCTGAAGGCAAAATACTTGCCGCTTATGACAAAGATGGCAAGATTCTTCGCACCGCAGAAAGGTTCAAAGACATCAACCTGCCCACTGCCGTGAAAGAAGCTGTTTTGGACAGGTTTCCTGAGTGGACCATCACCAAGGATATTTACCTTGTACACTACCATGATAAAAAAGGTGTTTCTAAAAAGTACAAGCTCAAACTTGAAAACGGCGATAAGGTACTCAGGGTAAAAGTGGACGAGAAAGGAAACTTTCTTTGATCAACGAAAATCGATTTAACAACAATTATTAAAATTAGAAACTATGTCAGTATTAAAAGTAATAGAGATTTTAGGAAATTCCACTGAGAGTTTTGAGGATGCTGTACAAAACATTGTTGACGAAGCGTCAAAAACGGTAAAGAACATCAAGTCTGTGTACATCAAAGACATGCAGGTAACGGTGAACAACAATAAGATTTCAGAGTATCGTGTAAACGCCAAGGTCACCTTTGGCATTGTGGAAGAATAATCCTTTAGTTTGGTTTGGATGGTATGGTTCGAAGAGGTCTTCCGATTTCGGGCCATACTTTTTTTTATCCGAGCAAAGAGGTCGTGCAATGTTAAAAAAGATGTAATTGATTTACATCATTGTGCATTTGTCACTTTCCATTGATATTTAGGTAAATCATGAATGTCATGGCATCCATCAAAACATTTGACGAGCACGTAGCACAATATGAACAGTGGTACGAAGACCACCCCGAGGCCTATCAATCAGAAATTTTGGCCCTGCAAGAGCAGTTTTTAGAGCTGCCCCAAAATATCAGGGGCATAGAGGTGGGCCTGGGCACGGGAAGGTTTTCAGAGCCCTTGGGCATCAAAGAGGGCATTGAACCCTCGGCCGAAATGGCAAAAAGGGCCATGAAAAGGGGCATTGAGATCATGAAGGGCACCGCCGAACGGTTGCCCTATGCTGCCATGCAATTCGATTTTGTGCTCTTTGTCACGGTTTGCCATCTCAAAAACCTGAAAAAAGCCCTGTCAGAGGCCCGTCGGGTATTAAAGCCCGATGGGGCGATTATTATTGGTTTTTTGGATAAGGAACGACTAATCGCACAGTCGTATATGGCCAGGCGGCATAAGAGTAACTTTTATGAAAAGGCCGTTTTTTATTCGGTGGAAGAAATGGAGCAATTGCTCAAAAAAGCGGGGTTCAAAAATTTCAAATATAACCAGACGCTGTTCGACAATTTAGAGGAAATTAAAAACATTCAATCACCAAAAGAGGGAACAGGAGAGGGTTCTTTTGTTGTGGTAAAAGCACAGAAAAAATGAATGTTGTTCAAGAGTCAAGGGAAAACGGGAAAAAAACAACTGCCCGGGCAAGAAACCGCAAAAGGCGGGGTTTGTATTATGGAAACCCCCAAAAAGTTTATGTCAAGGCATTGCCACATACTGCCGATGTAGAGACAAAGGTATATGCCCTTACCTACAAAGAACTTTTTGAGAACAACCTAAGGGCGATGAACAACATCTTAAAAGAGGGCTGTGGTGATGCCGCAGACCATTTCGACTGCTTGATGAGACTTGATATCTCATCAGCCGATCCCACAAACCTTTTGGTCGATTTTTTGTCTGAGGTGCTTTCACTTTCCTATGTCCAGAAAGCGCTTTTCTGCAATATCTATTTTTCAGAACTGTCAAACAACAGAATCGAGGCACAGCTATATGGTAAATGGATCGATGGTTTCGATGAAGAAATCAAGGGGGTAACCTACCACGAAGCCTATGTAAAAAAGAACGACGACAACATCTGGGAAAGCCATATCATTTTTGACATTTAGATGAAGAAAGTAAAAAAGGACGATATCCAAAAAATTGAGGAGTATCTGTGGGAAATTCCAAAATCCTTTAGGGAAGATATGCGCGTACCCGCCAGAATCTTGGCGAACGAAACCCTATTGGACGATATCTTGGATGACCGATCACTCAGCCAATTGGTGAACGTCGCATGCCTGCCGGGCATCAAAAAGGCCTCGCTTGTCATGCCCGACGTACACGAAGGCTATGGCTTTCCGATCGGGGGCGTTGCGGCCACCGCCCACCCCGAAGGAGCCATTTCGCCCGGGGGTATCGGTTACGACATCAATTGTGGGGTAAGGCTACACGTATCAAAACTGCAACGCGAAGAAGTGGAAAACCGTTTGGAAGACCTTACGAAAGAGCTCAACGCCCAAATTCCATCGGGTATGGGCAAGGGCGGACCTATCAAGGTTTATGCCGATGAAATGGACGAGGTGCTCACAAAGGGTGCTGAATGGGCGATTGAACGTGGATATGGTTCAAAAGAAGATCTACAGTTTATAGAAAACAATGGCAGATTGCCCTTTGCCGATCCCGGTTATGTTTCGGCGATGGCCAAGAACAGAGGGGCTGACCAGTTGGGCACCATTGGCTCCGGGAACCATTTTGTGGAAGTGGATTATGTCGAGGAAATCTACGACGATATTATCGCACAAACCTATGGGCTGCAAAAAGGTCAGGTGGTGGTTTTAATCCACACCGGATCTCGCGGACTGGGGCACCAAGTGGCCACCGATCACATACGGTCAATGATGGCCGCCATGCCCAAATATGGCATACAGCTACCCGATAGGGAGCTTACCTGTGTACCTTTCAATTCAGAAGAAGGGCAAGACTATTTCAAGGCCATGTGCGCTGCCGCCAATTTTGCCTGGTGCAACCGACAGGTCATTTCAGGTGGGGTGGCAAATGCTTGGCAGACTGTCTTTGGAAAAGATGGAGGGCAGCTAAGACTTTTGTATGATGTTGCACACAACATTGCAAAAGTAGAGACCCATACCACAGAAGATGGGCCCCGAAAGGTCATCGTACACAGAAAAGGGGCCACAAGGGCCTTTGGCCCCGGATCTGATGAACTGCCGGAAGCTTATGCCAAGGCAGGGCAGCCTGTTATCATTCCGGGTAGCATGGGCACGTGTTCGTACGTGCTGGCGGGTGCCCCAAAAAGTGAAGAAATGACCTTTGGGTCGTGCTGCCACGGTGCTGGCAGACGCTTGTCGAGAACAGCAGCCAAAAAGCAGGTAAATGCCCCAGTGCTGAAACAAGAACTCAGGGAAAAGGGCATATTGGTAGAGGGGTCATACAGGGGCATTGCCGAAGAGGCGCCCATAGCCTACAAAGATGTTGATTTGGTGGTCGATACCGTAGAAACTTCCGGCATTGCCAAAAAGGTCGCAAAATTGAAACCTATGGCGGTCATCAAGGGTTGATGATTCTATTGGCCTCTTCCAACAATTGCATGGCCTCGGTATCTGAGACTTGGCCGAATTCCTCATAATACTGCCCTACTGCATGAAAATTACGAGGTGTATTTAAACAGACCACTTCATCGATGTATTCTGAATCCTCCAAATTTTTGACCGCCGATGGGGGCGCCACCGGAATGGCTACCACGGTCTTTTTCGGTTTTTGGCCATGTACCAACTGCGCCGTTACCTTGATGGTATTGCCCGTGGCGATGCCATCATCGACGATGATGACGGTTTTGCCCTTCAAATCTCGTGGGAATCTGTTCTTGTAATATTGGTCGTGCCTTTTGCGGAGTTTTTTTCTGACGCGCTCCGATTCTTCAACGATATAACTTTTGGTCACCCCTACTGCCTCGTTCAAGACCACATTTTCGAGACTTACTGCCCCAATGGCATATTCCCTATTGTAGGGATGGCCCAATTTTTTCGAAAGGGCCACATCCAAAGGAGCGTCAAGAGCTTTTGCCACAATCGCCCCCAATGGAAGTCCGCCTCTGGGTATGGCCAAGACCACGATATTTCCCTTATGACTTTTGTAAGGTGATAATTTTTCTGCGAGTTGCAGTGCCGCATCAGTTCTATCTTTAAACATCTTTTAAAACTTTTCTTCCCGACCGAAGTTCATGCCCTATGATTGTTTTCTTTTTTGGTTCAGTGTTCAAGATAAGCAACAAACAAAGGGTTGCACAATGATGTGAATCATTCATGCCAAGGATTTGAACTGATGAAAATCATTTCAACAAATGGGCCATACCAGTAGCTTTACCTTGGGTTTCCCTAAAAGATGATAATTGTAAGCACCCAAGCTCTTGAGCCGTAACAGGGATGGAATCTAAAGGTTCACAAAATGAATGACCTAAAAGAATTGCTCAACGAAATCAGCGACCTCACCAATACTATAGAGACGCAGTATCCGGAACTTTATCAATTCTTGGAAGAAGACCCCATGACCCTGCCCGTGGCCCGGCATCCCAAAGTGGACAAAAGCACTTTGGAAAAATACCTCCAAAGCTTACGGGAATTATTGAAACATCATTTGGAAACACATAACAATAGGGGTTGATGGGCGAAATTGCTACTTCAGAAAGGCAGATCACCCTGTTTTACCATTCCAAATCGGTAAGGGCAAAACAGGCCTTGGCCTACGCCAAGGCCAAGGGCTTGCCCATATTGTTGATAGACATCATCAAGACCCCCTTGACGGGCACACAGATAGCCGAGTTGGCATCTCGGCTGGGCCTAAGGGTGTGCGATTTGGTGAATCAAGAACACCCTGCCTATACCAAGCGTTTTAAGCACCATGATTTCTCTACGGAAGATTGGATAAAAATGATACAAAAGAACCCGGATATCATGAAACAGCCCATAGCACTCAGGGGAAACAAAAGCATTTTGGTCGATACACCAACGGATATCATAAAGATTTGATCCAAAAAATAATGATCATGAAAAGAAAATGGTACAAAATAGTCGTCTGGATATTGATCGGTATCGTGGCCCTGTTCTTCATATTGGCCGTTTGGTACAAGTACGAATATTCGATGGATCCCGTAGAACCTTACACGATATATGCCGAAAGTTTTGAAGACAAACTGCTCATCGCCACACAGGGCAGTGAATTCAAAAATGCGGTGGTACAACGTATCGTTGACCATTACGAAAACGATTCGCTTTTCATCAAGGTCATCGATGTTTCAGGTCTGCCACAAATAGCCCCATCAGATTATAGTGCAATTTTGATCTTGCACACTTGGGAATATGACAAACCACCCGAAGCTGTGGAGGAGTTCATCACCGAAAACAAAGATGATGCCGATAAGTTCGTTGTCTTTTCAACCTCCGGTGAGGGGGGCAATACGGTCGAGGGGGTTGATGGTCTGGCAGGGGAATCCGTCATGGCCGATGTTCCCGTTTACTCAGGGCAGATCATCAAAAAGTTGGATGGCCTGCTTGACCAGTGAAAACATATATGCTTACTTTCAAAAACTTCAATATTGCCGATTGGTTCTCGTTTTACCGCATCGTTGCGGTGCCGCTGCTACTGGTTTTGGTCTGGTTAGGGGAGCGACAGCTCTTCTCTTGGTTTTTGCTCATCAGCTATAGTACCGATGCCATCGATGGCTTTTTGGCCCGAAAACTCAAGGTCAGCAGTGCGAGGGGATCCCAATTGGATTCAATGGGTGACCAACTGACCTTTATCATGGGCCTCATCGGGCTTTGGGTCTTTGAAAACGATTTCATCAAAGAAAACCTGCTGCTCATTGCCATTGCCTTTGTGCCCTATATCATACAAATGCTCATCGCATTTTTCAAATATGGCAAGGCCACGGCCTTTCATACGTATCTGGCAAAAATCTCTGCCGTAATGCAGGCAGGTTTTATTCTGTGGACCTTGTTTTTCGGTCCGATTTATTGGCTCTTTTATGCTATGATTGTTGTAGGGGTATTGGAAACCTTAGAGGAAATTACCCTTATTTTTATGTATGATCGATGGGTAAAGGACGTAAAAGGCATCTACTGGGCACTGAAAGATGAACGAAGAATTGGCAACGCTGTCGAAAGTGAATAAAAACCAAAATTTGATTATTATCGTTTTAGGCCTCCCCGGCTCGGGAAAGAGCTATTTTGCCGAAAGGCTCGCCAAAACGATACCTGCCGAATACATCAACAGTGATCGGTTACGGAAAGAACTGCTGCCCCAACGCACATATTCCGAAGCGGAAAAGGCAATAGTATATGAGGCCATGCTAGAGAAAATGGAAGAGGCCATCGCCCAGAAAAAAAATGTGGTATTGGATGCCACTTTCCATAAAAAGGAAACAAGGGATTTGTTTTTGCAAAAGGTGAGTGAGAAAGTTTTCTTCATCGAGGTACGGGCCGATGAAAAAATCATCAGAGAGCGGCTAAAACGAAACAGACCTTATAGCGAGGCCGATTTTGGGGTGTACGAAACGATTGAAAAACAATGGGAACCACTCACCAGGCCCCATCTGACGGTGCAATCCACCAATGATAATATCGATGATATGCTGCAAAAGGCAATGGAATACCTAAAAGATGACCCAAGGGCAGATAGATAAATTGATTTCCGAAAGGGAGTTTCCGGAAGCCACCGATCATTGCGAATTGGTCGAGACCCACATTTCATGGGTCATTCTGTGCGATGATTTCGTCTATAAGGTCAAAAAACCGATTAAATATTCCTTTTTGGATTTTTCAACGGTTGAACGGCGGAAACATTTTTGCGAAAGGGAGCTTCAACTGAACCAACGATTCGCCAAAGACATCTACCTCGGGGTACTGCCGGTTTACCAAGTGAACGGCCATTTTAAGATTGGGGGCGATTTTGGGGCGCCCATCGATTACACACTGAAGATGCGAAAGCTTGACCCCAAAATGCGAATGGACAAACTGCTGAAGCAAGGCAGGGTAAGCGAAGAACACATAAAAAACCTCGCCGAATGGATAGAGAATTTCCACAAAAAGGCTGCTGTGATCCGCGAAAAGGATGTGCTAGATATAAAGGAAAAATTCAATGATCTTGTGGCAGAAAAGCAGTTTATTTCAGAACAGCTAGGTTTTGACAGTGCCAAGACTATCGACCGTGCGGTAATCGTGTCTGATGGTTTTTTTGACAAACATGAAAAGTTGTTGAAAGACAGATTGCGCTCAGGATTTTTTAGGGATTGCCACGGTGACCTGCACTCGCGCAACATTTTTCTGTTGCCGGGGCCCCAACCATTCGATTGTTTGGAGTTCAATGATGACTATCGGCAAATAGATGTGTTGAACGAAGTGGCCTTTCTCTGTATGGATCTCGATGCACATGACAAAAACGAACTCTCAGAATTGTGTATCGGGCATTATAATCTTCACTTTCCGGCAATGCGGAACGATGAGGAACGGCAACTTTTTACGTACTATAAATGCTATCGGGCCAATGTGCGTGCCAAGGTCAATAGTTTAAGGGCTAAGAGTGCATATAACAATGCCGACCAAAAAAAGACACTTTTAGAGGTTCAAAAATATCTCGATTTGATGGAAGATTATCTGAAATCATTTTCGCAGTAAAGAAATGTCATGAAAAACAACGAAATCATACAATGGTTGCTCAAAGGCGATGTCTCCATTCAGTACCAAATCCATCATGACTTGTTGCTCACGGAACGCAACGATTTACAAAATAAGATTGTGAAAGAAGGTTGGGGCGCCAAATACCTATCGAAACGAAACCCGAACGGGCATTGGGGCAGGGAGTTTTATTATCCCAAATGGACATCGACCCACTACACACTTTTGGATCTCCGAAACCTTTGCATTGCGCCGAATAATTCTTTGATCAAAACATCCATTACCATGATACTTCAGACCTGCAAAACGCAAGATGGCGGTATTCTCCTCTTAAAGGCGAAGAAGAGTGATGTATGCGTTAATGGCATGGTGCTGAACTATGCGGCTTATTTCAGGGCAAACGAAGATGACCTAAAATCGATTGTCGATGCGCTGTTGCGAGAACATATGCCCGATGGGGGCTTCAATTGCCGGTCGAACCGCTCGGGGGCAGTACATAGTTCTTTGCACAGTACGCTCTCCGTCTTAGAGGGTTTGACCGAATATGTAAAAAATGGATATTCTTATCGCGCAGGGGAAGTAAAAGATGTCATCGATGCCTCTAAAGAATTCGTGCTGATGCACCGATTGTTTCTTTCCGATAGAACGGGAAATATCATTGACAAAAGATTCCTCAAGCTTTCGTACCCCCGAAGGTGGCGGTATGATATTTTAAGCGCGCTCGACTATTTTCAATATGCCGGTTCTGAATGGGACGAACGTATGCAGCCCGCCATCGATGAACTATTAAATAAAAGAAATAAAGACGGCACTTGGAACGTACAAGCCAAGCATCCCGGCCAAACACATTTTGATATGGAAAAAGCGGGCAGGCCCAGTCGTTGGAATACGCTAAGGGCGTTTCGGGTTTTGCGCCATTTTAAGATTGAAACGAAAGAGACTATCTCAAAAATCTGTTCTGCATAAATTAAAGATTTAAAACTATCTGCGAAAATCGAAGTGGCAACTGACTTGAATCATTGTGATAGGAAGGCCTGCCAGCTAATTTCGCAGCTTTAATCCTTATATCATTATGTCATGAAAAAGTTTAGAACACTTGTTTTAATAGGCTTGGGATTAATTATTGGTAAAGCATCAATGGCCCAAGACAAATGGTCGGCAGAACTGCGGCCCAACATAAATTTTGCCACACAAGATATCGGCAATGCCGACCTAAAAACGGGCTTTGGCTTCGAGGCTGCCGTCGGGTATCGTTTCATGCCCCATTTGGGGGCTTACGTCGGTTGGGGCTGGAACAAATTCGCATCCGATACGCCCTCTTTCCCCGGAACGGGAAATACCGATTTTGAAATGACCGGTTATACCTTCGGGCTCCAGTTCATCCATCCGATAAACAATTCTTCCTTGTCCTATCTGATAAGAGCTGGGGGAATCTACAATCATATCGAAGTAGAGAACGATGCGGGAGACATCACTGCAGATTCCGATCATGGTCTCGGCTGGGAAATAGGTGCAGGCCTTCAAGTGGATTTGGGCAGCAACTGGAACCTACGCCCACAAATTGGCTATCGTGCCCTTTCAAGGGATATTGAAATCGGGAATACCACGACCGATGTGGATTTGAACTATATCAGTTTTGGCGTCGGAATCGCTAAAATATTTTAAAATACGATAAGATGAACCATATTGTATATCTAGATCACAAAGCCAACGAACTCGAAAATCTGAAATCAGGCGAAAAAACCATGATTATTCGCGGTGCAATGGGAAGACGAACGCCCTACGGAGAAGTTTCCGTGGGCGATATTCTTTACTTTATTGAAAACAAGGGCGACGGACTGATAAAAGGTGCAGCAGAGGTCAAGGAGGTCTTTAATTCTGGAAAGCTGACAAAAGAGGAATCGGCCGAACTCATCGAAAAACATCAGGATAAATTGATGCTCGATACAGGGCTTTTGAAACGGTTCTCGGGCAAACGGTATATCGAGTTGTTTACCATCACAAATTTTGAAGTATTGGAACCCTTTGCCTTTGACCGCTCAAAATACCCTAAAATGGATGATTGGTTGCTTGTGGAGGATATGGAAACGATAAAGGCGCAAAAAACATGAAAATCGTAGTTGTCATTATACTGGTTATCCACGGCCTTATCCATTTTATGTGCTTTGTGAAAGCTTTTGATTTTGCGAATATGGGACAGTTTACCAAAGAAATCTCAAAACCTATGGGATTGCTTTGGTTGTTGACTGGCTTGCTTGCTTTTTATTTTATCCGCCCTTCTTAATTTGATGAAAGAGGATACTTGGTCGATACTTGCCTTTATTGCGGTAGTGGTATCGCAAATCTTGATTTTTATGAGTTGTAAGGATACCATTGGCACCATTGCCAATGTCATAATACCGGTAGGCATTATCGGTTTAGCATCCGACGGATTTGAAAACACCTATAAAAAGGATGTCTTATCGCTAATGGAGAAGTCTTATACCGATACAGAACTTTTATCCAAGAAAAACTTGAAACACTTAACGCAGCCTGTGTAAAGGTATTTGGGCTAAGTTGGGGTGGTAAGGGTGCATTGGGTAGCTTATCCCATAGTGATTTGGTTGATCGGTTTCGGCTGATACTTAATGGCAGGCATACAAAAATGACAACAATGCGAATATAAATTTTAAGTCCATGGATAAAATTCTACGAACGGTAGCATTGGTATTGTTATTCTTTTTAGGAATAACTGGACTTTGGGGAGGCTATGAACTCATGAACGACCCTAGTGGAGAATCCCTTAAAATGCCTATGGAACTCTTGGAGAATACACCCTTCGATGACTATTTAATACCTGGCATACTTTTGTTTTTTGGTAATGGGGCACTTAGTCTTTTAATAGCAGTACTAACGATTAAAAAAGTCAGGTACCATCCTTATTTAATTGTATTTCAAGGTACAATTCTATTGGTCTGGTTGACCACGGAACTAATCATCAATATAGATTTCTTTTTCCCACAGACCCATATTACATATTACTTGGTTTCCATCTTGTTGATCGTTGTTGGTCTCCGATTGCATAGGTCAGAAAACAAACCGGAACGGACAGATAATTAGATATGAACCCGAAAAAAACAATTATTTGGCTGGGAATACTGATTGTGGTACTCTCGTTGATTGCTACAATCGGTCCGCTTTTAATTATGGATAAAGGGGAGTTTTACGGCTTTATGACACTTCGGGGCGAGGAAGTACTGATTTTTGGCGAAGGCCTTTATAAATTTGATTCTGTTTTCGCCGCAAGCGGCTTTAAGGGACAGGATTTTGTAACCCTATTTTTGGGGATTCCTCTTTTATCGATTGCATTATTCTATTACAAGAAAGGATCTTTAAAAGCTGGTCTGTTGTTGTTGGGAGTCATTTCATTTTTTCTTTATGTATATGCTTCTATGAGCTTAGGAGCCGCGTATAACGGACTTTTTATGGTCTATGTGCTCCTTTTTTCGGCCAGTTTATTTTTTTTAATTGTGCTGTTTGTCAATACAGGTTTGGAAATCTTACCAGCCGAAATCCTAAAAGCCCTTCCCCGAACTTTTCCGGCCTATTATTTATTTCTATGTGGTGTGGTTACCCTTGTCGTTTGGTCGGTACCGCTTGTTTCATCGGCAATGCAGGGTGCTCCGCCAGACTTGTTGGACCACTATACGACCATGGTTACGGATGCTTTGGATTTGGCCATCATTACCCCTTCTACCTTTTTGGCGGGTTGGCTTATTCTGAAGCGTAATCCACTGGGGTATCAAATGGCATTTTCGTTGATCGGCATCATTGTTTTTCTGTTGCCCATAATCGCTTTGAGCACCTACATCCAATTTGTTAATGGTATTTCATATTCAACGGGCGAAGTGATAGGCCCTATTTCTGGATTTTTAGTATTGGGTCTTCTTGGAATCGGCGTTTTATGGTCCATTTTAAGGAAACTACCGAAAGAAATTTTTAGTTGATATGTGTAGCGAAAATGAAAAATCGTTCAATTTTCTGGTCAGACCAAGGCTCGGTATCTTGACCATACCGATACTATTTTTTGTATTTATCACAATTATTTCTTGCAGCTCTTCGTCCAAAGGGGTAAAGAAAAAAGGACCGCTAAAAGAGTTTATTAACTATTTGGATAAACGTATTCCCAATTTGATGGATATATACGATATCCCGGGGGCAAAAATTGCCCTTGTTCAAAAGGGAGAAACGGTCTGGACAAAAGCATACGGGTATGCGGACCTTAAAAATGGTCGAAAAATGACCACGGATACCTATTGCCGTGTGGAGTCCATCTCAAAATCGGTTACCGCTTGGGGTGTGATGAAGTTGGTTGAACAGGGAAAAATTGAACTGGATAGACCTGTAGGCCACTATTTCAAAAGCTGGGATTTCCCAGAATCCAGTTTTCCAACCGAAAACATAACTGTAAAGCAACTGCTGAGCCAAACTTCGGGTATGCCTTTGGGTACGATTGGTGTGCGATACAATCCTTTTGAGGCTAAGCCCACTTTAAAAGAGATTTTGTCCAAAGATGCCATTCTGCAAAAGGAACCGGGCAAGATGTTTTCGTATTCCAATACGGGTTTTAATTTGTTGGAATTGCTGATTGAAGAGGTTACAGGGCGCAATTTTGCCGACTATATGCAAGAAGAGGTCTTGACCCCGCTTGGTATGCACCGTTCCAGTTTTAATTGGAGCGAAACATTGGAACCCCCGGTCCCTTTTGGATATGATGTAAAGGGTGACCCGATTCCCGTGTACGTGTATCCCGATAAAGCGGCGGGCGGACTTTTTTCTACCGTAGGCGACATTGCCACTTTCGTTTGCGCTAGTATGACCGATTTTTCGATTACGGGACTTGAGGTACTCAACACACAAAATATTCAGAAACTCTATACTCCTGAAGTGGAGCTTTCCGGTTATTATGGACTTGTTTTCGATGCCTACGGATTGGGACATTTTATAGAACTGTTGCCCAACAGAAAAAAGGCGGTTGCTCATGGGGGTCAGGGCTCGGGTTGGATGACGCATTTTCATTCCGTTCCCGAAACGGGCGATGGTATCGTTATTTTGACCAATAGCCAGCGTAGTTGGCCCTTTTTTGCCCATATCTTAAACGATTGGGCGGAATGGAACAACTTTCCATCGGTTGGTATGGGAGTCATTGTTTTGGGTACAAAATTGTTATGGGTTTTCATCGGATTTCTTTTCCTCATAGCGCTTTGGAAAGGATATCGATTAGGAAGGGAAATCACTTATGGTCAGCGCAATTTTGAGTCCTTTTCCTCAAATAGCCGTGGTGTTCGATTGGTGCAAATGGGGTTGTCCCTTGTTTTGCTTTTGACATTGATCTGGAGCCTGAACCAAGACTATTTCTTTCTGAACTCGGTGTTTCCGATAGCTTCCCCATGGTTGGGAATTTCTATTTTCTTGATGGCATTGGTTTTGGTATTCTCGGCTTTGTTTCCTAAAACTAGAACGAAACCTGAACTTAAGAAAAGTAAAAGTATTTCGATGTGAAAATAAAAATGGACATCCTTATAAAAAGCTTCCCGATAGTTTGGGGGCTGTTCCTTTGTTTTTATATGAAGGCCCAAGATTCGATTCCCAAACCAAAAGCGGATACTACATCGTCATCTTATAAAACAAAATACACTCCGTTGCCATTCGTGGCCTATTCGCCAGATACCCGTTTGATGTTCGGCGGTTTTGTGCTCAAACAGTTTAAACCAATGGGTGCGGGAGAGGAAACCCGCCCCTCTAATATTCAATTGAACGCAACCTATACTTGGAACCAACAAATGGTTGTTTCCAGCTTGTATACTATTCTATTTCCGGAAGAACGTTGGATCTATAAAGGAGAACTGGTCTACAAAAAATTCCCAAAAAACTATTGGGGCATTGGGCCGAACACTTTGGAGACGGATGAACTGAAGGTCAACTTTCAGAATATAAAAGTAAAACAAAGCCTTCTTCGCAACTTCGGCGAAGATACCTACATAGGCCCTCAATTGCATTTCGGTTATATGTACGATGTAAATTTTGAAAATCAGGATGATGAACCGATTCCACCTCCAGAGGCAATCGGTTCAGAAGGAAGCACCAATGTGGGGTTGGGCCTTCTATTTAATTGGGACAAACGGGACAATGTTTTGACCCCCACCAAAAACCATTACGTGGAACTTTCGGCCCTTTTCTACCCGACTTTTTTAGGAAGTGAATTCGGTTTTCAAAGCTATAAGGTCGATGCCCGAAAATATGTTGGCCTCAGACCTTCTGGTAAGGAGGTTTTGGCCTTTCAATCGCTAATCGTGCTGACTACTGGTGATGTGCCTATCGAGGAGTTGGGATTCATCGGTGGGGAAATCATCAATCGTGGGTATTTCGAAGGTCGTTTTCGTGATAAGCACAGCGTTCAGGCACAGATGGAATATCGGCGGATCATAGCGGGCCGTTTCGGTGCTGCGGCCTTCGGTGCCTTGGGCAACGTGATGCCCAAATTGGGCGGTTTGACCCTCGACAACACCAAATGGACAGTAGGTGCGGGGCTGCGTTACAACGTAAACAAAAAAGACCCGACCTACATAAGAATAGATTACGGATTTGGAAAAGACACCTCTGGGCTTTATGTGACCTTTGGGGAGGCTTTTTAAAGAAAAAAAATCAAAACCATGAGAATTGTATTGCTGCTAATTTTATTGTTCCACGGCCTTATCCATTTTATGGGCTTTGCCAAAGCCTTCCATTTTGGGAATTTGGCACAATTTACTAAGGATATTCCAAAGCCCATGGGCTTACTTTGGCTGCTTACCGGTCTGCTTTTTATCGTATCGGGTATCCTGTATATGATGAAAAAAGACGCTTGGCCGATACTTGCCATTATTGCGGTGGTTTTATCACAGATTTTGATTTTTATGGTCTGGACTGATGCCAAATTCGGTACCATTGCCAATGTTATTGTCCTGATAATGGCAATCATGGGTTATGGAACGCAAACTTTTGAAAATAGCTATAAAAAGGATGTGGCCGCTGCGATGCAAAAGATGGTCGCTACCGATGAAGTCATTACCGAGAGTGACCTTGCAACAATTCCCGAACCAGTCCGAAATTACTTGAACTATGTAGGGGTGGTAGGCAAGCCAAAACTGCAAAATGTCAAAATAGTTTTTGAGGGCGAAATGCGCGATAGGGGCAAGGCCTGGTTCAAATTCACTTCCGAACAATACAATTTTTTTGACGACCCCACCCGTCTTTTCTTTATGAAGGCCAAAGTGTTGGGGCTACCCACAACGGGATACCATCGCTACACAAAAGATGGTGCCGGTATGATGATAAAGTTGCTGTCGTTGTTCCCTGTTGCCAAAGTCGATGGCCCGGCAATGTTCCCCACCGAAACGGTCACCTTTTTCAATGACCTGTGCCTATTCGCCCCTGTAGCGCTCATTGACGACCGCATACAATGGGAAACTATGGATAAACAAACTGTCAAGACCATGTTTACCGTAAACGGGACGACCATTTCGGCCATGCTATATTTTAATGAAAAGGGACAGTTGGTCAATTTTGTTTCCGATGACCGCATATCAGTAGATGAAATGAAAACCTATCCGTTTTCGACCCCCACCGGCAACTATCAAAATATAAACGGCTACAATCTTCCGACATACGGGGAGGCCGTTTGGCATTATCCGGATGGGGAGTTTGTATATGGGAAATTCAATTTGAAATCCATTGAGTATAACGTATCACAATTGCAGGAAAAATGACTCCCTGACCGGTGCCGTATTGCTTTCTTTGAAGTAAAGCCTTTTAGTGCGCTACTGATCGTGGTCATTGCTCGAACCGCTGAATTGGGGTATCTTGCCAATATTCAAAAACCAAAAACCCTATTATGTCCATTGCGGAACGATATGAATCTACCGAACACCAAAGCAATATCGCACACTTTGCCGCTATCGTAAAGTTGGCGAACGTGGACGGTTACATGAACGAAGAAGAAAAAACTGTTTTAAGGCGATTGGCCTTTAGGCTCGATGTTACTGAAGATGAGGTCAAGACAATACTTAAGGATCCTGACAAATATCCGTTGATTCCTCCCTACAGCTTGGAAGAGCGGATCGAAAGGTTCCGTGATTTTTGTGGCATGATCAACGCCGACCATGAAGTGGACGCTGAAGAGCGAAAATTGATCTACAAGTATGCCATAGGTCTCGGTTTTACCGATGAAAGGGCAAACAGGGAAGTTGAAAAATGTATCGGCGAATTTGGAAGAGCGTAAGCAGTTGATTCTATGGATCGAAGAAATGGCTTTGAAAGATAACCAGGTATTAAAAAAATGCAAAAATACACCCTTAATCTGGCCAACATTTTTTATCTCATTATCACTTTGACGGTATTGGTTTGGATTCTTATTGTCGGAAAGGTCATCATCGCCCCGTTGGTGTTCGCTTTTTTTTTGCCTTGATGTTAAAACCTATCGTTGCCTTTTTTGAAAAAAAGGTACGTAGTCGGATTTTGTCCATTTTTATTGCCTATGTAGTGGCCGTGATTCCCCTGTTCGGGGTGCTTTTTTTCTTTTTCAATCAATCGCGAATTCTTTTTAAAGACCTTCCTTCGGTACGTGGGCGGCTGAACGAGATCTTGGTCTCAATATTCGATTGGGCCGATAAAAAGTTCGATCTTGAGGCCGAATCGACCTCCCAATGGATTTCCGAAAACATCATTGCCGCCTCTGATGTGCCAATAAAGGTCATTCAGGAAAGCCTGCAATCCACAGGTTATGTTTTGGCGAATATCGGCTTGGTCATCGTCATCACCTATTTTATGTTGTTGTACCGCACGGCATTCAAGAATTTCTTTCTTGTTCAGTTAAAACCGAAGAATCGAAAAAGGGTCATACAGACGTTGGATGAAATTCAAAAGTTGGCCAAACGCTATTTGATCGGACAGGGCCTTGTAATCATTATTTTGGGACTTCTGATCGGCACGGGGTTGTGGTTGATCGGTGTTCCGTACCCTTACTTTTGGGGTTTTCTGGCCGGTTTTTTGGAAATTATTCCCTATGTGGGCACCTCCATCGGGGCAATTCTGCCCTTTTTCTATATGCTGATGGTGGCCGATAATCTATGGCAGCCCCTAGGGGTAGTGGTGCTCTACATTGCCGTTCAGCAGATCGAGGGAAACATCATTTCGCCCAACGTTATGGGCCCAAGCATCAAGATCAATCCGATGTTCATTATTCTTGGGCTGTTTGTCGGGGGAATAACATGGGGCATTGCAGGAATGATCTTGGCCCTGCCCGTTTTGGCCATTTCAAAGGAGATTTTCAGGAGCTTTGAACTCACTGAACCGCTGAGCTATCTATTGGAAGATGGCCTAACTCGAAAAAAGGACATTTTTCTTGACCGATTCGACGATGACAGGCACCGACTTTTCAGCATATTTTTTGAAGAGCGCAAAGACTGAACCTTTTTGATTCTGACCCATCTGAATATAGGGCGGATCAAATCAACAATGTACCGTTTATCAATAGAAAAAAATGATGGAGAGTGAAAGATAAGTTAACCCAGACCGAACTTAATCGAATAGTGCACAGAGCTGCCAGAAAAAGGAACATTTACGGAGCGGTATTCTATGTTTCGACCGAGAATAAAGGGATTGATATTATAAGTGCTTCGAGGAATTTTGAGACAACTGGCAATTACTATATCGCAAGCATCAACAAACTTTTTGTCAGCGCAATCATTTTGAGCTTGTATTTCAATAAAAAATTGGATTTAAAGGATAAGATTTTAAGGTATTTACCCGATAAGTTCATTCATCGACTTCACTATTTAAACGGCCATGATCATTCGAAAGAACTTACGGTATTACATCTGATATCGCATACTTCAGGACTGCCCTGTTATTTGGCGGATAAACAGCCGGATGGAATAAGGGCGATAAAAAATCTCGAAGCCGGAATAGATCAACGATGGGATACCAAAAAGGTTATTGAAGTGGTGAAAACCATGAAACCTCATTTCCCTCCCGGGAAAAAAGGAAAAGCAAAATATGCTGACACCAACCATCAAATTCTGGGTCAAATAATTGAAAATATTACCGGTGAACCAATAAGAAGTGTATTGACCCAACATTTTAAAAAACTTGATTTGACCAATACTTACGTTTGCGATAAATCGGTTGAGAGTGAATATGTGCCCATCAGATATGAATCAAGAATTTTGGATATTCCAGCTTTTCTAAGCTCAACAGGAACTGATATTATTTCGAATGCCGAAGATCAAATGATATTTTTAAAGGCTTTTTTTAATGGACATTTTTTTCCGAAGAACAGAATTGGGGAATTAAAAAAATGGAACAACATATTTTTTCCTTTTAAATATGGAATTGGGCTACAGAAGTTCTACATGCCAAGGATATTCAATCCTTTTCATCCATTGCCTGAAATAATAGGACATTGCGGTTCAACCGGATCAATAGCGTTTCATATACCTGAATTGAAAGCATACGTAACAGGAACCGTTAACCAACAGGCAGCGCCACAAGTGGCTTTTCGAACACTGATCAAAATCGTCAACAAATTGCGATAAGCACCGACTTTTCAGCTTGTTTTTGAAAAACGAAACGAACGTTCCTAAAATTTTTTCAGCCAATCGATCGCCTCTGAACGTTCATCGGTCTCAAAACCCTTGACTTTGAGCTTCGGTATTATGGCCCCGACACTTTCCGAAACATTTTCGATCCAATCCTTATCGCTGATAACGGCCATGGCCTTGATGGTGCCCAGATAGCGAAACCCCATTTTAAGGTCTTCCCACATGGCCTTTGCCGTGGGCCATTTGAATTCCTCGATATCGACGAGCAACTTTATTTTTCCATATTTTTCCTTGTGTTGCTCCATTAACGGATTTAGGCGGTCATAATCTGCTCCGGTCACTTTTCCTGATACTGCCACTCCCAAAATATCCTCAGGGAGTTCTCTCTTTATTGTAAACATGATTTGTGCTTTTTAAGGTTACTTTAAATATTTTCTCTAATCTCTAATCTCTAATCTCTATTCTCTTTTTCCTTTTCCTTTTCCAACTTCTTGAAATACCTCCGGGTCAAAAAATTGTGTTTTAGGGCTTCCATGTTCTGGTTGAAACGTTCAACGCCTTGATCGATATTTTTCATGGTATTTTCCAATTGATCGACCAGCACGGTGTCTTGGGTCAGGTAGCGCAGGGCTCCCTTTCCCTCATCAATATCGGCCACAAGGGCGTCGAGATTCTTTACTATCTTTTTGAGGTCTGTACTTGAAGTTTCCAGGTTGGTGATGATGTTCTGCACTTGTTGGGCCGAAAGGCTATCGGTCAGCAATACCCCTGCAACGCTTTCCTCAAAATCGATGCTTTTCATGATCTTGTTCAATTCAGAAAGAGCCGAATTGGCCTGACCGCTGGTATGCTTTAGGTTGTTGTTGGTATGTTGTAGGTCGTTGGCCATTGCAGTATCGTTCAACAGACGGCCCAAGGTGCCCTTGCCCTGTGTCAATGATTGTGAGACTTTCAACAGTTCGGCGGTCAAAAGGGCCGCATTTTCATTGGTGGTGTTCAGGGTGCTGAGCATGTCTTGTGTAGCAATTTTGCTGTATGATTGCAATTGGTCGCCCGGTTCCACCAAAAGGGTATCCCCGGTGTTGGGCACGATGTTCACCAGCATGCTGCCCACCAAGCCATCAGAACCTATCATGGCCACGGCATCTTTTTTAATGTGATCGCGCATTTTATCATCAATGACCATATGTACCTTGATGGTGGTATCGTTCAGCATTTCTATTCGGTTCACCGTACCCACGTTGATGCCGGAAAAACGCACGTTATTGCCGTTTTGCAGTCCGTTCGCGTTTTTAAAGACCGCGCTCAGTTGAAAGGTATCGCCAAACATATTCTGTCGATTGCCAATCAAATAGGCGGCAATCACCAACAATATGGTGCCGAGAATTACGAAAATGCCGAGTCTTATGTTTTGTGCCGTTGTTTTTCCCATAGTCTTACTTTTTAAAAAATGCTTCCACTTTCGGATCTGTGGATGCTGATAGTTCGGCAAAAGTGCCTTCGGCATAATTGATGCCATCGACCAGCAGTACCATCCGTTCCGATATCACCCGTGCACAATCCACATCGTGCGTAATGATAAGCGATGAGGTGTTGTATTTCTTTTGGATGCTTCGCATGAGTTCAATGATTTCCTTGGCAGTAATGGGATCTAACCCGCTGGTGGGCTCGTCGTATAGAATCACTTTGGGCTTTAGTATGAGCGTACGGGCCAGTGCCACCCGCCGTTTCATGCCGCCCGAAAGTTCTTCGGGCATAAGATTCATCGTATGGGCCAGACCCACATTTTCGAGAGCTTCCAAGACCAAAGGTTCGGTATCGGTGACATCGCCCAGTTTTTCTTTGTGCCGGCGCATGGGGAATTCCAAATTTTCGCGTACGGTCATGGAGTCGTACAGGGCACTGCCCTGAAATAGAAACCCGATGTCGGCCCTGAGGGCATCCAACTGTGTTTGGTCCAAAGTGTTCACCTCCTTTCCCATTACTTCTATGTAGCCGCTATCCGGTTGCATCAATCCCACCAGACATTTTATCATGACCGATTTACCGGAACCCGATTTTCCCATGACCACTAGATTCTCACCCTCTTGTAGTTTAAGGTTGAAACCGTTGAGTACGTGGTTATCGCCGAAACTTTTCTGAAGATTCTTGATGTGGATGACCACTTTTCTTGCCTCAAATGTTTCATTGGTTTCACTGAAAGGAACATTTTGGGTTTCCGCTATGTCACCGTTTTCGTTCATGCTATAGTTCATAAAAAATATCAGACACGAATACGGCGATGAAATCGACCACGAACAACAACAATGAGGCCGTCACCACCGCTGTGTTGGCGGCGATGCCCACCCCCGCGGTGCCCTTTTTGCTGTAATATCCTTTGTAGCAACCCACTAGGCCAATGACAAAACCAAAAAAGAACGATTTTACGGTAGCAGGTACCAGATCGCCGAAGCCCAAGGCATCGAAAACCGTGTTGAAATACAGCTGAAACGATACATCACCTTTCAGGTTTTCGACCAAGGCTGAACCGTAAAGTGCAATCACATCACCAAAGACCACCAAAAGGGGCAACATCAGTGTGGTGGCCATAATGCGTGTCACGACCAAATATTTAAAGGGGTTGGTGCCGGAAACCTCCATGGCATCGATTTGTTCCGTTACCCGCATAGAGCCCAGTTCCGCCCCAATGCCCGAAGCGATTCGCCCCGCACATATCAATGCGGTGATCACCGGGCCTATCTCTCGCACGATTGAGATGCCGACCATGTTGGGCATCCATGAAACAGCTCCAAACTCGATGAGCGTGGGCCGCGATTGCAGGGTGAGCACCAGCCCGATGATGAAACCCGTGACCCCTACCAATACCAATGAGCGGTTGCCCACATGATAGCATTGCCGAAGCAGTTCTTTGAACTCGAACGGGGGCTTAAAGGCCTCCTTAAAGAAACGGGCGGCAAAATAAGAGAGCTCCCCCGTCTCTACAAAAAAGTTTTTTATGCCTGTGAGTAGGGAACTGGCCCTGCTGTTGACCGTTTTTTGCCATGTAGCCATAACTTCAAAGATACTTGTTGCAATAGGGTTTGGAAATGACCGAAATCATGCTGACCGACTGATCCATCTCATTTCAAGACATTTTATGGGGGTCTAGTTTTGATTGAAAAAAATAGAGATGATGCGATTACAGAGGATGGTGCTTACAATGGCACTCTTTTCCATACTGGGATCTTGTAAAGTGAAGAATCAGGCGGTGATCGGGGAGACCATTTTTGCCCGCATTGAACCTGAACAAGGCCTTGATGTCGAGGCATCGGCAGATACTGTGAAAATTGGTCCAACATATATTGTTTTGGATAAGGATGTCACGATAGGCCATTATTTTGACCATCTAGATTCGTTGGTGACAAGATATGATTCATTGGTGCCCTATCCCTTGTCCGAACACTTACTGGTACATGCCAATCCATGGGTGATGGACACTCTGGCAAACACAGACTACTATCGTTTGATGGCCAAAGATAGCTTTGTGTACGACCAGCGAACATTACGTGTATTGCAAGAAGGTGATTCACTTTTGCTTCCCGACCCACTTGCGGGAGAACAGATTCATAGTGCCCTAAATCAATTGGTGATAGACATCAACATTCCTGAATATAAGCTGCGGCTTTTTCAGGATAGTGTGTTGTTATATACCTTTCCCATAAGGGTTGGGCAAAACAGAAAACGGTATCTGAAAATGGGTGATCGCATCACCGATTTGAGAACGATCACAGGTGAGGGCCATATCGTCAGACATGCAAAGAACCCTGATTTTTACAATCCCGTTACCTGCAAAAGATTCTACCTGACCAAGAGGGATGACGGCAAAACTACACTGATGCCACAGATACCTTGGATTGAGACCGAAATCAACGGGGTGCGCAACGGGCAGATGATACACCCAACGACAAACCCTGAAACCTTGGGCAAGGCCTATTCCAACGGCTGTATAGGTACTCGCGAAGCAGATGCTTGGATTATTTATTACCATGCCCCCATTGGAACATCTGTACGAATACGGTATGATTTGAAAGTAAAAGACTCACTAGGAAACGAAAAGATATTGAAAGATATCTATTGAAAGACATAAGAACTAAGATTGTAATGTAAACCCTGAAGAATGAACCTCATAAAAAATGTTGAATGATGAACAAACGTAATTTTTTAAAGCAAACAGTAGTAGTGTCGGCTGGGGCTTCAATAATACCTTCGATGCTATTATCGGCCTGTAAATCAGAACCAAAAAAAGAAAGAGACATGGATACAACAGAAATTTCAGCAACGACTTTTGAATTGCCTAAAATACCTTACGGGTATGATGCGTTTCCAGATACCATTGATGCCAGAACCATGGAAATACACCATACCAAACACCACCAAGGCTACACGGACAAATTGAATGCGGCTCTTAAAGAGGAAAATATTTCGGGAAAGATCATCGGGGAAATATTGGGGATGGACGAGCTACCGACATCCATAAGAAACAATGGCGGGGGATATTACAACCACTCCCTATTTTGGGATATTTTGACACCTGGGGGCTCGATGAGCAATGCTTTTAAAGCAAAGATTAATGAAGATTTTGGTTCAGAGGAAGCTTTTATGAACGAATTGTCCGATGCTGCCTTAAATCGTTTTGGCTCGGGCTGGGCATGGGTCATTCAAGACGAAAATAGAAAACTACATATTTTTTCAACACCCAATCAGGATAATCCATTGATGAAAGTCTCGGAAATGCAGGGTACCCCAATTTTGGGTATCGATGTTTGGGAGCATGCCTATTATCTTAAATATCAAAACAAAAGAGGGGAGTACATTAAGAATATTTTGAAAATTATCAATTGGGAAAAAGTGGAGGGGAAGATGATTTAGCTTTTTGTTTCCATTAATAACCTGGACAGGGCGGCCAAAGTATACCACCCACAGCGGATGAAAGTGAGCAGTGTAAACGAAGTGCTTAAAATCGATTCATTCGTGTGTTAAAATTAATGATTATTCCTTAGTTTTTTTCTCATCGATTCCCCTTTTATGTCGATCCTATGTGCAGTATGCACCAAGCGGTCGAGGATTGCATCGGCGATGGTCTTTTCCCCGATGATCTCGTGCCATGCCTCTACGGGTAGCTGGGACGCTATTATCGTCGAACGTTTTCCGTGCCTGTCCTCTATTATTTCCATAAAGGAGTGCCTGTTGATATTGTCCAAGGGCTTTAGGCCGAAGTCGTCGAGTATCAGCAGGTCCTGTTTTTCAAGTTTGTTGACCTGCTTTAGATACGAACCGTCGGCTTTCGAGGCCTTGAGCATGGTAAAGAGTTTTGCGGTGTTGAAGTACATGACCTTGCGCCCCGTCGAGCAGGCCTGGTGGCCTATGGCGGAGGCCATATAGCTTTTGCCCACTCCCGTGCTTCCCGTAATAAGGATGTTCTCCTTCTTATCGATAAATCCGCAGGACGCAAAACGTTGCACCTGGTTCTTGTCGATGTTCCTTTCGGGGGCGTAGTCGATGGCCTCCATAACGGCACTGTACCTGAACCTTGCGGCCCTGGTCAGGCGTTCTATCCTGCGGTTCTGCCTATCGTCCCATTCCGACTGCATAAGGTATGCCACCAGTTCATCGTTGGTGTAATCGATGCTCTGCGACGAGAGACTGGTGTTGAAGGCCCTTATCATTCCGTGGAGCCTTAATTGTTTCATCTGTTCCAATGTCTGTTCGTTCATATGATCTGTTTTTATGGTTATCATTTGTAATAGTTTCCTCCCCTGATGTTCTTGTGGTCCGGTACTTCGATGTTTTCCTGCGGATCCTCCTCCAGTGCGTCCCATCCCTTTTTCAGGATACGCTCCACCATGTTGTAGCTGTACGCCCCGTAGTCCGATGCACGCCTACAGGCGTTGTCCAGTCGCCGGTCCCCCACTTTCTTGGCCAGATGGAGTATGCCAAGGCACGATTTATAGGACTGTTCGGGATGTTGTTTCTTGTCGAGTATCCCTATGATGTACCCCTTGCAGGAATCCCCGATATGGCCCGCCCAGGCGATGAACTTCTCGCTGCTCCATTCGCTGACGAACCTGTGGTGCGAGGGCATATGCTCCGCCACGGTGGTGTACCCGTACTTCTGTCTTTTCCTTGTATGGGCGGCCAGCCGCTCGTGTTTATGGTATATCTCGACGAAGCTATCGGTATATATGATCTTGACCTGCTTGCCGATGTGCCGGTAGGGTACGCTGTAATAATGCTTGTCCTTGCCAAGGTAGGTGTGACTGTTCTTGTGGACGGTGCCCTTGGCATATGACCTTATCTCGTACCGCTTCAGCGGTAGGGGTCCCAGTTCCTGTCGTTCCACCTCTTCGAACATCGAACGTCGGGAGTATTCCCTTCCCCTGAACGACCTGTCGTTGTGCGTTTTCAGGAGCCCCGATATGGCCTTGTTGATATCTGCCTTGCTGTGGAAGGTGCTGTTGCGCAACGGTGCGAACACCCGGGTATAGATTATCCTGACGGCATTCTCGACGATGGCCTTGTCCCTCGGTCTGTACGCCCTTGTGGGCAGTACGGCCGTTTCATAATGTTCGGCAAAGTCGGCGAAGGTGTCGTTTACCTTGGGTTCGTAGCGGCTGCTCTTGGTAACGGCCGATTTTAGGTTGTCCGTTACAAGGGCACGGGGCACGCCCCCGTAGAACCAGAGGGCGTTCTCGGTACAGCGCATAAAATCTTCAAGTTTTTGGCTGGCACAGGCCTCGACATAGGTATACTGGCTGCTGCCCAGAACACATACGAAGACCTCCAGTTCTTGTAGCTCCCCGGTATGTTTATCCACAACGCTGAGTTTTTTGCCCGTAAAATCGATGAAGAGCTTATCGCCCGCTTTGTGGGTGAAGTGCATCACGGGCGAGACCTCCTTGGCCCATTCCCGGTACCAGTACCTGAACTGTGAGAGCTTGAACCCGTCAGGATGCCTTGCGTAGTATTCCTCCCATAACAGTTGCTTGGTAACGCCCGTCTTGCGTAGTTCTTTGTCAAAATAGGGGAAGTACTTCTCCAAGGTCTTGAGCTGATCGCTCTTGGGCTTTTGGTCCGATCTGAAGAGCCTGTGGATCTCCTCCAGGGTCATTGCCGATACCTCGTAAGGGGTCAGTCGGTAACGCTTGAAGAAGTCGATGTACTTGCTGACCGTGTTCCGGGAGAGGCCCAGTTGCTTGCTGATCTGACGTTTGCTTACGCCCTCGCCGTACAGTTTGAAAATCCTTTTTGCCTTGCGCATATCTATCTGTTTGTTTGCCATTGTCCTTTTTTACAAAAGAACCCATGGGAACTCACAAATAGAATCGATTTTTTAGTGGTTCACTTTCGTCCGCCCGAGGTGGCTCACTTTGCCCCGCCGCGCTATGCTCATTTTAGTCCGCCCAAGGTGGTATACTATGCCCGTTTTTTGCAGTAATGTTTTCATGTTATTCATTTTTTGTGATGTTTAAACTTTGATAAGACCCTCTTATCTGTAACGTCGTTTTGCGTTCCAATAGGAACTGTTTGATTCTTTTTGTGTTTTCATGTTTCTAGATATTATTGATTAATAAATTTGCGTTCTGATTCTTTGATTTTAATATCATTGGCGCTCATATCCCGAACCTTCATCAGGCCTTCCGAGTCAAATTCCCAGTGCTCATTGCCGTGGGTTCTGTACCATTGTCCGGTCTCAGCATGTTGCCATTCGTATTCGAACCGAACCGATATTCTGTTATCTGTAAAAGACCAAAGGTGCTTTCTAAGTTCGTAATGGAGTTCTTTGTTCCATTTATTCGATAGGAAGTCAACTATGGCTTTCCTACCAGTAAAGAATTTATCTCTATTCCTCCATTGAGAGCCAATTGAATAAGCCAAAGCCACTTGTTCAGGATTCTTACTATTCCAGGCATTCTCTGCCAATTGCACTTTTTCCGCGGCGGTTTCCTTTGTAAAAGGAGGGATTATTTTTTTCATTGCCTTTATTTAAATACTTGCCTGTATGACGTATGATTAATACTGTTGGATTTTGATTGATGTATCATACAGACAAGTCTGTTTATATTTTTCAAAATTATTGTCCTAGCAATTATTTCAACCTAATAACAAACTGACAACTCCGTTCTTGTCATTTAAAATATTTAAGCCAGTATCTTCTTGCAGGCTTTTCTCGCCGTTACAATTGGCCACGTATCCTTTTGAATTTGTGAAAGGATTATTGCTCCTTCAACTAAAACCATGACCTGATCCCCTAAATCTTTAGCTTGTTTGGCTGTGAGGTCGCCATCTTCCTTGAGTCGTTCTTTTATCCAACTTCTCAATTCATTTTTATGAAAAACTGCCTGACTCCTGATTTTATCGCAATCGGCAGGAAGGTCGGTGATAATATTTTGCCATCCACAGCCTCGGAAACTTACCTCTGTCAACCAGTCCGATAAGTAATCAAAAACTCCTATGACCTTGGCCTTGGGGCTCTTCGACTTAGAAACGTGTTCCTCCAATTTCCCCATCCACATCGCATGCCGTGCGACTAAATACGCTTCGGCGATATCTTCCTTAGACCTAAAATGCTGATACATGCTTGCTTTGGCAACGCCCGCCTCGTCTATAATCTGGTTAATACCCGTTTGGTTATACCCTTGATTATAGAACAAATCAGAGGCTGTTTCGATAATGCGTTCTTTTACGCCTAACTTTTTCATGGGACAAATATATTTATAAATTTGAACAAACAGACAAGTCTGTATATTTTTAACATAAATTTAACGATTAGTGCTATTTAGTTGTCTCGCTTCTACTCACTAAGTCAGACCAAGTTTTTTACCAAATAGGGTCATAAAAGGGATTATTTGGAAACGCCGGACATAGTATACCACCCTCGCCGAGTTAAAGTGACCCACCTTTATATTACAACTATCTGTAAAAAATCTAAGTGCTTTTTTGTTAATGAGCAACATGGCGAATAAGCAGATAGACATGCGAAAAACCAAACTGATTTACAAACTGTACACCTCTGGTACGAGCAAGCGTGGGATAAGTTAACAATTGGGCATATCCCATGTCACGGTCAGGCAGTACATCGAATTCTTCAAGCGGTACTGTTTCACGGCCTACGAAGTGGAGAAGAGGGCTCTTAGAGGAACTCCACAACCTTTTTAAGGACGGGCAAAAGCGCAAGAGCCAACGTCTGCTGACCTTAAGGCAGTACTTTCCCTATTTTGACAAAGAGCTTCGCAAGACATCAAAGGCCCGCGGTTCCTATCCAAAACAGATAAACAAACTTGAAAAACAGGACTTACCCATCTTGGATGACTTCGGCCTTAAACCATTGGACAACCTCAATAGGCATGCACTTATATAGATCGTCGAGGACTGGCACCGCAAAAAATCCACTATAATGGTATCACAATTGCCCGTATCAAAGTGGCACGACATTATCGGGTAGAAAACACTGGCCAATGCCATCCTCAACCGTTTGGTGCATACAGCTCACAGAATAGATATAAAAGGAGAATCAATGAGAAGAAAATTGAAAAATAAAAACTAATTTTAACCCAAGGATAGATTAAATCTGGGCAGTCCATTTGCCTTTTTCTCTAGTGGTTCCGAGATTGACCTTTTGTGGAACCAAGAAAGTATATTCAAGCCGTCCTTTTAGGCTTACTGCCAATACTTTTTCTATTTTTATAGAAATACCGATTGCACAATCCAAATTATTTGTAACAAGAAAAGTAAAAACTTGTTGCAAAAAATTTGACTTGGCAGAAAAGTAAAAAAAGGCCATTCTGATAACTGATGGGCTTTTTTGTTTTTGAAACTTTAAGCGTAAATTGGAAAAAAATTGGTTATGAAGCATATCTTATCAGTACTTGGAACCATGACTTTTGTTTTGCTTTTTTTGTCATGTTCTTCCGATGATCCGTCAGACGAAAAACAGGGTGTTGATGCCCGTTTTGTAGGTACCTGGGAACTGACCGAGGTAAATGTCAGCGAGCCCATTGACACTAACGATGACGGTACCACCACCTCAAATCTTATGACCGAAGTGGATTGTCTGCGCGATACCTTGGTGCTCACCGAAAATTCAGCCTGGAGCTCAACAGGTGTGTTTCCGCAACTGATAAGCCCTATAACTGGCAATCTGTACAATGTTGATTGTTCGGGGGTCATCGATCGGAGCGGCAATTGGGTATCTTCTGGCAATACGTTGAACTTGATCGGCAGCATTCAGGCCGTACTGGTGTTGAGTGGCGACCGCCTAACCCTGATTATTGGCGATGATCTGCCAGGCCTCCAGAGTCTCGTGTATGCGAAGCAATGAGAGCCTTACTCGGTGTTGCCAACCGCTATATTGTCAACCGATATTGAATCATCACCATTTTCTGCCTTCACTTCTTCTATCAAGATTTCCTTTTCATCATTGGATTGCAACGCTTGCAGACGCTCTTCGAGTTCTTGCCTTGTAATGTATTCTTCTTTAGAGAACGAGTCTTTAAGGATACTGAAAAGGGCAAACAAAAAACTAAAGGCAACGGCGAATATCAACAAGAAAAGTAGTCGCTTTTCTTTCTTGAGGGTAGCTTTTTTTGAATCGTCCAAAATGGCGATTTCTTCCTGGGTAAGCTTCCGATTGTTCGATAAATGCTCGAAAAAAGTGTCCCATTTTTCTTCTTCCCTGATATATAGGTCGGTAAAGCCTCCTTCTTCCAAAAAATCAACTGTTTCAGGTGTTGAGGCCACCATGAAAACCTTGGCTCCGTTCCCACTCATTACCTCCAATAACCTATGATCGTACTCCAAAATCTCGTCAATCAGCTTTTGGGCGTAGGCTAGGCTATAATGTGGACGTAAAAACTCATCGTACAACAACTGCACCTCAAAATAATCGTCGCGGTCAGCTGCATACTCCAAAAAGCGGTCTTTCAGCTCTGATTTAAAAAATTCACTCATTCAGGGGTGGCAATCATTTAAATAACAGGTCTATAAATTTAATGAAATTGCCCTTTCTTTTACAGAGCCGAGCCTAAATAAAGAGTCGAGAAACTAATGTTTATCGCCGACTTGGTACACTTTTATGTAATCTATTAAAAATTCTTGCGGAAAAATGGCATCATCGATTTCTGGGCCACCAAAATTACCGCCAATGGCCAAGTTTACAATCATATAGAAGGGTTGGTCAAATGGCCAGGTTTTCTGGGTCTTCACTTCGGGAGCATAGGTATAGAGTAAATTTCCATCCACCGAAAACTCGATTTTTTCGGGGGTCCAATTTGCCTCGTAGACATGAGAGCCCTCTTCTATGTCGTCAATTCTTGTCTTCTTGGTGTTGATGGTATTACCATGACTTGATTGGGTGTGCAGCGAGTTGAACACCATGTCGGGCTCTCGCCCCACATATTCTACCACATCGATTTCACCGCACAATGGCCAGCCTACTTCATCGATATTGGAGCCCAATAGCCAAAATGCAGGCCATACGCCCGCGCCCACCGGAAGTTTTGCACGCACCTCTACCCTACCGTACTGAAATTTAAATTTATCTTTTGTGGTTATTCGTGTTGATGTATAAAGGGAGTCCTCTTTCTTGGCGGTAATCGTAAGAAACCCATCTTTGATGGTATGGTTGTGGTCTGTGTATATCTGTAACTCGTTATTGCCCCATCCACAGAGGTTTGGGCATCCATTGCCCAGCTCAAAATTCCAGCGGTCTGCCCTGGGTTGTGCATCCTCAAAATCCTCGACCCATACCAATTGTTCTTGTTGGCCTGTACAGCCCAAAAAACATAAAAGGGCTACCCATATGCCGATCGGTTTTCCCAAGTTAGATGATTTCTGCACTAAGGCCTGCCTGCAAAAGCTTTGTGCAGCGTGGTTTCAAATCTTTGTATTCGCCCGTCTTCACGGTACACTTGCCGTTATAATGCACGATCAACGAGCATTGTTCGGCCTGCTGCGGGGTGTGGTCGCACACCTCTACTAGTGTATTGATGACATGGTCAAAGGTATTGACATCATCATTAAAAAGTACAATCTCGTTTTGCTTTACCGTTTCTTCATCCAATAATATATCTTCGGATGTTTTCTCTCTAGTGCCCATCAGATACGTATTGCTTTTCTAAAATACATATTTTACGGCAACCCAATTATTCGTTTGCAACTTTTTTTCAAGTCGAAGGCCCTGTTGCCCACATTTTTGTGCAACTAGGGGTATATCTTCCTCATAAAAACCACTCATTACCAATACTGCACCGCCATTAAGGCAAGCGGCATACACGGGAATATCCCTTAGCAGCACATTTCTGTTGATATTCGCCAAAATAACGTCATAGCTGCGCCCTTCCAGTAATGATGCATCCCCTTGAAATACCTGGATTCGCCCACAGCGGTTACGCTCAACGTTCTCAAGGGTATTCTTATAACTCCAGGCATCAATATCAATGGTATCTATCGAGTTGGCCCCCAGTTTTTCGGCCAATATGGCCAAGACCCCGGTACCGCAGCCCATGTCAAGCACCGATTTGCCTTTAAGGTCAGATTGCAGTAAAAACTCCAACATCATGTGGGTGGTTTCATGGTGGCCTGTGCCAAAACTCATTTTCGGCTCTATGATAAGCTCATAGTGCACATTTTTCGGTTCATGAAAAGGGGCGCGCACATAACACTGATTTCCTATGGCTATTGGGCGAAAGTTCTTTTCCCATTCAGCATTCCAATTTTGGTCGGCAATCTTCTTTTGGGAGTATGAAATCTCAAAACCATCGTTCGAAAAGAGGCCAATGGCCTCAAAGGAATCTTGGTCGAAATCACCGACCTTAATGTAAGCCGTCAACCCCCCTTCTGTTTCCACAAAACTCTCAAAACCAATTTCAGAAAGTTCGGCAATCAAGATTTCGGTTGCCGGTTGTGGCGGACTCACATTAAAAATGAACTCTAAATAGGTATGATTGGCCATCACAATAAAATATCAAAATCGAACAACATCTTACAGATTCCCGCATGGCGGAAACAGTGTTTAATCAACCCCCAATGCATGGTATCGGGGGAATTAATTCTTTTAGGATTAAATGGCTTTTATAATCTCGACAAAATCATCTGCCTTCAAGGATGCCCCTCCGATAAGTCCGCCATCCACATCAGGCTTCGAAAAGATTTCTTTTGCGTTGTTCGGTTTTACGCTGCCACCGTAAAGAATGGTAACATTTTGCGCCACGGAAGCCCCGTATTTTTCATTGATGGTCTTTCTTATGAACGCGTGCATTTCTTGTGCCTGTTCAGGGCTGGCCGTTTCGCCCGTACCGATGGCCCAGACCGGTTCGTAGGCAAGAACGATTCGTTGCCAAGCATCGGCGCCGAGATGAAAAAGGGCGTTCTTCAATTGGGCCTCTACCACCTTGAAATGATTGCCGGCTCGTCGGTCTTGCAATTCTTCTCCGAAACAAAAAATGGCACGCATGTTCTTGGCCATGGCGGTATCTACTTTCTTTGCAAGAAAATCATCGGTTTCCCCAAACAGGGCACGGCGTTCAGAATGCCCTAGAATTACGGTATCAACACCGATGTCTAGCAGCATATCTGCCGAGATTTCACCAGTATAGGCACCGTTCTCTGCATGATGCATGTTCTGGGCCGCCACCTGGATCACAGAAGACTCTAAATGGCGCGTCGCGGCATCGAGGTTCACAAAGGTCGGGGCCACAATGACCTCTGCATCGGTATCGGGACGTTTTGCAGAGAGTTCGGTCAACAAAGCCTCTGTTTCTTTCAAGGTCTTGTTCATTTTCCAGTTGCCAGCTACTATTTTGGTTCTCATGTTTCTATGTTTTAGGTTTAAAGTTTGGAAGTTGATTTTCTCAAATTATCGATTTCTTGAATCGTATAATATTTAAATTCAAAATCTTCACCGAATAACTGTTTTGAGTATTCTTCGACCGTATTTCCAAAAATATTCTTTCTAAGAATGTTTGCTGAATCTAGGTTTTTTATTGGCCATATAAAATTATGGCCATCAGCCAAGGTAGAGCCTTGGGTTCCGTAAATTTGAGGCTTATTCTGAGAAACTAAGTATCTGTCAAGCATCATGGCATACTTGCTAAAACCCAATTCTTTGTTTTCGGCGGCCTCTTTTATCACATTAATATACTGCCCAATTTTGTTGGAATGCTGAAGTACATACCACGCCACTTCCCCGGTTCTGTAGCCTACCAAACTTTTGCCCGGGTACCCATGTTCGGCTATCACAGCCTCTATATACTCAAGATTACTACTATCAATCGCCGCTTGTTTTTTCAAATTTTCAGGGGTAAGGTCGATGCGGTATTTTTGGTCCATGGCCATTATGCTGTCAAGTTCTTTTTTCAATTGAATGTGCAACGAAACGCGGCCTTGGCTCTCTTGTAAAACCAAATCATCCAAATCGTTATAGTGTACTTTTTGTATGATGGTACCTTTGTTCAAGAGCAGCACACCCGGATTGGACCTGACGATGGTCTTCAAAGCTGTCTCATCGGTAAAATAAAAATCAAAGTTTAGGTCATAGCGTTCAATTAACTGATTTTTTAGGTCATCGTTAGAAGCAGATGCACCTATGACCGTATACCCCTTCTGCAAGGCCTCGTCGCTTACCTTTTTGATTTCTTCAAAGGCTTCAAGATTACTTTTGGCCAGATCATAGGCGATAACCATCATCAGATTTTCGGCCGCCAACAAGTCTGCGGCCTGGTCAACACCCTCTTTTTCTAGGGTAAAATCATGTATGGGGGGCTCGTAGCCTTTCTGTATCTCTGTGGTCTCTACCCCGATGAATTCTCCCTCCACCGAAGGGTATTCCCCGTTGGTGACAATCACTTTTTCTTCACCGCCCACATTGAACTTCCATGCGTACTCATAAATGGGTTTGGGGGCATTGTGGGGTATGGTCATTCCCTCTTGAATATTGGCCCCAATCTTGTATGGCCGAAAATCGACCAATGGCAGATGGTTCAGCACATAATAGCAAAATAGGGTACAGCCCAACAATGAAAAAGCAATCAATAACGTATTGATGCGGTTGGGCAGAAATGGTTTTATGTGTTTTACCCCAATCACCAAAATGGTTATGAGCACCAACAAGAGCACGTCTTTTATAAACGACTCCCAAGGGGTCAGCTTTATGGCATCGCCAAAACATCCGCAATCGGTCACCTTGTTATAGTAGGCCGAATAAAAGGTCAAGAAGGTAAAGAACACTATCATGGCCAGTAGGCTCCAAACCGTCAACTTGGGCTTAAAGCCCACCAAGAGCATAACCCCCAGCAACACCTCAACGATTACCACAAATATGGATATCGCCAAAGCATAGGGCATCAGAAACGGGAGGTCTAAAACACCTTGGCTAAAGTATTCTTCAAGCTTGAACGAAAACCCCAATGGGTCGTTAAGCTTGATAAGACCGCTGATGATGAAAAGTACCCCTACAAATATTCTCGAGAACCCAACCAAAAATTTCATGATTCAACCTCCATTAAGTGAATTAATGCAAAAACCGCATAATTGACGATGTCTTGGTAATTGGCATCTATGCCCTCGCTCACCAAAGGCGCTGCTTTATTGTCTTCCATTTGTTTGATGCGCAACAATTTTTGAAGGATCAAATCGGTCAATGAACTAATGCGCATTTCACGCCATGCCTCGCCATAGTCGTGGTTTTTGGCCTCCATTAGATTTTTGGTGGTCTCTACCATTTTATTATACAGTTCCAAGGCCTCTTCAGCGGTCAGGTCGGGTTGATCTACTACTCCCTTTTCAAGCTGAATGAGCGCCATTAGCGCATAATTGACAATGCCCATAAATTCAGAGCGCTCATCTTCATCGACTTTTCTGACCTCGTTTTCCTGTAGGCTTCTGATGCGCTGGGCCTTGATGAATATTTGATCGGTCAAAGAGGGCAACCGTAATATGCGCCATGCTGCCCCATAATCGGATCCCTTTTTTTCAAACAATGAACGGCACTGCCGTATTACTTGGTCATATTGTTCAGTGGTCACTGACATCATATCGCTTTAATTTGCGTAATTTTCGTTCCGTCTGGGCTCTTAAAAGCCTTCGCCAAAGATAATCAAACCCATAAAAGAAGTAAGCCGAATGACCATAAACTGCAAAGGCCAACTGATCGATCTTGCCCGCCCCAGGGTAATGGGAATTCTAAATGTAACCCCCGACTCTTTTTATGATGGAGGAAAATACAAATCAGATAGCGCGGTTTTGGCACAAGTCGAAAAAATGCTGTCTGAAGGAGCCACTTTCATCGATGTTGGGGCCTATAGCTCACGCCCTGGGGCTTCACATATTTCTGAGGAGGAAGAATTAAAAAGGATTGTCAAGATGGTTGAAAGGATACTTGAAAAATTTCCGGAAGCCTTGTTGTCAATCGACACCTTTCGCAGTAAGGTGGCCACTGCATGCCTGCAGGCCGGCGCTGCCATTATCAACGATATTTCAGCTGGAAATCTTGATGGCAATATGCTCGATACGATAGCGAAATTCCAAGTTCCATACATCATGATGCATATGAGGGGCACTCCGCAGACCATGCTGGAAGAAACACACTACGACAATGTCACCAAAGAAGTATGTCTGTATTTTTCCAAAAAAATAGCCCTGGTCCGTGCAAAGAAACTGAACGATATCATTATTGACCCGGGGTTCGGTTTTTCAAAAACGCTGCCACAAAACTATTCGTTGCTCTCACACCTAGAGCTTCTACATAGTTTAAGAGCGCCCCTTTTGGTCGGTATCAGTAGAAAATCGATGGTCTACAAACTCTTGGGCACCGACCCTGAAAATGCCCTGAACGGCACCACCGCCCTGCACACGGTCGCCCTTTTGAAAGGAGCACAAATATTGAGGGCACATGATGTAAAAGAGGCAATGGAGTGCATCAAAATCATCGCAGAAATCAAGAATCAGAACGGTATATAGCCATAAAACCTTTTTTGTTAATTTTACAAAAACACCTGCGGTTGGACTTTCTAAATTTCCTCGAATTTAAAATTACCGATGTCATAGACATCTTTCTTGTCGCCGCTCTACTCTACTATGTCTACAAACTGGTAAAAGGCACCGTGGCCATCAATATTTTTATAGGCATCGTTATTGTCTGGGCACTATGGAAATTGACCGAACTACTACAGATGAAAATGATCAGCAGTATGGTCGGCGGCTTTATGAGCATTGGGTTGATTGCACTGGTCATCGTTTTTCAACAAGAGATAAGAAAGTTCCTTTTAATGATAGGGTCGACCAATTTTGCCACCAAACGTGGTTTTATCCGACACTTCAAGTTTCTTAGGCAAGAAGCATTACCTTCTGAAACCGATGTGGAGGCCATAATTGCTGCCTGTAAAAACATGGGCATGAGCAAGACTGGGGCGCTGATCGTTATCGAACGTACCAATAGCCTTGACTTTGTGAAAGCGACCGGTGATAAGATGAGCATTGAGGTCAACCAACCCATTCTAGAGAGCATTTTCTTTAAGAACAGTCCGTTGCACGATGGGGCCGCTATTATTCAAGACAACTATATTACGGCCACCCGCGTCATTTTGCCCGTATCAAACGAAAGGAACATACCTCTGCGCTTCGGATTGCGGCATAGGGCCGCCGTGGGCATAACCGAAAAAACAGATGCCATCTGTTTGGTGGTCAGCGAGGAAACAGGCTTGATATCGTATATCAAAAACGGGGAATTTGTGCTCTACAAAAGCCTAGAGGAACTCACCGAAAAAATCAAAAAAGACCTGGCTTGATGACATGTAAAAATTGTGAGAATAGCCTGAGGACCGATTACAGGTATTGTCCCTATTGTGGGGCAAAGGTCATCCGCAAAAGAATCACTTTCAGAAATTTGTGGCACGATATCTTTGAAAGGTATTTCAATGTTGACAATACCTTTTTAAAGACATTTATAGCGATGTTTACACGACCCGAAGAAGTGATATCGCTATATATTTCAGGAGTAAGAAGAAAGTACTTGAACCCAATTAGCTATTTGGCAATTGCGCTAACCTTATCAGGTATTTCATTGTTTGTTCTCAGAAAGATTGTTTGGAGCAAGATGGACTTTGACCTCTTCGGAACACCCAGTTTTAATTCCGATGCGTCCCAAAAAATCATGGAAGCGACCATGGATTTTAGTTCGTTCGTTTTTATGGCTTATATACCAGTAGTGGCCTTCGGTGGTTTTGTATTGTTCAACAGAAGAAATTATTTTCTTTCTGAACATCTGGTTGCCGGTATTTATACACTGGCCCATTTCAGTATAGCATCTTTTTTTGTTGCGCTTTCATGGATGGTTTTTAGTCCCGAAACTTATTTCAAGGTATCTTTCTTCACCATAGGCTTTATGATATTGTATTCATTGTATGTTTACCAACGCCTTTCGCCTTTTAATTGGTGGGAGTTCCTTTGGAGAGGTTTCTTTTTCATGCTCCTTTTTTTGATTGGACTTTTAGGTATTTCAATTATTACCAACATCATTCTTATTTTAACAGGAACACTTGAATTTAGTGATTTGACGCCGCAAGGTTAAGCCACCTCTTCGACCATAAACTGGGCTTCGTAGAGATTTCGGTAATACCCTCCTTTTTTCAGCAATTCTTTATGCGTGCCCATTTCAACAATTTTACCGGCATCCATTACCAATATTTTATCGGCTTTTTTGATGGTCGCCAACCTGTGGGCAATAATAATGCTCGTGCGGCCCTCCGTAACCTTGTCGGTGGCCTGCTGTATCAATTGTTCAGAATAGGTGTCGACCGAAGAGGTCGCCTCATCGAGCACCAAAATACTGGGGTTGCTCACATAGGCACGCAAAAATGCAATCAGTTGGCGCTGGCCGCTCGACAACATGGTTCCACGTTCTTTTACGTTGTAGTTATACCCCCCGGGAAGGCTAGAGATAAACTCGTGCACCCCGATCTGCTTTGCCGCTTCCTCAATCTGCGCAATGGTAATCGAGTCGTCACGCAAAGAAATATTGTTGGCAATGGTATCGGCAAACAAGAAGACATCTTGCAGCACCACGGCAATATGAGATCGCAAGGCTTTCAACGAATATTCACGTATATCTACCCCATCGACCAAAATGGCCCCTGAATTGATTTCATAAAAACGGTTCAGCAAATTGATGATGGTCGATTTACCGGCCCCTGTCGCTCCCACGATGGCAACCGTTTCTCCTGCTTTGGCCTCAAATGATATACCGTGAAGCACCTCTTCGCCTTCAACATAACCAAAGTGCACGTTCGAGAATGTAATGTCGCCTTTCACCTCTTCACTATCATAGGTGCCCTGATCATCAATATGGCTTTCGGTATCCAAAATCTTAAACACCCTATTGGCTGCCACCATGCCCATTTGTAGGGTATTGAACTTATCGGCAATCTGACGAAGCGGCCTAAAGAGCATGCTTGACAAAAGGATGAACGAGAATATGGTGCCATATTCATCTGCCGACACATTGGCCACATTCTGCAATCCTCCGAACCAAACAATGAGTCCGACCGTAATGGAAGAGACAATTTCGGCCACTGGAAAGAAAATGGAATTGTACCAGACCGTTTTCAGCCAAGCATTTTGGTGCTTCTCGTTGATGACCCTGAACTTTTCTTTCTCTATCTCTTCACGGTTAAAGAGTTGTACGATCTTCATGCCCGCCAATCGCTCTTGCACAAAAGAGTTCAGGTTTGATACTTGGGCCCTTACCTCGATAAAGGCCTCCTTCATGGCCTTTTGAAAAAGTCTTGTGGCATACAATATCACCGGTAATACCCCGAAAACGATCAAGGCCAATTTCCAGTTCATGATCAGCATGATGACCGCTACGACCAGCATCTTCAACAAATCTGCGACGATCACAAAGAAGCCTTGGCTAAAAATCTCTCCGATACGCTGCATGTCGGCAACCGCCCGTGTGACCAAAACCCCGATGGACGATTTATCGAAATAACTCATCTTGAATTTGGTCATGTGGCCAAAGAGCTTGATCCGTATGTCTCTTATAACCGATTCGCCCAACCAGTTCGCATAGTAGTTGAACAACAGTTGGCAGACCACCTCGCCGATCAAAACGCCCAACATGGCCATAATGAGCAGCTGTAACCGTTCTAAATCTTTGTTGGTAATGGCCGTATCGACAATATTACCGACAATAAGGGGCGTCAGCACGGCAAACGCAGACAAAAGTATGGCCGCCACGGCTACCCCCACAAAGGTCAGTTGGTAGGGTTTGGTATATTGAAAAACCCTTTTGAAAAGTCGAAAATCAAAGGCTCTGCCCAATTCAGCTTCCTTGCTCATACATAAATGGTTTCTGGGTATGTAACCTTGGTCAAATATAACCCTTTTGCGGGCACCGAAACCCCGGCCTTGCCGCGGTCTTTGCTTTCAATTATGCTTCTGACATCTTCAGGCTCGGTTTTGCCTAAGCCTACGTCCAACAATGTACCTACAACGGCCCGAACCATATTCCTCAAAAAACGATCGGCCGTAATAGAAAACACCAATTTATCTTTTTTTCTTTCCCAATGGGCCTTTTTAATATCACAAACAAACGTCTTTACATCGGTATTCGACTTTGAAAAACACTCAAAATCGGTATACTCCATTACAATGGAAGCAGCTTTGTTCATGTTCTCCAAGTTCAGGGGCGACCACACCAAATGGGCCGTATCTCTATAAAAGGGATTCTTTTCTTGTACCACCCAATATTCATAGGTCCTTTCAAGGGCATCAAACCGTGCATGGGCATCGTCTATGACGCGAAACAAACCATCAACGGCTATGTCATCGGGCAGAAAACTGTTCATTCGATGTGCAAGTTCAGAGGTCTCAACTATTTCATCCAAATCAAAATGTGCGTACATTTCTTTGGCATGAACACCCGCATCCGTACGCCCGGCCCCTGTAATCGACATCTTTTGCCTCAAAAGGGTAGAAAGTGTCCCTTCGAGCACCTGCTGTACCGTTACGGCATTGGGTTGGTTTTGCCAGCCATGATAAGCCTTTCCGAAGTAAGAGAAGCGAATAAAATATCTCAATCGAAACAGTTAAATTTAGCGGCATAAAGATACTTTATTCGCAGGCAAGAGGCCCAAAGCACCTTGTTTTTAGCATATTTTTAGCGTAATGACGAAGATTTTGCTGCTTTCAGATACCCATGGCCATATAGATAATGTCATCCTCAAATATGCCAAGCAGGCAGATGAGATTTGGCATGCCGGTGATATTGGCAGTTTGGCGGTGACCGATACCCTACAGCAAATGGGCCCGGTGCGCGCGGTACACGGTAACATCGATGACCATGTTATACAAAAAGAATTTCCTGAGCACAACCGTTTTATGTGTGAAGACGTCGATGTCTGGATAACCCACATAGGGGGGTACCCCGATAGGTACAGCCCCAAGGTGCGTGCAGAAATCAAAAAAAATCCACCTAAGCTTTTCATTTGCGGCCATTCACATATCTTGAAGGTGATGAACGACAAAAAGTTAGGGTTGCTGCACATGAACCCCGGAGCCTGTGGCAAACATGGCTTTCACAAGCTGCGCACCATGTTGCGCCTTGTAATAGATGGTGAGAAAATAACCGACCTAGAGGTCGTTGAACTTGGCAAACGATAATATGGGGCGACTGATTCTGTTGGCGATACTATTTGTTTTCTTCGGATGTGCAGATACCACTGAGAAAAAAGCTGAAACCAAGGTTGTACCCAAAACCCGAACGCAAAAAAAGGAGGTTTCCTTAGTGGTGTTGGGAACCGTGCAAGATGCCGGAAGCCCGCATATTGGCTGTCGCAAACAATGCTGTTCTGACCTTTTCGAGCGCCCGGACCCTACCAAAAAAGTAGTGTCTTTGGGGTTGGTTGACCACAAAACCGGCAAGACCTATCTCTTTGAGGCAACCCCAGATATAGCGGCCCAACTAAAACATCTACAGCGATATGCCGAATCGGAAGAAGAGACCCCTGACGGCATTTTTCTGACCCACGCGCACATGGGCCATTACAGCGGACTGATGTATCTAGGCCGCGAGGCGTTGAACAGCGAAAAACTACCGGTGTATGCCATGCCCAAGATGAAAACATTCTTGAAAGACAATGGGCCTTGGAGCCAATTGGTATCCTTATCGAACATCAGTTTGGTGGGTATTGAAGATCAAGGGCAAATCGTTCTTACGCCGAATATTGTGGTTACCCCTTTTTTGGTACCCCATCGCGATGAATTTTCAGAGACCGTTGGCTACAAAATTTCAGGTCCGGCCAAAACCGTACTCTTCATACCTGATATAGACAAATGGCCCCTATGGAAAAAAAGCATCGTCGAAGAGATTTCAAAAGTAGATTATGCATTTTTGGATGCCACATTTTATGATGCCGCGGAAATCGATAATCGGGATATTTCAGAAATTCCCCATCCCTTCGTTATCGAGAGTTTGGCCCTGTTCGGCAAACTTCCTGATACTGAAAAGAAAAAAATATATTTCATTCACTTCAATCATACCAATCCGCTTCTAGATTCAAGTAACCCAGAGAGGGAATATTTGAAGGAAAAAGGGTTTCAAATCGCTGAATATGGGCAATTGCTTAGTTTGTAGTGTACTTTTTTACCGAGGGTAAGGTTTAAGGGATTTTGCGTCTAAGCAAGCAAACAATTAATCAAAGAAACCTGATGAAAGCGCACAAAATCAATTTTTTATTGGTATTGACATTTCTATTGGCCGCTGCCTGTGGGCCCCAACAGAAAAAAGAAAGGACACAAAATGAAGAAATCGTTGAAGCCAAGGCCAACGAACCCGGTTACGACACCAATGACCCCAGTACCATTCTGGCGGCCATAAAACATGCCCACGGTGGGTGGAACGACCTTTGGGCCAAAAAAGATGTGGAGTTTACCTATAACTACCATTATACCGACGATGGTCGGGCAGACATATCAACAGAACGTTACATTTTTGCATCAGAGGCCTCTTATGGCCATTACACACGGCATGAAATCAACGTCATGCCCGGTGTTGAAGGTGTAGTGCAGCAATTTTTTGATGGAGAGCGTACCAAAATGTGGCTCGACGGAAAAGAGGTGACCGACCCAAAGGCCCTTGCCGCTGCCGATTTTTTACGCCAAGCCAACTATTTCTGGTTTGTAATACCCTATAAACTGAACGACCCTGGCACCATTGCTACCTACGATGGGCAAGAAACACACAATGGCAAGACCTATGACAAGGTAACCGTTACCTATGACCCTTCGGTTACCGGCAAAGAACAGAATGACATTTACGTACTATATGTCAACCCAGAGACCAAACTGATCGACCGTTTTTACTTCTCCCTACCTTTCATGGGGGTGAACGAGCCTGTCATCATCGCCGATTATGAGTATACCGACTTAGATGGGCAAAAGCTGGCCACCAAAAGAAGCTACTATATGCCGAGCGAACAAGGGTATTCAGAAGCGCCTAATTTGGTACAGACCATGGCCGATATAAAATTCAACAACGGGTTTACTTTGAAAAACCTTTCAGCAAGGTAAACTGAAACTGCCCATTTAACGTAAAACCCCGACGAAGCAAAGCTTGTCGGGGTTCACGCACTAATACTACTAAGATGTTAGGTTTAACGCAATCGATCCACAGATTTTACAAGATCTTCATCCTTTTTGATAGCCCTGTTGGCCAGGACCAGAAAAACGATAGAAAATACAGGAATCAGCATCCCAATACCCTTCTCAGAAATGGTGTTTTCTCCGGATAAGTTTAGTGATCGGTAAACGAAAAATCCTAGTAAAAAAAGGTTTAATATGATGTTCAATCTGTTCATTACAAATTGGTTCTGTCTTTTTTTGTACATAAGAATGGCCGCGATCGCCATAACGGCAGAGACATAAAAGGCAATGCTCAAAAATACTTCGTTCTTGGCATAAACGGCCGTACCGTCAACATCGACCCATAGATTCAGAAAAAAGGGGGCAATGCCGGTCAAAAGGCCCACCACCAATAGGTACAACGTCTGTATTCGCTGAATCATATGCCAACTTGATTTCTAGTCCACAAAAATAAATGTCTTTTCGTAAATAGACCGCATTGTTCAAAAATAATTCGTATTATTGTACCGTTATTGATTAGTATACTTACCCCGGGAAGTCTTTCCCAATGTAATATCCAAATAAATAGTTACTCCATAACTAAATCATACCAACAAAGTCTAATTTATTCTATTGATTAATGTTTGAGATTTCTGATCTAAAAGCTAAGAAGCTTCCTGAATTACAGGAGATTGCCAAAGAATTGAACGTACCCAAGTTCAAGACCATGAAGAAGCTTGATTTGGTCTATCAAATCTTGGATGTGCAAGCATCCAACCCAAAAGCCGTAAAAGAAACGGTCGCTGCGGAAGAAAAAAAGGAAAAAGAAGCGGGGCCAAAGGCCGCCAAGGCGACAGAACAAAGCAGGCGCACCGATGAAAAGGCCGACAACAAAGAGGCCGCCAGCGATACCACCAAAAAGCCGCCCCGACAGAAAAAAGAGCACCACAGGCAGAACGGCCACCAAAAAAATCAAGGTCAGGGCAGAAAGCAAAGCCAACAGCAACATCAGCGAAACGGCCACGAGAAAAAAAGCAGCAACTTCGATAAAGACCTCAAAAACCGCTATAAAGAGCCCGAATTTGAGTTTGATAGCATTATCGAAAGCGAGGGTGTGCTAGATATTATGCAAGATGGCTATGGCTTTCTAAGGTCGTCTGATTACAATTATCTCTCTTCACCCGACGACATCTATGTATCGCAATCACAGATTCGTCTTTTTGGCCTAAAAACTGGTGATACAGTATTGGGCAATGTACGCCCCCCGAAAGAGGGAGAAAAATATTTTCCGTTGATCAAGGTCAACAAAATCAACGGTCTTGACCCACAGGTGGTGCGAGACCGTGTGTCGTTTGAACACCTGACACCGCTTTTCCCAAGGGAAAAATTCAACATTGCCGATAGGCAGAGCACCATCTCTACCCGTATCATGGACCTTTTCTCGCCCATTGGAAAAGGCCAAAGAGGCATGATAGTATCGCAGCCCAAAACGGGTAAGACCATGTTGTTGAAAGATATTGCGAATGCGATTGCCGCCAACCACCCCGAAGTCTACCAGATCATTCTTCTGATTGATGAACGGCCCGAGGAGGTGACCGATATGCAACGCAATGTACGTGGTGAAGTGGTAGCCTCTACCTTTGACAAAGAGGCAACCGAACACGTTCGGGTGGCGAACATTGTAATTGAAAAGGCCAAAAGATTGGTGGAATGCGGCCATGATGTGGTTATTTTGTTAGATTCGATTACACGTCTGGCAAGGGCTTACAACACTGTACAACCAGCATCTGGTAAAGTATTGAGTGGTGGTGTTGACGCGAACGCACTGCATAAACCAAAACGTTTCTTCGGTGCTGCCAGAAACATTGAAAACGGTGGGTCATTATCGATCATTGCGACAGCGCTTACCGAGACCGGTTCAAAAATGGACGAGGTTATCTTTGAAGAGTTCAAGGGTACCGGTAACATGGAGCTGCAACTTGACCGTCGTATCAGTAACCGTAGAATTTTCCCTGCCATCGACTTGATCTCATCTTCTACAAGACGAGACGATCTACTGCTCGATGAGAACACCATTCAGCGTATGTGGATACTGCGTAAATACTTGGCAGACATGAATCCGGTTGAGGCGATGGAATTCATTGAACAGCGGATAAAGCAGACCAAGAACAACGAAGAGTTCTTGCTCACCATGAACGAATAATTATATACAATTTATACATATCTAAGCCCCAACTATACCATAGTTGGGGTTTTTTGTTAACGACATCGTCAGAAAAGCCATATCTTTAAGAGGTTATCTATAGTAAAAATCCTTAAACCCAAGACCATGGTACACTCCAAACAACTACTTACCGGCCTATTTTCATTATTGTTGCTTTCAATGACCTCCTGCCAAGACAGGGGCAAAAAAAAAGGTGATGAAAAACCGACCGAAAAAGAGCCCAAAACCGAAATGGTGAAGGCGCCCGAGGGCATTATTTCGTTGGTCAATTCAAAATTGATCTATGACAACTACACCGAAAACCGAGTCGGCATAATTGAAGAATATGAGCGCAGAACTCGGCAGAGTCCTGAGTTTAAAGTAGCCCGGTTTGTAGATTTTGATTACAAGACCATTAGGCAATATCTTGACTATGTCGATCAAGAAGCTAAAAAGGCAGGGGTTGAAAAAGTGACCAAACTTCGTATCTACTTTGCAAATTATCCTGATGAAGAGGTCTTTGGGGATAAAAAAGTTGTACATCCGAAGCAGAACACCGTCTTTTTGGTGCCAACTTTATATCAAGATGGGCAGAACTATGGTTTTTTCATTGGAGCTGATGGCAAGGCCGAATTGGTCAAGAATGTGGTTGGAGCCAAAGGTCAGGGCATGGGCAGTACACATTCTGACCAGACACAATCGTATGCAGGGTTCGCCCCAAACTTTTCAGCAGCACCCCCCAACCCTTATCAAGGCGGCGGAAGCTTGACTTTGAATGGTGGCAATAGTGGACCACCTCCTCCCGGAGATTACTAAACTATATGTATCAAGAGTTGATTGACCTTTTTAGGGAAAATTACTTTTTGGTGGCCTATGGGGTTGCATTGGTAATTTCTATGGCAACCTATCGGAAATATTTCGATACCGCACTTAGGTACTTCCCCATTATCATTGCCTACACTTTTTTCAATGAGTTGTTGGGATATTTTATCCGCTATAAAGAGACATTTGCTTTTTTTTCTGATTCCAATCTGCAATTTGCAAACGACATAATCTACAATATTTACTATGTTGTCTTTTTTTGCTTTTTCTATTTTCTATATTGGAAAATTGTCAACAAACCCAAACTCAAGAAATGGATTTCGTGGTCTGCCTATTTTGTGCTTTTGGCCTATATCGTCAATTCATTTATTTATAATCCATTGACATTCAACCTTTTTTATGCCCATTCAATTGGTTCATGGGTTTTAGTGTTTTGCATATTGTTATATTTCGGAAACTTACCGAATTGGAAGTGGGACCGAGACAAATATAACCTTATGATATGGGTATCAATCGGGTTATGTGTTTTCTATTCTTTCTATCCCCCGCTCTTGTTAATAGGGTTTTTGAAAACAGAAATATGGCAGCAATACCATTTGAGAACGGTTCTGAGAATCTTGATCGTAATCATGTACTTCCTATTCTGCATAGGTTTCGTAATCTCTAGAAGAAGGGCGTTTAAATAACAAAAGGTGAAAGAACTTTTTATCGACAATTTCTTCTTTCCGTTCTATTTGGCGACCTGGTTCGTATCGGTTGTCACTTATAGAAAGTATTTTGATACGCCATTGAAATTTTTTCCCATTTATATTTCCTACGTAATCTTTACAGAGTTGCTGGGCTACTTTATAATAAACTTTGAGGATTTCAGCTTTTTTTCACAGCAAGAATATTCATGGCACAATATAATCATCTACAATATCTACCAAATTGTAATGCTATGCTTTTTTTATTGGGTGTATTTAAAGTTACTGCGCAATAGCAAACACAAAAATCTTGTGGCGGGGGCCATCGTCGTTACGGCAATAGCATACCTTGTAAGTCTCTTTTTTCAGAATCCGCTGCATTCAAGTATGTATTATGCGGATTTTTTTGGTTCATACTCCTTGATTTTGTGCGTAATTCTGTATTTCAAAGAAAAAGCAAGGGAAGGGAGGACCTCTTCCCTAAAACATAATCTCATGTTCTGGGTTAGTCTGGGACTCTTGGTCTTCCATATTTTTGTTCCCTTTTTATTCTTTGTAGGATATCAAGATGTTGAGACATGGCACAAGTACCATTTCAGAAAGATTCTGTGGGTACTGGTATCCCTGATGTACACTTTGTTCTGTATAGGGCTTATTGTAGGTAAAAGAAAAGCCTTTCGGTAACAAAAAAAGCCCTAACGAAATCGTCAGGGCTTTTGAATTTCTTTATGGCCACTTTACATTGCTGCCACTTTCTTCATCAGCTTGCTCTTCAAGTTGGCCGCCTTGTTTTGGTGAATGATGTTCTTCTTGGCCAGCTTATCGATCATCCCCACAACCGTAGGAAGCATTTTCTGTGCTTCTTTCTTGTTCTCTTCGTTGCGCAGTTTCTTGATGGCATTTCGCACGGTCTTGTGCTGGTACCTGTTGCGTAGACGCACTGCCTCGTTTCTTCTGATTCTCTTTAATGCCGACTTATGGTTTGCCATTGCTTTTAATTACGAATTATGGATTCAGAATTACGATCCGCGACATTCAGCGTTCTTCATTCTGTATCCAACATTAGATTTGTAGCCCGTAGGGGAATCGAACCCCTGTTACCAGGATGAAAACCTGGCGTCCTAACCCCTAGACGAACGGGCCATTTTTTCAGGTACGGGTGGTAGAGGCACGAAGTATGGATTCAATATGTTGTTGCCAATATTTTGTACTTCGTACTTTTAACCTCGTACTTTCGTAGCCCGTAGGGGAATCGAACCCCTGTTACCAGGATGAAAACCTGGCGTCCTAACCCCTAGACGAACGGGCCATTGGTTCTTCAAAGAACAAACCCAAAAGAAAATGGTTACATTTAGCTTTCAGGCGGGTGCAAAAATACAACTATTTTTAAGTATTGCAAGAAGCTACCATTACTTTTTTAGTAGGCCTTGGCAAATAACACCCTGTAGGGCGATGGTTTACCTGTAACAACGCACTTGCCCTCCTCGTTTTTCACATGGAGAGGAATGCAGCGAATGGTTGCCTTGGTCTCTTCTTTTATCTTCTCTTCAGTGGCGGCGGTACCGTCCCAATGGGCCGAAATAAAGCCTCCTTTTTCTTCCAGCACGGCCTTGAACTCGTCATAACTGTCTACCTCTGTAATGTGCGTTTGCTGGTGCTGCTTGGCCCGCTCAAAAATGTTCTTCTGCATGTCTTCGAGAAGCTGCTCGATATGCGCGACAATATTTTCAGCCGGCACCGATTCTTTCTGCAGGGTATCCCTTCGTGCCACCTCATAGGTGCCGTTCTCCAAATCCCTTTGGCCGATGGCCAGGCGCACCGGCACCCCTTTCAACTCGTACTCGTTGAACTTGAAGCCCGGTTTATGGGTATCCCGGTCATCATATTTGACCGAAATGCCTTTTGCACGAAGATCATTCAACAACGGATGCACTTTTTCAGATATGGCCTCTAACTGCTCAATTCCCTTGTATATAGGGACGATGACAACTTGAATGGGTGCCAGTTTGGGTGGCAAAACAAGGCCGTTGTCATCACTGTGGGTCATGATCAAAGCTCCGACCAAACGTGTTGAAACGCCCCACGAGGTGGCCCATACGTATTCTTGCCCCCCTTCTTTTGAAGCAAATTTTACATCGAAGGCTTTTGCAAAATTCTGTCCAAGAAAATGGGAAGTCCCGGCCTGTAATGCCTTTCCATCTTGCATTAGTGCCTCGATACAATAGGTTTCCAACGCTCCGGCAAAACGTTCGCTTTCAGTTTTGGTTCCCTTGATCACGGGCACGGCCATGTATTTTTCGGCAAATTCGGCATAAACGTTCATCATCAGTTCAGCCTCTTCGACAGCCTCTTTCTCCGTGGCATGGGCCGTATGGCCTTCTTGCCATAGAAACTCGGCCGTACGAAGAAAAAGACGGGTGCGCATTTCCCATCGTACTACGTTGGCCCATTGATTAATTTTCAAAGGCAAATCGCGATATGATTGGATCCATCTTCTATAGGTATCCCAAATGATGGTCTCAGAGGTTGGTCTAACAATAAGTTCTTCTTCGAGCTTGGCATCCTCATCGACCACGATCCCTTTACCGTCATCGGCATTTTTAAGCCGATAATGCGTTACCACCGCACATTCTTTGGCAAAGCCCTCAACATGGCTGGCCTCTTTGCTCAGATATGATTTTGGTATGAACAATGGAAAGTAGGCATTCTCATGTCCCGTGTCTTTGAACATCCTATCGAGGGCCGCCTGCATCTTCTCCCAAATGGCAAAACCATAGGGTTTAATAACCATACAACCCCTTACTCCCGAATTTTCGGCCAAATCTGCCTTGATAACAAGTTCGTTGTACCATTTGGAATAATCCTCGGCACGACTAGTCAATTTTTTACCCATCTACTATACTTTGGCACAAAACTTGTGACATTATTAACGAAAATAGAAGGGTAAAACTAACTATTTTTAGTATGTTCAACAATAAAATTTAAAAGGATGCGCCTTACTTTACCCCGCCAAAAACTTTATCCCATAGCCACCGTTCTGCTAATTGCAGTGTTCTTGGTGTCATGCGGCTCATACCAACAAGCATCTTACTACGAAGATGATGGTATCTATGCAACCGGCAACCGTGTTGTACGCGTTGAGAAAAAATCAGCTGAGGCCGTTGCGGCCGAACAGCAAGAAAAGAATATGTACGGTGAATATTTTGGCCAAAGGGCACAACAATATGAAGAAATTTTGGATAGTGAGATCTTCACCGATGTTGACAGCTATTACAGTGGGGTTGAGAACGACAGCCTTCAGATAGGTGAACAAACCGATTATTTTGCAGACAACAACGATTACGTTGGCAATCCCGGTTGGGGAGATAACCCCACGAACCTCACCATAAATGTTTATGACAATTCATGGGGATGGAGCGATCCTTGGCTTTGGAATGCCGGCTGGGGCTGGGGCTGGAACCGACCTTGGGGTTGGGGCTGGAATAGGCCTTGGGGCTGGCGTGTCGGCTGGGGCTGGGGCTGGAACAACTGGGGCTGGGGTTGGAACGACCCTTGGCTTTGGAATGCCGGCTGGGGCTACGCAGGCTACTATGGCTGGGGCTGGAACAACTGGGGCTGGGGCTGGAACCGACCTTGGGGTTGGGGCGGCTATTATAACAATAATATTGCCTTTAACCGAAGTAGAAGGGGGTATCTGAACAACACCCTTGCCACCAATTCGTTTCGAGGACGCTCTAATTTGACCAGCAGGTCGGCAACGAATTCAAATCTACGCTCTAGGGGCCGTTCGAACAGAACAGTGGGCACGGCTGCAAGAAGTTCAAGAACCTATAATGGCAGAAGTACGGCCCGCCGCACCGTGGGTGCCGATGCCATAGCACGAAACAGAAACTACCGAACCAGTAGAAGCACCCGTTCGGTTCCAAGATATAATGGTATTACTCGAAACAACCAACGGTATGGAAGCCCTGCCCAAAGAAGCGGCACTTACCGTGGATCGGCCAGTAATAGAAGTGGCAGCACATACAGGTCATCAGGTAGAAGTACCAGAAGCTATTCTTCGGGCAGAAGTACTAGAAGCTACCAATCATCTGGTCGCTCTGCGCCCAGAAGCAGTGGATACCGCAGCTCTGGAAGAAGTTCACGGAGTTCAGGCAGCTACCGCAGTTCGTCTTCAGGAAGCAGAAGCAGTGGATACAGAAGCAGTTCAGGAAGAAGCTCAAGAAGCTCGGGCAGCTATCGAAGTTCGGGAAGTAGCCGCTCTTCTTCTGGAAGAAGCTCATCAAGTAGCCGCAGCAGCGGAAGGAGAAACCACTAACCTCCCCTGATAGAATCCTTTAAATAAAATTCAGAAAAATGAGAACAATCTTTGCTTTCATCATGGTATTGTCATGCAGTATGGCAACGGCACAGAACATTAATGACGTGGTACGCTACAGCACTGACAACACCCAGGGAACGGCCCGTTTCCAGGCTTTAGGAGGTGCTTTTGGCGCCCTTGGGGGCGACCTGTCATCGTTGAACGTTAACCCCGCTGGTTCGGCAGTGTTCAACTACAGCCAGTTCACCATTTCGGGTTCGAACTACAACCGTAACAACGAAGCTTTCTTCGGAAACCGTACCAGCGGTACCGAAATGAATTCATTGGAACTGAACCAAGTGGGTGGCGTATTTGTATTCAAATCATCCAACAGTCCATGGAAAAAGCTGTCATTGGCCTTCAACTACGACTTGGTTCAAAACTTCGACAACGAGTTCTTTGCCTCAGGAAGCACTGTACAAGGTATAGACAACTATTTTTTGAACTTTGCCCAAGGGCAGGCACTGGGGCCTTTGAGAGTGCAACAAGGTGAGCGAATCGATGATGCTTATCTCGATATCGGAAGTAGCCTTGGTTTTGGTGCCCAGCAGGCTTTTCTCGGTTTTCAATCAGGCATTATAGAACCCGATCAGGACGATGACGCCAACACGGCCTATTTTTCACTTGCCGACTACAATACCGTTGAACAGCGCTATTTTCAGAGTACTTCTGGTTACAACAGCAAGTTTACCGTAAACTTTGCCGGCCAGTACCAAGAAAACCTATACCTGGGCGCCTCTTTGAATTTTCACGCGGTCTTGTACGAGCGTTTGACCCAATTAGACGAGTCGGGCTACAATGCCCCTTCTGAGGTGCAATCGACCTTTTTTGATAATTTTTTAAGGACAGAGGGCGATGGGTTTTCATTTAGCCTAGGTGCGATTGCCCGATTAAACGAGAATATTCGTGTGGGCGGTAGTTACCAATCACCAACATGGTATCGGCTTACCGATGATGTGGCACAACGAATTGGCACAGACTCACCGGTGGCCAACCCAAACTTGTCGTTGATAGATTTCAACTTGGTCAATCTGTTTCCTGAATACCGTATCAAGACCCCTTCGAAGCTTACAGGAAGCGTTGCCATTATTTTTGGCAAAGAGGGGCTTTTGAGCTTCGATTATGGCTATCAAGATATGTCAGAGGCAGAACTACGCCCGACCAACGATCCAAACTTTGCCGATGAGAATGAATTTATCGCCAATCAATTGGGCGTGGTCAATACCTATAGAATCGGTGGAGAATATAGAATTGAACGGGTAAGCCTTAGAGGGGGTTATCGCTTTGAAAGCGGCCCTTATGAAAATAGCGACCTCATTGGTGACCTAGAAGGTTACTCAGGGGGTATCGGCTATGATTTTGGGGGCAGCCGATTGGATCTGGCCGTCAACAGAACCGAACGCGATACCAGCGAGCAATTTTTTGATAGCGGTTTGAACAATGCTGCCTTGGTAAACAGAACCAACACCAACGTGACGCTATCGTACACCATGAAATTTTAGAAAAAGTCCAAAGCTAAAAAATGAAGGGCGGCACTTTGTGCCGCCCTTTTTTATTACCTTACCAGTGAAAAATGCCTTCTTACCGAGCGTGCAACCACCACACCTTGCTGATCACGGTCATAATCAAGCCTGAACCAATAGTCGGAAGATGGCATGGGGCGGCCGTTAAAGGTACCGTCCCAACCAAGCGTGGTTCCGTCCAATTGTTTTAAAAGCTTACCAAATCGATCAAATATATAGACTCTGGGGTTGGTCAACTGTTCAATGCCCAAGACCTGCCAATTATCGTTTCGGCTATCACCGTTTGGGGTAAAGAATTTAGGGTATCCTACCACTAAAAACTCTATGGGTTCCGTTGTGCCACAGCCATTTTTGTCGTTGATCACCACCGTGTTGATGCCCGGGGGCACATCCCTAAAAACCGGGTCATCTTGAAAATCACCACCATTGAGCGAATATTCAAAATCACCATCTCCCAAGGGAACGATTTCAATGTTATAGGGATCGGTCTGGTCGCTATTGACCAAATCATCAATGACAATGACCTCATCCAATTGGGGCACCCCATAAAAAGTAATCAATATATCGTCTGAATAGATTTGGCCCAACGTATTCTCGATAGAGACGAAGTATCTTCCCGAATTGGGGCTGGCAACGGTATATTCAAATTCAGCAGGACCTGAAGCCAATACATTATCAATGGTTCCGTCATCGTCGGTATCGACGCTCCATGTAATGTTTGAGATATTTGGTCCCGCAGGTGAGTTTCGGGCGCTCAGCACGATATCAGGATCACCTTCACAGGCAATGATGTCCAATCCCAAGAACTCATCACGCAGGGTACAGTCCAATGCCGTATTCTGGTCGGCGTCTACAGAACTGCCGGTAAACGTCAATGAAAATGGTTCTGGGTCTCCGTCGAAATTGGTGTTGAAATTATTGATGAGCAGATAATACACCTCGCCCGCCCTTACATCCAACCATTCATCATAGGTGTTCTGGCTGCCTTTCACAAAGGGTGCGCCCACCTGGCCATTTTCTGGGTTTACGCCTACACCCGTGAACGATGTGGTGTTCACTTCATAGTTACAACGAATGGGCTGGGCGGTGCCATCGCCAATGAGCCCGCAGAAATTTTGTCCGGTGGTTTGGTCAAAAGGGCCATAGAGGGCAAAGTCCCACTCGGCGGTATCCGACAATGCCTCGATGTCAAAACCGATTTGACCATCGGTACCTGCCCTAAAAACGTACCATGAGGTATTGTGCTCAATATTGGCAGAGCTTATACTGCCTTTTTCCAAACAGCCCGACTGCCTAATGTTGTCCGGGTCAAAATCATCGATATCGCCACTGCCATCTGCCTGTGACAGAATGGGTGCATCGGCACAAACGGGAATCGCACTTCTACAATCGGGTGAATTTTGGGCAGCGGCCCAAATAGAAAAGAGCAGAAAACAACCAGCACTAAATAGTGTTCGCATAGAATCGGGGCTATGGTTACCTTACTAACTAGGTGTATAACTGCCCAATGTTCGCATTTAGTATGTTTTTACCGTAAAAAATGACCGTTAATCGATGAAATGCAGGTCTAGCGCCTTAAAGCAAAGTGGTTTTGGATATACTTGGCGTACGTTCTATTGCCTTGGCCATCGATATATGAAAGTTTAAACCAATAATCGGTTGCGGGCAACGGATTGCCGTTAAATTGGCCATCCCAACCCGCACTTGACGAATCAAGTTGTTTCAGCAACTTACCATAACGGTCGTAAATGCTTACCACGGGACTGTTCAAACTCGATAGCCCCATTACTTGCCATTTCTCGTTAAGATTATCGCCATTGGGCGAAAAATGCTTTAAGAAACCCACCACAACGATTTCTTCAACCAATTCGCCACACCCGAAACGATCACGAATGGTAAGGGTATGGGCGCCAGGCAATACATCGGTAAACAGTTGGCTGGTCTGAAAAGGGCCGTCATCCAATCGGAATTCAAAATCACCGGTGTTGGCCAATACGATTTCGACCGTGTTGTTGGCTCGTAGGTCAGCTACCTCAATACTTGCAATCTGTGGTGTTTCTGAAATATTGACGTTCACTGTTTTTGTGGAGGTGCATGCAACACCATTGGCCGAATTCGTCACCGTTACGGTATATGAACCTGCCCCGCCCACCTGTATGCTGGGTGTTGTCTCACCCGTGCTCCATTGGTAGGTATACTGCGGATTTGGCATGGTTTCGCCAATGGTGACCACGGGATTGTTCTCACAGATCGGCACCTCTTCATCGAAGGTCAATTCTGGTGTCTCCAAAGCGTTCAGTTCAAATGACTCGGAAACATCGAAACAATTGGGGTTTTCTATTGAATATGTTCGAACATAGATGGTTTCATTGCCCGGTAACATGGCATATTGCTTTGGCAACGGATTGACCCCACCCGTCGCATCTGCCAACGAAGTATGGTAACTAACCTTGATCAAATCTGGGTCTTGGGCCCCCAATGCTTCTTGGTCTTTGAGGGATAGGTCATACATCATGCTCCCTTCATGGCAAAAGGTTTCATCGGCCATAGCTTCTGTGTAGGGCATTGGCGAGAAGGCAACTTGCACATCACTGACGATGGTGTTGCCAGAGGTGGCCACCTGAACCCTGTAGAGCCCGTCATTGACTACATTCAACGTAGCATTGTTCTCACCCGAAATCAGTTGAAATCCAGAGCCCGTATCATTGTACCAAGCATAGTTGATGGCCCCACTGGTGGTGGCATCGAGAACCACTGTATCTCCTTGGCAGGCGGCAATAGGCGGACCCAAAAGATTGCTGACAATCGAACAATCCAAGGCGTCGTATGGGTTGGCAACGAAAATTTCACCGGAAAACTGGATGGAAAAACCAGAGTTCGAATTGCTGAAATTATTGATCAGCAGGTAGTAGTCTTCCCCGGGGCCAACATCTAGCCAGTCTTCATATAAGAGCGACGTAGTATCGCCAGAGGGGTCTTCACCCACCCCAGTATAGCTTTTTTGCTCACTGTTGTCAAAGAAATTGCAACGAATGGGCTCACCCAGATTATTACAGTCAGAAGCTCGGTATAGGGCGAAATCCCAATCTTCAGAGCTATCGTGACCAATATTGAATCCCAGTTGGCCCGAGGCCCCTGTTCTAAAGCGGTACCATGCAGAATTGGACTCGATGGCCCCTGATTGGGTCTTTTCAAGGCACCCGCTGGTATCCTGTCCGTTGAAATCATCGGCACCGTAACCACTAGTTCCACCGTTGACCGGGGTATTGTTACAAATGGGCACTGCATTGGAGCAATCTGGCGAGACCTGTGCATGACACATCGGCCCCACTAACATCATGAGAAGGAGAACAGAAGCAAACTTAGCCATAAGTAGCTCACAATTTGGAGGTTATAAAAATACGTCCTGAATATGCTTAACAATAATTTATGTTGTCAAACCATTGAAATGCGATGTCATTCGCCCATTAATGTCTATCTTTGCTTCCTTTGTATCGGCAATATGAAAGTACGCGAACCCTTGGAAGAACAATACGACAATTTGGGCGATGACCACTTGGGGTCATCCGAGGAAACCCCGTTGCGAAAAGATGCCTTTTTGCTTGATGATGATGAAAAGATTGAGCGAATAGAAAAGAACATTCGTGAAATAATGTTGACCCTTGGGCTCGACCTTGACGATGACAGTCTCAACGGTACCCCAAAAAGGGTCGCCAAAATGTATGTAAAGGAAATATTCGCCGGATTGCATCCGAAGAGAAGGCCCAAATCATCCACTTTCGACAACAAGTACAAGTATGGTGAAATGTTGGTTGAAAAAAACATCACTGTCTATTCCACCTGCGAGCACCATCTGTTGCCCATTGTGGGAAAGGCCCATATTGCCTATATCTCAAACGGTACTGTAGTTGGACTTTCAAAAATGAACCGCATTGTCGACTATTTTGCAAAGCGGCCCCAGGTTCAAGAACGTATGAACATACAAATTGTCAAAGAACTTCAAAAAGTACTGGGCACCGAAGATGTTGCCTGCGTTATCGATGCTAAGCACCTTTGTGTCAATTCAAGGGGCATACGAGATGTTGACAGCAGCACCGTAACGGCTGAATATGGCGGCAAGTTCAAAGAAGAGGGGGTCAGAAGAGAATTTTTGGACTATATCAATCTAGAAACCGAATTTTAATGCAGCTGTTTAAGAGTCAAGTCTTAAAAGTCACCAATTCACTTACAGGAAAAAAAGAGGTATTCAAGCCGTTGAAAGAGGGCTACGTGGGCATGTACGTCTGTGGTCCAACGGTATACAGCAACGTACATTTGGGCAACTGCCGCACCTTTATCTCTTTTGATATGATCTTTCGTTACCTGCGCTACCTTGGCTACAAGGTCAGGTATGTTCGGAATATTACCGATGCGGGCCATCTTGAGAACGATGCAGATGAAGGGGAGGACAAGATTGCCAAAAAAGCAAAATTGGAACAAATAGAACCCATGGAGGTGGTACAGCGCTATACGGTAGACTTTCATGAAACACTGCAAAAATTCAACTTGTTGCCCCCTAGTATTGAGCCCACGGCAACAGGCCACATCATCGAGCAGATCGAGATCATCAAAGACATACTCAAAAAAGGCTATGCCTACGAGGTGAACGGCTCTGTTTATTTTGATGTCATCAAATTCAACGAATCAAACGAATACGGAAAGCTCAGTGGCCGAAAGCTGGAGGACATGATAGCAAACACCCGCGAGCTGACAGCACAAGACGAAAAGAAAAACCCACAAGACTTTGCCCTTTGGAAAAAAGCAGAACCCCAGCACATCATGCGTTGGCCCTCACCCTGGGGCGATGGTTTTCCGGGTTGGCATTTAGAGTGTACCGCCATGAGCACCAAATATTTGGGCGAAACCTTTGATATTCACGGGGGCGGCATGGACCTTAAGTTTCCGCACCACGAATGTGAGATCGCCCAGGCCGAGGCCAGCTACGGGGTCTCGCCGGTAAACTATTGGCTGCATGCCAATATGCTGACCTTGAACGGTAAAAAAATGTCAAAGTCGACCGGCAACAACATCTATCCCAACGAGATTTTCAGTGGGCAGAACAATATTTTGAGCAAACCCTACTCGCCATCGGTAGTACGCTTTTTTATGATGCAGGCCCACTATAGTAGTATTTTGGACTTGAGCGACGAAGCTTTACAGGCATCTGAAAAGGGATACAAACGTCTGATCGAAGGCCTGGCGATGCTCGACCATCTTTCTACGGCAAACAGCTCTGGCTTTGATGTGGGCGCGTGGCGACAACAGTGCTTTGAGGCCATGAACGATGACTTTAACTCCCCTGTACTTATTGCTCATTTATTTGAAGCCGTCAAGCAAATAAATTTGGTGAAAGATGGAAAACAGACCTTGACCGCTGATGACAAGAAACTACTTAGGGAAACCCTGCACGGATTTGTCTTTGAGGTACTGGGACTCGAAAATGAGCAACAGGCAAAAGGAAATTCAGAAATATTGAACGGCGTGGTGCAATTGCTCATTGAAATGAGGAACAATGCACGCGCCAGTAAAGATTTTGCCACATCAGACCGCATTAGGGATGAGCTGGCTGCTTTGGGTGTTCAACTCAAAGATGGAAAAGAAGGCACGACCTATACCATCAACAATGGCTAAGAAAGGGTGAAAAAAGTACTTATAGCACCATTTGTTTTCTTGGTTCGCATATATCAAAACGGCATATCGCCGTATCTGCCGGCAACTTGCCGGTACCAGCCCACCTGTTCGGCCTATACCATCGAAGCCCTTCAAAAATATGGGCTTTTCAAAGGCGGATGGCTCACAATAAAACGAATTTTCAGCTGCCACCCTTGGGGAGGTAGCGGGCACGACCCTGTTCCCTAAAAAATGGCCCTGCTGGCCCAGATCATCCTATTCTAGCGCCAATCATTTGTGTTTCTCCATTAAGTGTGCGCACGCCCTACCCCAGACTTTTAAAACCTGAAAAAATTCTTAAACCTTCCGTCCATTGAACAAAGTCTACCATGTAAAAGCAATCGCCTAGCATCTATTTAGTTATCTTAGCCCGAAAATTTGACCGTATGTATTTTTTAGGTTTTAATTGGAATCCTGATGATATTCTCTTCAAAATAGGATTTATCCAAATCAAATACTACAACCTCTTATGGATATTGGCCTTTGTCGTAGGCTGGTTCATCATGAAACGTATTTTCAAGCATGAGAACAAGTCAATGCAAAAACTTGACTCGCTCTTCGTTTATGCCGTGGTCTCGATTATGCTCGGTGCCAGGCTGGGCCATGTCTTTTTTTACGATTGGGATTACTATAAAAACCATCTGCTCGAAATTTTACTGCCCATTCGGGAGAGTGCCGACAGTTCGTTGTTCGGGCTCATCAATGGATATGAATTTACAGGCTTCACGGGCCTTGCAAGCCATGGTGCCGCCATAGCGGGCATCATCGGGTTGTGGCTACTGTCGCGAAAATATAAAGATATGGGCGTGCTGTGGTTGCTCGATCGCGTCACCATTACCTGCGCCATTGGTGGGGCCTTTGTGCGCTTGGGCAACTTTTTCAATTCTGAGATCAACGGAAAACCGGTAGACGAGTCCTTTTTCTTGGCCACCCGTTTTATACGGGATTCTGATGATATGCCCGCCTACAAGGCAATGGGTCTAACCAACGAAAACACCCCCAGTGCCGCGTACAAGGCAATAGAGAACAATCCGCAATTCGCCAGCGTGTTGGAAAGCATACCGTTTCGCCATCCTGTACAGCTATATGAAGCCTTTGGGTATTTATTGGTATTTGTGTTGATGTACTATTGGCTGTACTGGCGCACCGACAAAAAAGACAAGCCCGGATTTTTGTTCGGCTTTTGGCTGGTGGGTGTCTGGGCCATTCGCTTTGTGCTCGAGTTCTACAAAAAGAGCCAAGGCGGCTTTGAAGACGCATTGGGCACGTTTACCACAGGCCAGTGGTTGAGCATACCCTTTGTTCTGCTCGGATTTTATCTAATGTTCAGACAGACCTCAACTGGTGGTAGAACATAAATAAGATGGCTATGAGAAATGTTTTCTGTATGATCCTGCTATTTGGATTGGTATTTTCCTGTAAGGAAAGAGCAAAGACCGAAATCAAGACCGAAACCGTCGCCTTTGCCAAAGAAGGTGAGCTACATATTTTCAGACCGGGTGACGACTCCCTTTTGGCCACTTTGGATATTGAATTTGCCGAAACAGAATATGAAACCCAGACAGGTCTCATGTACCGTCAATCAATGGAAGACAACCAAGGCATGCTCTTTATATTTCCCAATGTGGCCATGCACTCTTTCTACATGAAGAATACCGAATTTCCGCTGGATATTGTTTTTATTGATGAAAATCAAAAGATTGTCACCATCCAAAAAGATGCCCAGCCCTTGGATGAAAAAAGTATTTCATCGGTCGTTCCTGTCAAGTATGTGCTCGAAATCAACGCGGGCCTTTCAGAGAAATGGCAATTGCAAGTGGGCGACAGCATCGCCTATGTAAAAAGTTGATGGTAAACTATTTACTTGTAAATCAAGAAACCGAAAGGTTGCGGTTTAGAAAGTTCACGCCGAAAGATTTTGGCTTATGGCTTCCTTTTTACGATAATTCTCTATCGACCAAATACTGGGAAGGACTACCAAATGACCCAAAAACCGCTTGCCAAGAACAGTTTGACAGAATATTTGAGAGGTATCGCAAAAATCTTGGTGGTATGAATGCCCTCATCCATAAAGAAACCAAAGATTTGGTCGGAATGTGCGGATTGCTGGTACAGACAGTCGACGGAACGGAGGAACTGGAAATAGGGTATTCGATACTTCCGAAATATTGGAGAAACGGCTATGCTTTTGAAGCGGCCCGAAAATGTAAAGAACATGCCTTTTCAAATAACCTTGCCGACTCTTTGATATCCATCATCCATATCGATAACCTTCCCTCTCAAAAAGTGGCCTTGAAAAATGGCATGAAGCTGAGCAAAACAACGTTCTACAAAAACAATCCGGTCCACATTTTCAGGGTATTCCAAAAAGAGGGCTAAATGTGTACTTTTGGGCAAAGCTCCCACAAGTGCAGCACTATGCCATTCTTACCGACAACCGATCAAACCAGGGACAACTGGTACAAGACCTGATGGCCGGCAAGCCCATATCGGGCCTTGAGGCATTGGCGAAAAAAAAGGGAGCTCTTTTTTCACGTTCAGAAATCCAACGATATATGGGTGAGGAAGAACGCCACGATATAAAAGTACTGGGGCAACAAAGCGGCCAACCGCTGAAGACCATGAGCAGCGGTGAGCAAAAAAAGGCACTACTTAACCATCTTTTAAAACGGTTGCCCGATTATTTGGTATTGGTAAACCCATTTGACAATCTCGATAGCCGTGCCCAAGATGAACTTAAAGAAAGATTGGGCGCGGTTTCAAAAAAAGTGGCTCTTGTACAGGTGGTGAACCGCCTAGACGATATACTTCCTTTTACCATCCACTTCGCGCGTCTCAAGGGCAACGAACTTATCTTTTATGACAATGTGCAGCGTTTCAGGGCCGAAAACCAATGTGTTGCGGGGCATTTTCAAGCCACCATTCCCCCGCCCCTCCATCCTGTAAAAAATAAAAATGAGGTATTGGTGCAGTTCAGCAATGTTTCTGTTTCATTCGGTGAAAAACCAGTTTTGAAGAATATCGACTGGACCATCAAAAAAGGTGAATTCTGGCAACTCATAGGACCCAACGGAAGTGGCAAGACGACCCTCTTGACCATGATTACTGGCGATAGCCACAAGGGCTATGGCCAAAACCTGACCATTTTTGGGCACAAAAAAGGAAGCGGTGAGAGCGTATGGGACCTGAAGCAGCATATTGGTTATTTTACCCCTTCGATGACCGATCGTTTTCGGGGTTACCACACCTTGGAAAATATGCTGATATCGGGGCTCCACGATTCTGTAGGGCTCTATGTGATACCCAGCGATGCCGAAAAGCGCTTGGCAAACCAATGGCTGAATGTTTTGGGGCTGGACGACAAAAGCCAGACCTACTTCCATGAATTAAGCAGCGGCCAACAACGACTGGTTATGACGGCCAGGGCAATGATCAAACATCCGCTACTCTTGATCTTGGATGAACCCACGGCAGGGCTCGACGATCAAGGAGCCGACCTTTTTGTTTCGCTGGTCAACAAAATCGCAGCCGAAAGCAGCTCTGCCATTTTATACGTTTCTCATAGAAAAGAATCGGGCCTTAAGCCTCAAAAAGTATTTGAGCTGCAAATGACAACAAAAGGTTCTTTAGGAAAAAACATTGAGGTTTGTAAATAGGATAAATATGTTTTCGGAAATATAGAAATAAACACAATTGCCAAAATAAGCCTGGCATTTTAGCCTTTAGGGCAATTATAATATTTTTAGAAAATGTACATAAAAAAGGCCACTTACTTAAAAGCGGCCTTTTGTTTTTTAGGGTTGTCGTTATTATTGGTTACCAGAGGTTATTTTCTTCTTAAGGGAATCGAACATGACCGGTGTTGCAATGAACACCGATGAGTAGGTACCCACTATTACCCCAACAATCATCGCGAACATGAACCCACGCAAGGTCTCACCGCCAAAAACAAAAATGGCCAAGAGCACGACCAACGTGGTCAGCGAGGTATTCAAAGTTCGACTCAAAGTGCTGTTCAATGCTTGGTTGATATGTTCACCATTCTTCCAACCTTTCAAGCCCACAACCTCTCGAATACGGTCGAAAACGACCACGGTATCATTCAACGAGTAACCAATAACAGTCAGAATAGCAGCTATAAACGCCTGGTCGATTTCCATGTTGAAAGGCATTATGGCCGCCGTCATTGAAAAAATACCCAATACAATTAATACATCGTGGAAGACCGCTGTAACGGCACCCAATGAAAACTGCCACTTTCTGAATCGCAGTAAAATATATAGGAACACAACTGCCAATGAACCAATAATGGCCAAGAAGGCATTCTTTTTAATGTCATCTGCAATCGTAGGGCCCACCTTTCTATATTTCAATACACCTATGTTGTCGTTTGTGCCTCCTGGTTTAAAATCTTCAAACGTGGTTCCTTCTGGGAAATACTTCTGTAAAGTATTGTACAATATTTCTAATATTTCATCATCCACTTCATTTCCCTGAACATCTACTTTGTAATTTGTGGTTACCATAATCTGATTGGCCTCACCAAATGTCTTGGCACTTGCACTACCGAGGGTTTGCGAAAGTTCAGCACTTATTTCAGAGGCGCTGACCGGTCGCTCGAATCTTATTTGGTAATTTCTTCCCCCAACAAAGTCAACCCCTTCTTGTAAACCCTTGGTAATCAACGAAAATATACTTAAAGCTACCAGAACAATAGATATAACATATGCAATCTTTCTTTTGCTCAAAAAATTGATGCCCATATTCTTGAACAGGTTTTTGGTGATACCGGTTGCGAAATCAAGGTTTCTACCTTTCTTCGAAATATACCAGTCAACCAACAGCCGTGTAATAAAGATTGCGGTAAACAATGAGGTTACAATCCCTATCAAAAGTGTTGTGGCAAAACCTTTGATTGGTCCAGAACCAAATATAAAAAGAATGATTGCGGTAAGACCTGTGGTAATATTGGCATCCAATATAGAGGAGAGCGCATTGTTAAAACCATCTGCAACTGCCTGAGCCTTGCCTTTGCCTCGGGCCAGTTCTTCCCTTACACGTTCAAAAATAAGTACGTTCGCATCTACCGACATACCAATCGTTAAAACGATACCGGCAATACCCGGCAAGGTCAAAACGGCTCCTAGGCTGGTCAATACCCCAAAAATCAAAAGGATGTTAAATATCAGCGCCACATCGGCAAAGAAACCAGCCTTTCCATAGTAAAAAATCATCCACAGCAACACAAATACCATGGCAATCAAAAACGACATGAAGCCACTATCTATGGCTTCTTGACCAAGTGAAGGGCCAACCACAAAAGAATCGATGATTTCAGCAGAAGCTGGCAATTTACCCGCCCGCAACACGTTGGCTATATCTTTGGTTTCATTCACCGTAAACGTTCCAGTAATCTCAGACCTGCCCCCTGAAATGGGTCCGGATGAAACTCCGGGCGCCGTATACACCTTGTTGTCAAGCACTATGGCAATACCTGTTTGGTTGTTGTATGCATCGCCTGTAAGTCGCTCCCACTCTTTGGCGCCGCGGGTATTCATGGTCATGCTTACGGCGGGCTTGTTGAATTGGTCAAAGGTTGCCTGAGCATCGGAAACCACATCACCACTGATTCTTGGTACACCGTCACGGTTAGATTTCAATGCATAAAGTTCAACTACTTCGGCATCTTTTGGTGGGCGCTCCCAAGCAAACTTGGTAAACTGCACCTCTGCTGGTAACAACCTTCTAATCTCCGGCATTCGCAAATACGAACCAACCTCGGCTGTATCAGAAATGGCTACCCTGGCAATGGCGTGGCTTCCCGGACTAGCCGGAATCAATTTGCCCAACAATGGATTTGCCTCTGCGGTCAGATCCAATGAATCTTGGGCCACATCTGAAAGCAATGAATCGATTTCAGACTCTGGCTTTGACAGGGAATCCCGGGCTTGCTCTTCAGGCTCCAAAATCTCACGTAAACGCTCGTTGGCGTTCACAAAAAACTGACCTATATACGGATTGTTCTGTTCATAAGTTTCCCAGAACTCAAGTTGGGCGGTACTGGACAACAGGTCTCGAGCCCGCTCAATGTCTCTGGCTCCTGGAAGCTCAACAACGATACGGCCCGAAGTACCCTCACGTTGTATGTTGGGCTGGGTAACCCCAAAACCGTCAATACGCTCACGAAGTACCTCGAAAGCCGAAACAATGGACTCATCTATCTTTCTGCGGATAATGGGTTTTACCTCATCATCGGTCATTTGAAAATTAATCTCATCGCTTAATCCCTTATTGGCAAAAATGTCGGGTGAGGCCAATTTGGTGTCGCCTTTGATTTGGTCAAATGCTTCGAAAAATAGCTCCAAATATGTTTCGTCACTATTCTTTGAAGCTTCATCAGCCATCGCCAAAGCCCTGTTAAAAACAGGATTCTTGGTATTATTGGCCAGACCTTTGAGAATATCCTTGACCGAAATCTGCAAGGTTACGTTGATACCCCCTTTGAGGTCAAGACCTTTATTGAGTTCTTTCTTTTTGGCATCATCATACGTGGTGTAGCCCAAAATCGGCTTGCTTCCAATCGAATCAAGATACGACGCCTCAAGAGCTTCGCGCTTTGCCACATAATCTTCTTCAGTTTCTGAAATTCGGCTTGCGGCATAGGTCTCAGCATCTTTCTCAACCTTGCTCGTAATAAATGTGAACGATAGCTGGTAGATGCTCACCAAACCGAAAAGGAGCGCAAAAAGCTTAATGAGTCCTTTGTTTTGCATTGGATATTAAATTTTTAGAAGTATTCTTAAATAGCGTGCAAATATATCATTTCAAATAGGATTTGCCAATAGAAACCCCTTGAATTGTACCCGTGGCGGGGTATAAAAAAATTGTCATCCCAGACGAAAAAGCAAGGTGTTGCCCACTAGCAATCTTTTTGCTTTGACCCATATTATCTGGGTTCAGCGGCCTGAAATGACAATTTTCTGTTCGGCGGCAATACTACACCTCAAGAAGCCCGTTGGTCTTTCTTACCCCTTCGGTGCTTTCTTGCATTTTGGCCTTTTCAGCCTCTGACAGTTCAATTTCCACAATTTCTTCAATACCGTTTTTGCCCAAAATGACTGGTACACCGATACAGATATCATTTAACCCATACTCCCCTTCCAAGAAAGTTGAACAGGGGAACATCTTTTTTTGATCACACGCAATGGCATGTACCAGACTTGAGACGGCTGCACCCGGCGCGTACCATGCACTGGTACCCAACAATTTGGTCAATGTGGCGCCCCCGACCTTGGTTTCTTCAACAACATAATCCATTTGTTCTTGGGTAAGAAACTCTGAGACTTTTACACTGTTTCGGGTTGCATGCCCTATCAGCGGTACCATACCGGTATCGCTATGCCCTCCGATCACCATACCGTCAACATCAGAAATCGGTGCTTTCAACACCTCGGCCAATCGGTATTTGAAACGTGCGCTGTCAAGGGCACCACCCATACCTATGATCCTGTTTTTGGACAGACTGGTGGTCTTGTGTACCAAATACGTCATGGTATCCATTGGGTTACTTACCACGATCACAATGGCGTTGGGTGAATGCTGCAATAGGCTTGAAGAAACAGATTTAACAATACCGGCATTGATGCCGATCAATTCTTCACGGGTCATACCGGGTTTTCTTGGAATACCTGAGGTGATGACCACTATATCACTGTCGGCAGTCTTTGCGTAATCGTTGGTGCTTCCGGTAATCTTGGTGTCGAAGCCGTTCAAGGAGGCCGTCTGCATCAAATCCATGGCCTTGCCCTCGGCATAACCTTCCTTGATATCCAACAATACTACCTCAGATGCGAAATTTTTGATGGCGATATACTCGGCACAGCTTGCCCCTACTGCTCCGGCGCCTACTACAGTGATTTTCATGATTGTGTTTTTGGAGTTTATTTCGAAGCGCAAAAATAGCGAAATTTTAGGTCATTGTTTATGATAATTCTCAGTTAAATCAAAGGGGCTTGTACTGTTCTCGACAAATACATAAAAACAAGGTATTTGTTAAAAAAATGGGCTGTTCATCGAATGGACCCAATACTACAGTGCCGTTTGTCGGATCAATACAATAGGATGGCCCATTTTTTCGTTCTAAAATTCCCAAATTTAAACTTACCTACAACTATGAAAAGGCTCTTTTCATTTCTGGCCATTGTATTGGTCATTTTTATCAGTAACTGTTCTCGCATACCCGAAAACAACGACCCCATATTGGGTGTTTGGGCAAGAGCGGCAATAGCTGAAAACGACAAAGACCAAGGCACCCTTACGGAACGACAAGAGTGGATTTTCAACGATGCCTATTTGGGCCGCTATCATCATTACTCTGGTGATAAACTTGAATTCTATACAGACTTTGGCTGGAGTGTGGACAATGGCATTTATACCATCGAATACCATGGCACCGATATGCCCAGTGCCACTGTAATTCTCAAAAAAACGAATCAACCTGAAACGCTTGCCCATACCGACGGTACCACGTTTGCGGTTCGGGAATAACAATATAACACTCCATGGAAATGAAGAAGGCCCGGTTGGATGACCCGGGCCTTTTTATTATTGGTTGATTGAATGGTCTGTTCACTATCGAAAGCCAAAGTTAATACCGGCCGTCAACGTACTGAATTCTGAAATGTTGTAATCGACATTGATTCTAAAGAAACCTAGTTTTAGCTTGGTACCGATATTGGCCGTTACACCACTTACTTTTTCAGTGATTGAAAAGGGGTCTTCATAGGTGGTCTGAAATGGTCCCTGTCGAACAATATAGGTGCCCAGTACGTCGGTTTCCGATTTTCCGGTCACATAGCCCAAACCGCCATAAAAATTGATGACGGGCATCTTGGTGGATACCACTGCACTAAAATTCCACGTGTTGAATTGGGTGTCAATTCGTTGGTTTTCGCCCGCGATAACATCTGTGTCGGTAAAATCATACTCCCCGTTCAAACTGGTATAGCCTATAACTGCCGAAATGGCCACTGGCAACAACTTATCTGCGGGCAGGGCTTTTGTAAAATCGTATTGGAGGCCACCCCCCAATAGGCTAATGGAGACATCATCAGTATTGATCTTTGGCAGAAAGCGTGCCTTGACCTCAAGACCTTTTATCAACCCTACGCTAGCCTGTAAATAGCCTGAAGGAACAAAATTGATTCCTTCAGAGGAAAGACCAGAAGGTAGTTCAAACTCGGCCCGTTCGGTGACGCCGGGTGCAATCTCGGCCTCTACAAAAACTCGTACGCCTTCAATATCGCCCAAAGCGGTCGACACTGATTTCGACGTACTGCCATCTACAAATTGCAGGTTTTCGTAGTCTGCCGTATTCAATGTAAAGGCCTTTTTATCGTCTTTGTTCTTAAAACCGGTGATGTTTCCTATCAATGATATTTCAAATCCACCCAAAGGTTTGGCATCGCCAGAATTATACCATCCGTTCGACATATTGAAGATAGCGGCTTCTGAGACCGGGGCCAAGTAGGCCGTGGTGAACCGTTCTGCATCGCTCAACCCTGCTGCAAACAGGTCGTTTATGTTTGACTGCGCCATTGCCAATGATCCCCATGACAAAAGCATACAAAGAAAAATTTTCTTCATGTTGTAAAATTTTTCCTAAAACTAAAAAACCCTGACCGTTCCGTCAGGGTTTTTGTTGTGAAACTACCGTTACTTATGCATCAATGTTCGCATATACGGCATTTTTCTCAATAAATTCACGTCTTGGCGGCACCTCATCGCCCATCAACATGGAGAAAATACGATCAGATTCCGTTGCATTGTCTATGGTCACCTGACGCAAGGTCCTGTACTGGGGGTTCATGGTCGTATCCCAAAGCTGCTCGGCGTTCATCTCTCCAAGACCTTTATAGCGTTGCACACTGGCCCCACCGCCCATAGATTCAATAATCTCATCGCGCTCTTTGTCATTCCATGCATATCGCTTTTTAGAGCCTTTTTTGACAAGGTATAAAGGGGGTGTGGCAATGTACACATGGCCCGCCTCGATCAATTCGCGCATATAGCGGAAGAAAAATGTTAAAATAAGTGTTTCGATGTGGCTACCATCAACATCGGCATCACACATGATAATGACCTTATGATAACGAAGTTTTTCAAGGTTCAAGGCCTTACTGTCTTCTTCGGTTCCAATAGTGACCCCCAAGGCAGTATAGATATTCCGTATCTCTTCATTCTCAAAGACCTTATGCTGCATGGCCTTTTCAACGTTCAAGATTTTACCACGCAACGGTAGAATGGCCTGAAAATTTCGGTCGCGACCCTGTTTTGCGGTGCCACCGGCAGAATCACCCTCAACCAAGAACAATTCACAGTTTTCGGGGTTTTGGTCTGAGCAGTCTGAAAGCTTACCTGGCAAGCCGCCACCCGTCATCGGGTTCTTTCGCTGTACCATTTCCCGCGCCTTTTGGGCCGCATGACGTGCCTGTGCCGCCAAAATCACCTTCTGCACCACACTTTTGGCATCGTCTGGGTGTTCTTCAAGGTAATTGGTCAACATCTCTGAAACGGCTTGGCTCACGGCACTTGAGACCTCTCTATTGCCCAATTTGGTCTTGGTCTGGCCCTCGAACTGTGGCTCTGCCACTTTCACGGACACAATGGCCGTAAGACCTTCCCTAAAATCATCGCCCGATACCTCGAACTTCAATTTATCGAGCATACCGGAGTTGTCGGCATATTTCTTTAAAGTCGTTGTCAGGCCCCTTCTAAAGCCTGAAAGGTGGGTACCTCCCTCGTGGGTATTGATATTGTTTACGTACGAATGTAGGTTTTCAGTATAGCTATTGTTGTAGACCATTGCCACTTCAACAGGAATGCCGTTCTTTTCGCCCTCCATTGAGATGACATCTTGGATCAAGGGCTCACGATTGCCATCCAAAAACCTGATGAATTCTTTGAGGCCTTCTTCAGAATAAAATATTTCGCTGATGTATTCCCCTTTTTCGTCTTTATTGCGCTTGTCGGTAAGCGTAATGGTAACCCCTTTATTCAAATAGGAAAGTTCACGCATTCTATTGGCCAAGGTCTCATAGTTGAACTCGGTCGTCTGCGTAAAAATCTGATGGTCGGGTTTGAAGGTGACAATGGTTCCGGTCTCGCTGCTCTCGCCCACGCTCTTTACCGGATATAGGGTCTTGCCCCGCTCATACTCCTGCTCCCATATCTTTCCCTCGCGATGTACCGTAGCCTTTAGGCTCACCGAGAGCGCGTTTACCACCGAAACACCCACACCGTGCAAACCGCCCGAAACCTTGTAGGAATCTTTGTCAAATTTACCCCCTGCACCGATCTTGGTCATGACAACCTCAAGCGCAGAGACACCTTCTTTTTTATGCAGGCCCACGGGGATGCCCCTACCGTTATCTTTGACCGTAATGGAATTATCTTCGTTTATGATGACCGAGATAGTATCACAATGACCGGCCAAGGCTTCATCAATAGAGTTATCGACCACCTCATATACCAAATGGTGCAGCCCTCGGGTACCCACATCGCCGATGTACATCGAGGGCCTCATTCGAACATGTTCCATGCCCTCAAGGGCCTGAATACTATCTGCAGAATATTGCTTTGAATTGACTTCTTCGCTCATAAAATCTTGCTTGTTTGTTCTCAAATTTCAAAATCCTACAAATATAAGCAATACCCAATGAAATTAAGGGTTTGCGGCACTTTAATGCCGCTAAGTTATTAACAAGGTTTTGTGGAAAAATTAGCTTTCAAAAAGACAAAAAACAGTTAGGATCTTTAACCGAAAACCCCGACGCTTCGGTCGGGGTCACGGACTAATTAAAATAAATTGAAAAACAAGCCATTTTTCAGACCCTTTGGCTATGCCTATCTGCCGACAGGCAGGCTCAGGGTTAATTTGACCATCATTTAAAAAAAATATAGGTCGTCTTAAAATGAAAACAAGCTTTACTTTACGTAGGCATCGGCGTGCACTTTGGCCACCGCCCTGCCCGATGGGTCGTTCATGTTCTTGAAGGCCTCATCCCACTCCAATGCTATTTTGGTGCTACAAGCCACGGAGGGCTCTTGTGGCACGCTCAAAGCAGCGGCATCTGAAGGAAAATGGCTTTCAAATATGGAACGGTAATAGTATTCTTCTTTGGTGGTCGGGGTCTGTATCGGAAACTTGAAATGGGCGTTTTTCATCTGCTCATCTGAAACCTCCTTTTCGACCAATTCTTTTAAGGTATCAATCCAACTGTAGCCCACGCCATCAGAAAACTGTTCTTTTTGTCTCCAGGCAACGCTTTCGGGCAAGTACGACTCAAACGCCTTTCGAATTACCCATTTTTCCATACGCTCACCGTTGATCATCTTGTCTTTGGGGTTGATGCGCATGGCAACATCGATAAATTCCTTGTCTAAAAAAGGCACACGCCCCTCAATGCCCCAAGCGGCCAACGACTTGTTGGCCCGTAGACAGTCGTACATATGAAGTTTGCCCAGTTTTCTGACTGTTTCTTCATGGAAATCTTTTGGGCTCGGTGCCTTATGAAAATACAGATACCCACCGAACAACTCATCGGCACCCTCGCCCGAGAGCACCATTTTTATGCCCATCGACTTAATGACCCTGGCCATCAAATACATCGGGGTTGAAGCCCGAATGGTAGTGATATCGTACGTTTCAATGTTGTAGATGACATCCTTGATGGCATCAAGGCCCTCTTGAATGGTGAACTTGATCTCGTGATGGACCGTGCCGATATAATCGGCTACCAATCGCGCGGCAGCCAGGTCAGGTGAACCTTCTAAACCTACCGAAAAAGAGTGCAACTGAGGCCACCACGCATCTTTGGTATCATCTGACTCTATTCTTTTTTGGGAATATTTCTTTGCTATTGCAGAAGTGACCGACGAATCTAAACCGCCCGAAAGCAAGACTCCATATGGCACATCAGACATCAACTGCCTGTGAACGGCCGCTTCAAGGGCCTCACGCACCTCTCGTATGCTGGTTTCGTTTTCTTTGACGGCCTCGTACTCCATCCAATCCCTTTGGTACCATTGCTTGAGCTCTCCATCGGAACTGTGCAAATAATGCCCAGGGGGAAAGAGCTCTATCTTTGAGCAAACCCCTTCCAACGCCTTTAACTCTGAGGCCACGTAAAATGTTCCGTTGCGGTCCCACCCCATATAAAGTGGAATGATGCCCATATGATCACGGGCAACAAAGTATTCATCTTTTTCCGTATCGTAGATGGCAAATCCGAAGATACCGTTCAACTCATCTATAAAATCTGGGCCCTTTTTTTGGTACAAGGCCAAGATGACCTCACAGTCAGACTGGGTCTTGAAATCATACGTGCCCTCAAATTGCTTTCTGAGCTCTCTATGGTTGTACATTTCACCATTGGCCGCCAATATCAACTTCCCATCAGGGCTCACCAATGGCTGTTTGCCCGAGGCGGGATCCACGATGGCCAAACGTTCATGGGCCAAAATGGCCTTATCATCCGCATATATTCCACTCCAATCAGGCCCCCTGTGCCTCACTTTTTTGGACATTTCCAACAATTGGGGCCGTAACGTCTCGGTGCTTTCCTTTAAATCAAACGCACATACAATTCCACACATAAATCATTTGGTTTAATAATCTTTGACAAAGATGTGTCGATAATTACTATTTAAAAACAATAATTGGTAAAATGGTTTCATTATGAAATAAATATTCATCCTTATTGTTATATTTATAATAATAATTTGCTTTTTGCACACACAGTCATTTCAAACCGAAAGTGAAAAATTTAACTACTTTTTATAAAACAGGAACAAGAATAGGTTCTAGCTTTGGCTTTTAACCAAAATATAAATCATGAAAAAAATCTATTTGCTTTTAACACTGGTTCTGGCATTGGTTTTCAACAACGAGACCAACGCCCAAGAATTCAGTGGCCTTGACAAGAGTCCGGCCGATATCGCCGCCTATCCTTCAAGTTACAGGGTTTCAGACAAGGCCGTTCGAGTCATCTACAGCAGACCGCAGCTAAAAGGCCGTAGCCTTTCTGAGCTGGCCCCGGAGGGCAAGGTCTGGAGAACTGGCGCCAACGAAGCGCCTGAAATTACTTTTTACAAGGACGCCAAAGTAGGCGGACAGGACATTAAAGCGGGAACCTACTCCCTTTTTACCATACCCGGCGAAAATGAGTGGACCATTATCTTGAACAAGAACCTCAACCAATGGGGGGCCTATTCGTATGATAGTGATGCCGATGTAGCCCGCATAAAAGCCAAGGCCAGCAGTAGCTCTGAAAGCCTAGAGGCATTTTCAATTACTTTTGATAATAATGGAAACATGCACATGGGCTGGGGCACCACCCGTGTTGAAGTACCGATCAGTTACTAAGAAACACTTCTTTAAGAGTTAGAAAACCGCGGCGATTGCCGCGGTTTTTTTTTGTATGTAAGTCAGCTACCTATCCAAAATTGTCTTCAGGAACCAACTTCCCTGATCAATGAAGCCGCTATAACTTTTGTTTCACTTCACTTGCTCCCCACCCAAAAAAACCTGCTCGGCTTTTAGATTTGGAATATTCGCTTCGGGAATGGACATGATATCATCGCTCAACACCACAAAATCGGCAAACTTGCCCGCTTCAATGCTTCCTTTTTCATTTTCTTCAAAGTTTGAATACGCAGCCCATATGGTCATGCCTTTCAAGGCTTCCTCACGGGTCAGGGCATCTTTCATCTGAAAGCCTCCCTCGGGATAGTTATCCAGGTCTTTTCGCGCCACAGCTGCATAAAAGGTCAAAAACGGATTTACGCGTTCCACTGGAAAATCCGTGCCAAGCGCCACCAGTCCCGCTTTGTCGAGCAAGGTTTTAAAGGCATAGGCCCCTCTGACCCTTTCAGGCCCCAACCGGTCTTCGGCCCAATACATATCACTGGTCGCATGGGTGGGCTGCACCGAGGGTATTATGCCATCTTGAAAGTAATCAAAGTCTTCGGGCGATACCACTTGTGCATGCTCAATCTTCCAACGGCGATCATTTTTACCCTGCAATGCTTTTTTGTAGGCTTTCAAAATTACGACATTGGCCGAATCGCCAATGGCATGGGTATTCATCTGGTAGTCTGAGGCCGCAATTCGCATGGCCAGTTCGTTAATCTTGTCAACAGGGGTGACCATGGCCCCAAAATGACCAGGTTTATCAGTGTAGGGTTCTTTTAGGGCCGCACCACGAGATCCCAAGGCCCCATCGCCATATACTTTTACCGACCGTACGTTCAACCTATCGGTCTTTACGATTCCCTTGTTTAAAAAATGGTCAAGATTTTCCTCTGAATTGCTGACCATGGCATAGACCCGGATTTTGAGCTCCCCTGCCCGTTGCAGGCTATCGATAAGCTCGATGGTTGTACGGTCGAGTCCCGCATCGTTAACAGTCGTCAGACCATAATCAAAACAGATGCGCTCGGCATCTTTCAGTGCTTTTATACTGGTATTGGTATCTGGTTTGGGCATTACGGCATCTACCATTGCCATGGGTGCATCGATTAGAACGCCCGTGGCATGACCACTGGTTTCACGAACGATTTCACCTCCTTCAACTTTCGTATCCCTTGTTATGCCCGCCAGTTCGAGCGCCCGTTGGTTCACGAGATAGGCATGGCCATCGACCCGTTCTAAAACAACGGGAGTGTTGGCAAACAGTTTGTCAAGTTGCACACTGGTGGGAAACTCTTTTACCTGCCAATCGTTTTGGTCCCAACCGCGGCCCCGAATAACCTCGGCACCGGGATTCTTTTCATGAAAATCGAGTACCCGCTTCAACGCCTCATCAAAACTTTTGGTGCCGACCAAATCGACAACCTGTTGGTTGAGGCCCAGGCCATAAAAATGGCAATGGGCATCTATCAGGCCCGGAATGATGGTCTTACCATTCGCATCAACAACCTGCTCTGAAGTGTACGTATCCAATATACTTTCTGAAGTTGAAACCGTTACGAATTTTCCATCCCGAACGGCAAAGGCCGAAGCTTTTGAAAAGGTGCTGTCCACGGTATGGATTGTGGCATTATGGACTATTAGGTCTACTTGTTCTTTGGTACTGCAAGACCATAGCAGCGCTAGAAAAATGGCAAAAATTGAGACTCGCATGTATTAAAGTGATTTGCCATTAAAGGTACACAATTGTGTCATTAAACCTAACGGCATCAGCTCTGGTGGCTCTCTTTGTTCAATAGATATTCTTCGACCAATCCGTGCACAGTTTCTTCGGAAAGCGGCTTGTTCTTAAAGCCCTTGACCAAATCGTACTCCACTAATTTAAGTTGGTCGTCAGGGTTAAGCGACATGCTCAGCATGATTACCATGGTGTGTTGTAAATAGTGCCTGTCCAGTTGGCCATATTCTTCCATGAACTCCCAGCCCGACATTTTGGGCATGTTGACATCCAACAATAAAATTTCGGGGAGTTGTTTTCGCTTTTCAATCAGTTCAGACAAGAAATTCAACGCTGCCCGGCCATCTCTATACGCATGTATTTCTTGAAAACAACCAGCTTTTTTGAGAATGATGGTGTTGATGTAATTGGTTACTTCATCATCGTCGATTAAAAGAACAGATTTGAGTTTTTTCACTTTGGGCAAACAGTTTTAAACAATACAATTGGTTAGAAAACAGAGCAAAATATACAACAATTGGCAAAAATCTAATGGTCATCTTCGAATGAGGTCATCACAAACTCGACCCTTCTATTTTTCTTTCTTCCCTTTTCAGAAAAATCATTTACAACAGGCAAGTCTTCACCATGACCTTCCCAAGAAATCCTGTTTTTATCCAAACCCAGTTCTTGCAGGTACTTGGCCACGGTCCACGCCCGTCGTGACGACAGGTATTTGTTATAAGGGTCAGAGCCCAATTCATCGGTATGCCCATTGATGGTGAGCAAAAGCTTGGGATGTTTTTTAAGGTGCGTATAAATTTTTCTGATGTCTTTCTTCCCTTCCTCTGTCAAATCAAAATTATCGAACTCGAACAATAACTGGTTTAAGACGAAAGGTTTGTTCAATTCGTAGCGCTCATCTCTGAGGTAGGTAACATTGACTTCGTCAAGATAGTAATAAGATGTTTCAACGGGCTTGTTCTCATCAGTCTCCAACCGTATTTTCTTAGATGCCTTGTTGTTCTTGAAGTTGCCGACAACAATATATTTTTCGTAGCCCTTGGCCACAAAATCAACCGAGGCCTCGGTCCACTTTCCACTATCGTACAAAACACCATCGATTTCTAGATTTACATATGAGTAACGTTCGATGTTGAACCGCTCTAATCTGGGTGGTGACAAATTCTGATTGATGTCTGCCTGTATTTGTTCTTTGGTAAACAATACCGTTAGCTCTTGCATGGCCAGCACAGAGCTTTCTGCAAGACTTGATTGTAGCGATATTCGGTAGAGCTTGCCTTTTTGCAAGGGTTCGCTCAATTCAAATTGGATATACTCTCGATAATCGTTCGGGGCATATAGGTGTAACCCTGCATACCCTTTGCCCTTGAAAGGCTTCTGTTCTCCTTTGAAGTTTTTGGGAATACCCATATCGCCCACACCACACTCATTGAAATAATCTGTGGTGCCCTTGGTCGGGGTCGTCAGAGACTTAATGTCTATGGCAAGGTTGCTCATCTCTTGCGGACATGAGACATACTCTTCAAATCCACCATTGACGACCAAGTTTTGGGCATTGGCCAAAACAGGCAACAAGAAAATAAAAGCTAGTGAAATATTGCGAATCTCCCGAACCATCATGTTTAGATACGACACTAAACACCCGTGTTCTAAAAAGTGCAATGTAGTCAGTTATTACTCTGAACAACTGTTATTTACACTTTTTATTGCATTCGAAACCAATTTTTTGGAACGCCGATTTTTATAGGCTGTCTTGAACAAATGGCTTTGGGCGCCATTATTCTGCACCCCTCTTTATCAAAAACTCGGCCCTTCGATTTTGTTGGCGCCCATCATCCGTGGCATTATCTGCAATAGGCTTGGCACTACCATAACCCTTTAGCGCCACCCGCTCTTTTGAAAGGCCCAACCCAATCAGATAAGAGACAATGGCGTTTGCCCGCCTTTGGGAAAGTGCCATGTTGTATTGGTGGCTTCCCCTATTGTCGGTGTGGGCATGGATCTCGATGTTGAAAGCAGGTTTCTTTTGCAAATAATTAAAAATTTCTTCCAGTTCTGCCTCGGCATCGGGGCTCAAACGGTGGCTATCAAAATCAAAATGTACGTTTTTAAAGGCATAGGTCGAATCAATGGCAAAAGATTCATCTTCAGGCGGCCCAGCTTCTTCAGCCGAGACAGTGACCATATCAATATAGTAGTACGCACCCTTCTTCGTTTCGCGCCGTTTGGTCTTTATCTTTCGCGTGCCCGCATTATCGCGAAAATTGCCAATGGTCAGATAGCGCTCAAAGCCCTTGGCCCTGAACTCGGCCTGAACTTCCAACCAATCGGTCTTATCTTGGTGGAACTCCGGATGGTTAATTTCAAAAAAGTGCATTTTATTGCCCTTGGTGCTATATAGCCTGCCTTTTGATAAATGTTTCTTTGTCTCAAGGTCAATGGGATGGTAGGAGAACAATACCCCAAAATCTTTCACGGCAAAATCAGAGCCTTCGGCCAGGCTTATATAGAACTTTAGCCGATACGTTTTGTTTTTTTGAAGCATTTTTGACAGCTCGACTTGTACATATTCCCTATAGTCGGCCGGTGCAAAGAAATAAAGCCCGGCATATGCATTGCCATATTTGGGGTGCTGAATGCCGTTAAAGTTCTCTGGCGCGCCCATTACTGTACTGCAACTGTTGAAGTAATCAGTGGTGCCTTTCGTGGGCGTGCTCCAATCCACAACATGTACGTTGAATGTACCCAACGAATTGGGGCATTCAACAAACTCTTCAAAACTGGGGTTTTTGACCAGGTTTTGGGAAAATGTGAAAACTGAAAAAGAAAACAAAAAAACCAATATCCAAATCTTCATCGCCATCAAGACCTTGGTTGTCAATTCCTAAGTTAAGGAATACGTCCGAAAGAAGTGATTTACCTAAGGAAACGGATGAAATATTCGTTAAAAGTCAAATTTGTACGACGCACCTGCCAACACTTGAAAGCCCTGTACCCTAAAATTGGCCCAACGTTGATAGTTATTGTTGGCAATGTTCGAGGCCTTGGCAAAGATCGAGAGCTGCTCATTGAAACGATAGCCGACATGGGCGTTGGCATCAAAAAAACCATCCAAGGTTATGATGGCGGATGGAAATTCTGAGGGTGCCGCATTCGGTACAGCTGTGGCAACCAAATCGTCACGCTCGCCCACATAAAACAAATTGGCACCCATAAACCATTGGTCGGTAATCTGATAATCCATGAAAAGGGAACCTTTCAGACTGGGTAGGTTCCAGGCAGGGTTGTCGGTCTCCGTATCGTAATCGTATACCTCAGCGTTGATGCCGAGGGTAAAGTTTCGGTTTACATCGATGTTCAGTTCCCCAAAAATTCCCAAGGTCTTGACATCATCATAGAATACCTGGAAAGAATTGCCGTAGTAATAGCCTTTTTCATCGTTTCTAAACAGGTTTTCAGGGTTCAAGAGGAATAGGGGCTTCCTATTTTCAGCGGTGTAAGACCCCTTTATGTTGTATCCTACATTTGAAAACAATTGCCCTTTTAAGCCAACATACCCTTCGTATTGGCGGTCTGTGGGCTGAATGGCCAAAGTGGGCGACACATACGGATTTTCATCCACCAACCCATGATAGGAGTTCTGGTGCAGTTCACCCTTGATGCCACCATAGGCAATAACCATCTCGTCGACCAACCGATAGGAGGCCGTGACCGATGGATAAATATAGAAACTGCCATTGCTGTTTTCCAAATCGTTACCGTACACAAAATTGGCCCCCAGATTCAGGGTCAGGTCATCGCGCAATACCAAAAGACTTGGATTCAGGCCTACCTGAAAATGCCCATAGTCGATGCCTGTCGTGTTCACGGTGTTGTTCAGATCGGCATTTGCAAAGCTTCCGCCCACATAATCGAGTTTTGCCTTGATGGTTACCAACTCTTCAGTGATGGGCAGTTCAATGGTAGGTTGGACCATTACACGGTTTTCACCTGACTCCACGCCATCCCAAAAACGCCTGAGCAAAATATGTCCACTCTTGAAAAAAGAATCCTCAAGATTTAAGTGGGCCTTGGCCTGGGCGTTGAAATAGTTCTGGCCTTCGTCGATAGCCGCAACAGTGGCCTCGTCAAATTCGTCGTTTTCTATTCCATACCAGTTATAAAACTGGTGGTGCAGACCAATACTTGCCCCCCAATCAAGATCCCGTTCTTTCTTGGCATACGAAACATCCAACTTGGTATTATAAAAGTCTGTATCCAATGGGGTATTCTCAATATCGCCGCGAGAAGAATGGTGGCTCAGACCAAAATCAAGCAAATCTTCACCACGGTTGAAATCCCTGCTTGTATAAAAATCGACAAGTGCGTTGTTGTAATTGCCGAGGCCTATGGAGGCATAAGAATTGTAGAGCGTTGGCGGGGGGGTCTTTTCCACTTTTGAAGCCTTTGCCTTGGCCGGTGTAAAGGTCGAAGCCACGGGTACCGAAAAAATACTGTAGGCGACGGGCTTCTTTTGCAATACGATGGAATCGCCAAAACTCGGACTCGACCTGATCTTAAAGGCATCTGAAACGGTGGGGGAATACGGTTTAACAACAGTAACCGTTTCAGTACCTATATCATTGTCAGTTTCTTGGGCACTGACCCCTACCCAAAGGCTCAAAAAGGACAACAACATCCATATTCTTCTGTCAGTTCGGGCGTAGTCGAGAACTTTTTTATCAGATTGATAGGCGAGACATCTCGACTGCGCTCGATGTGACATCTTTATTTTTTTCATAAACATTAGTTTTCGTTGGGATCGATTGATGAATTTCTTTCGGTCTCTTTGGATTTTATCACAGAAAGTTCGCCTTGGGCTTCGGCCACGATCTCGTCATATTCTGAAAAGTTTTCGATAACACTCTCCAAAATGTAGGTCGCTTGAAAGGCATCGCCCAACTGATAGTAGTTTTTGGCCATGATGATAAGTCCCTTGCCGCCCCATTCTTTGTATCCCGAATAGTCTTTGGCCAATTTTTGAACCGATGCGTTCGATGCCTCAAAATCTTGGTTCTTGTTCTTGAAATAGGCATCGTAGTACCATGCTTCGGCAGCCGTTTCGCCCGAAGCTATTTTCTTGACGGTAGAGAACGCGGTCTCGGCCAATTCTTCGTTACCTGTTTCAATGGCCGATCGGGCAATCATGATCTGCGCATCGCTCTTGATACGGTTATCGATATTGGGGGCCGACAGTACCTTTTCGGCATAGGCTATGGTCTTATCATAGTCTTTTTGTCCGTAGTATCCTTTCATAAGGTTTGACTGGGCAAAGGTTCGGTTCTGGTCTATTTCGGCCGTTCTCTCCAATTGTTCGAGATATGGTAGGGCACTCTGGTAGTCTTTTCGGCCCACATAGATTTCGCAGACCCTTGTAAGGGCTTGCTCTGTGTATTCGCCCCCACCGCTGTCGGCCACAATTTTAAACCTTTCAAGCGCTTTGTCTTTTTGGCCTTTTGAAAAATAGAGCTGTGCCAAGTTGAAATTTGCCCTCAGTGAATGGATCCCGTTTGGAAATTGACCCAAGTACTGTTCATATCCCTTGATAGCGGCATCTTTGTTGCCCTCTAGATATTTTCTGTCAGCCGATTCAAAACTGGCGTTGTCCAACTCTGCATCGGTAACCTCAACAAAGTCTAGGTCACGCACCCAAGCGGCATATTCATTTACCCTGCCCAAGTCTACATATACCAATTTTGCAGTGCCCACGGCTTGCTTGGCCTCTTGGGTCTCAGGGTATTGCTTGACCACTTGGCGTAATTTTTTGAGGGCCTCTTCTCCCCTGTTCGCATTGTAATGCACCAATCCTTGGCGCAACATCGCCCTCGGCGCAAACCGGCTTCCACCGAATTGCGCGATCAATCGGTCATAGGTTTGAAGGCCCATGGCCTCGTTATCGATCTTTATATAGGTATTTGCAAGTTCAAAAAGGGCATCATCCTGTAGGGAAGATTTTGGATAGCGCTGCAAAAACTGCTTGAACCCATCTATTTTAGCAGCATTCTTACCAAGAAAACCAAGGCTCAAGGCCTTTTGAAAAGCAGCGTAATCACGTTCGGGTCCGTTCATTTTGGCCGCCTCATCATAAGCGGCAATGGCCTGCGAATAGTTGCTCGAAACAAAGTGGCTATCGCCCAAACGCACATAACTGTCGGCCATTTTCTCTTGCTCGACGGTAGCCGAGTTGGTCACGTTTCTAAAATATGGCAGTGCCTTTTGGTAGTTCTTTAATTTGAAGTGGCAATATCCCAGATTGTAATCCAGGTCGTTGTACTCTTCGGTATTCTTAGCGGCTTGGTTTCGGGCAAACCGCTCAAAACCATCAAGGGCCTCTTCAAACCTGTCGAGGCGATAGGCCGATTCGGCTTTCCAATACTGGGCACGTGCCTCAAAAACAGGATCTGCTGCCTTTTTTAACGACTTTGAAAACCTTTCGAGGGCCTGTTCATAATCGCCATCGATAAATAACTCTACGCCCCGGTAAAACGCCACTTTTTGATAGGTTTCCTTGCTGGCATATGATTCATTCTCTTCCAGCAATTGCATGGCACCCTCAAAATTTTTGGAAGTGATGTACGAATCGACCAACAAATCTTGTATCTCGGCTTGGTGTTCGTCCTTCGGATATTTTTCCAAATAGGCCATCATCACCTGTGGTACAGGCTCGTAGGCATTGCCAATTTCATAGCTCAAACGGGCATAGTTCAGCAGGGCATCTTTCTCGATTTCAGCATTAAAATCCATTTGTGAGGCATTCCTAAAAGCGTTCAGTGCCTCCGGCTTTTTATCGAGTTTCATATAACATTCCGCCAAATGGTAGTAGGCGTTCTGCGCAACGGCATTCGAGCCATTGATGATCTTATTGAACTGTCCTATGGCGCTCTTATAATCGCCTTGCTTATAGTAGCTGTATCCCAACAGGTAAAAATCGGTGTTGTTCCATTTGCCCCGTTTACCGCGATATTGCTTTAGATGGGGAATTGCCTTGTCGTACTGCCCGAGGTTAAAATAGCTTTCCCCTATGATCTTGTGCAACTCAGACACCTCTCTGCGATCAGATTTGGGCAGTTGCTTTTCGGCCATGGCAATGGCCTCTTTAAAATTGCCCAGTTTAAAATTGAGGTCTGCCTGGTAATAGCTCAGTTTTTCGTTCAGAACCTCTTGATCGGTAATCTGGTCAAAACGGGCACTGGCCTCATCGTAATCATCTTGTTCGTAGGCGATATAGCCCAGATAATATTTTGCTTGCGAGCCATATTTGGGCGAATTGCTGACCTTGCTGAGATAACGTTCGGCCTCTTTGGGTTTGTTAGCAGCGTAGTAGGCATAACCGTTGTTAAAATTGAAGCGCTCCTCGTCTTTGCGGGACATGGCGCTTTTATCAACCTTTTTGTACCATTTTAGCGCATATGGGTATTTGCCCGTTTCAAAATAGTAATCGGCCACATCCATAAAGGCCGAATTTCTCTTGGTGGAGGTGGGGTAGTTTTCTACGAACTCTTCCATCAACCGGTCTGCACCACGCTGGTTCAGGCGTATGGCCGCATTGGCGGCATAGTATGCACTGTTGGCCTCGGTCTCGCCGTCGTCCGTAGTGGCCCTTACCTTTTCAAAGAGTGCCTGGGCTGCCTGGTACTGTTGATTGTTGTACAGTGCCAGGGCATCTTGGTATGTTTTATTTGGATTCGAATAAACCTGCGTCTCTTGTGACCGGCATAAAAAAATAACGCCGAGAAATAGCGTCAATAAAGTGATGGATGTTCGATTCATAGTGTTCTACGCTGTTCTGATTCGATTGAAGAAATTGACCGCAAACGCCAATCAATTCAAAACCATAACGTCAAAATCCGCGCCAAAGTATGTTGTGCTGTTTCTTAGTTCATGGTTGATGCTTCAAAGTTGTTCACAAACTTAGCAAAACTGTTATGATGAATCTTAGTACTTTTGATGTCCATCAGATTTTTTTCAACCTGGAACCCAAAACAAAAAAATGCCCGAAACCATTTTAAAACTGCAGGATGTTGCCATTTTTCAGAACCAGAACCTTATTTTGAACAATGTTACCCTTGAAGTAAAAAAAGGTGAGTTTGTCTATGTCATCGGTAAGACAGGAAGCGGTAAAAGTAGCTTCATGAAAACCCTATATGGAGACCTGCCCCTGAAACAGGGCGAAGGGACGATCGTCGGCTACAACTTAAAGACTCTAAAGGAGAAAGACATACCCTATCTACGAAGAAAACTGGGCATCGTATTCCAAGATTTTAAACTGCTGTCTGACCGAAACGTTCACAACAACCTTCGTTTTGTGCTCAAGGCCACTGGCTGGAAAGACCCCTCTAAAATGGAAACCAAAATCGAAGAGGTGCTCGATAAGGTCGGCATGAAGACCAAAGGGTTCAAATTTCCGCACGAGCTATCGGGGGGCGAACAGCAACGTATTGCCATTGCCAGATCTCTATTGAATGATCCAGAGCTGATTTTGGCCGATGAACCCACCGGCAACCTTGACCCCCAGACCAGTGTGGAGGTCATGAAGGTACTGCAAGAAATCAACGAAAGTGGGCGCACGATCATCATGGCCACCCACGACTACGCACTCATCTTAAAATATCCGCACAAGACCATCAAATGTGATGGCGGCAAAATGTTCGAAGTGATACAGAAGGCGGTTTAAAATGAAACATCAAAATAATTACAAAAAGGACTCTAAAACAAGTTTATTTGGTGCATAAATCATAACTTGTGAAGCAGCCTCTCAAATCTCTAATAAATCGTTCAAGAGCAAAATCTTTTATTTCACCATATATTGCAATAGAGCCATAAATATGCGATTCAGCATCCATTGAACAATCCTCAAAATCCCAGTAGCAATCGCTTTGAAAAGTGGAAAACAGACTAGTAGAGTAAAAAATGGAAAGTAGTAAAAAACATTTTTTTAACATAGGTCTATCATTTAAAGTTAGCACAGTCCACTAATTCCCCGAAACAATCTCGCATATCACTCATATATTTGGCTTCTGCGTTGGGCGAACCCCATGCCAAATTCTGCACGAAAAAATAATCAGCCAAATTTGAGCACCATTTATATTCCGTATAGCAATCTGCATAAGAATTAAATGAACATAGCATTGAACAAATACCAACTATTAAAAAATTTTTAATCATAATGAATAAATAGTTATTATTTGAATTCTTGCTGCAAGTCTTCTAGTATTTCCGAAACATCCATAGTTTTCTTTAGTTGCGGAAATTTGTCAAATAATTGTTGATTTCTTTTGGCCACTTCTTTCATCCTATTTGCGCATTCGACCAGATACGCTTCTCTTTTCTCCACAAATTCTTCAATAGAGATTTTATTCGTTCTACCTTCCTCTATTATCTCTTTGGCTTTGCCCATCTTAAAATTGAAATAGTCCTCATATGCATTTCTGAGCATTTTATATTCATTACTTGCAAGGGCTTCAACCCTAATAGCTTCGCTTTCTTGAACGGTTAAACTCTCGCTACATGAGACCAAAGAGAAAAATACAATAAACAAAGTATATGATAATTTTCTCATAATATTTGTAGTTAATTTTTGACTAATATATATATATATATATTGAAAAAGCAAAATTTTCTAATTAGTAGTAGACTTACGAAGAGATTGTTATGTTTAATGTTAAGTTTCTAGCCTTACAAACCAAAACTCTATATTTGCTTGAACTTTTTGTTTTTTGGCGCGAATAATTACGACCACACCCAAATGGAAATTTTAGGAATCGACATAGGCGGATCGGGCATTAAAGGTGCCATCGTAGATTGTGAAACGGGCAAATTGCTTACGGAAAGACACAGAATACCCACCCCTAAATCACGAAAGCCCAAGGCCATGGCCGAGGTGGTAAACCAAATTGTCGAGCATTTTGATTATAAAGGGCCCGTAGGTTGTGGTTTTCCGACCATTGTTAAAAATGGTGTCTGCACTTCAAAAGGCAACCTGCACAAAAGCTGGGTAGGGGTCAACATTGATGAACTGTTCACCAAGACCACCGGGCAGCCCTTCACAGTTCTAAACGATGCCGATGCAGCAGGGTATGCCTCAATGAACTATGGTGTCGGAAAAGGAAAAAAAGGCTTTGTGGTGATGATCACCGTAGGTACCGGACTCGGAAGCGGTGCCTTTTTAGACGGAAAACTGATTCCTAATTTTGAGCTTGGACAAATTCCCTACAAAAAATACAAAAAAATTGAGGATTGGGCCGCCAGCTCTGCCATGGAGCGTGAAGGACTTTCCTATGAAAAATGGGGAAAGCGCTTCAACAAATTTCTTGGGTACCTCGAACTGCTTGTGGCCCCTGATCTGATCATCATCGGAGGGGGCATTTCAAAAAAATGGGATGCCTTCAGTCATCTCATCGACGTAGAGACCCATGTGGTAAAGGCCGAACTGATGAACCATGCCGGAATCATCGGTGCTGCCGTCTCTTGCCTACGTGAACACCACCATCAAGAAGCCTAGGACTGTTTCGCCCGCTTTCGGTCCACTTCCTTCAAATGTATCTTGCGAAGCCTCAGATGATTGGGGGTTACCTCTACCAACTCATCTTTTTGAATGTACTCAAGGGCCTCTTCCAAAGAAAACTTGATGGCCGGCACAATTCGTGCCTTGTCATCTGAGCCCGCTGCGCGTACATTGGTCAGCTTTTTGGTCTTGGTCACGTTTACCACCATATCATCTTGGCGCGAATTCTCGCCAATTACCTGCCCCTCGTAAATTTCTTCGCCCGGGTCAATGAAAAAGCGGCCCCGTTCTTGCAATTTGTCGATTGAATAAGGAATGGCGGTGCCATTTTCCATAGAAACCAACGATCCGTTGATGCGTTGGGCAATCTCGCCTTTCATAGGCTGGTACTCCAAGAAGCGGTGGGCCATAATGGCCTCGCCCGCCGTTGCGGTCAACAATTGGTTTCGAAGACCGATGATACCACGTGACGGAATGATGAACTCGCAGAGCATACGGCTTCCCTTCGATTCCATACTGATCATTTCACCCTTACGGACGGACACCATCTCAACCGCCTTGCCCGAAACCTCTTCGGGTAGGTCGATGGTCAAGTGTTCAACCGGCTCACATTTGACACCATCGATCTCTTTGATGATGACCTGTGGCTGCCCGATCTGCAGTTCGTACCCTTCGCGGCGCATGGTTTCTATCAAAACCGAAAGGTGGAGCACGCCCCTGCCATACACAATAAACTTATCGGCGCTGTCGGTCTCTTCGACCCGGAGGGCCAAATTCTTTTCCAATTCTTTCTCTAAGCGCTCTTTCAGGTGCCTAGAGGTAACAAACTTGCCATCTTTACCAAAGAACGGGCTATCATTTATGGTAAACAGCATGCTCATGGTAGGCTCATCAATGGCTATGGTCTGTAACTTTTCTGGGTTTTCGAAATCGGCGACCGTATCGCCTATTTCAAAGTTCTCGACACCCACTATGGCACAGATGTCCCCCACCTCGACCTCTTGCACTTTTTTTCGGCCCAAACCTTCAAAGACAAACACTTCTTTTACCTTAGACCTGACCACAGCACCATCTCGCTTCACCAAAGAAACCTGCTGCCCCTCTTTGAGTGTGCCACGTTGCAATCTGCCAATCGCTATTCTACCTGTATATGACGAAAAGTCCAACGAAGTGATCAACATCTGCGTGGTACCCTCTTCAGGCTTGAATTCAGGCACATGGTCAATGACCATATCCAATAGCGGTTCAATTGAGCCCGTAGGTGTTTTCCAATCCGCGCCCATCCAATTGTTCTTGGCAGATCCGTATACGACAGGGAAATCAAGCTGCCATTCTTCGGCACCCAGTTCAAACATGAGGTCAAAAACCTTTTCATGCACTTCTTCTGGGGTACAATTTTCTTTATCTACCTTATTGATGACCACGCATGGTTTTAGCCCTAAGTCAATGGCCTTCTGCAACACAAAACGAGTCTGCGGCATGGGGCCCTCGAAGGCATCGACCAACAGCAAAACCCCATCGGCCATGTTGAGAACCCGCTCTACCTCACCACCGAAATCGGCGTGCCCAGGAGTGTCGATTATATTGATCTTGGTGTCTTTGTACACCACCGAAACATTTTTGGAAACGATGGTAATGCCACGTTCGCGTTCAAGATCGTTGTTGTCCAATATAAGGTCGCCTTTCTGTTCATTATCACGGAACAGGCGGCAGTGGTACATAATCTTGTCTACCAAGGTGGTTTTGCCGTGGTCTACGTGCGCTATAATGGCAATATTCTTGATTTTGGCCATGGGCTAAATTTTAAGGGCGCAAAGATAGTGCTATTTAAATTGATGGAGGTTATTTTCTATTCCCTCTGATGACCCAACCAATGCTGAAACCTAAAACAGGACCAAATTCACCCTCATAAAAATCATCATAATAGTATCCGAAGCCAATCTTAAAGCCGATATTGAATCCTTTGGGGTATGTGCGCTGTAACCCATAAACAGGGCCCACATAACCGAAATAGCCACCTGATAACACTGTGTTTCCAATAATACTCTCATTGATGAAGGTAGTGTTTGCCAAGGCAATATAGTTGGCCGAATTTCCCGAAATGGTTTTGCCCTTGCCAATTCTTCGCTTCATATTGTAATAATGGCGATACTGAGCGTTAAAGGCCGGCACGAACACCCAATCGAAATATCCCTCGCCACCTCGTGCCCCAAACTGGAGGCCTGCGCCAAAATCAAGTGTTTGATTGGTGGCCAATCTGACCTCATATTCCACACCCGGATTGAGCATATTGATTTTGAATTGGTGCTTTTCCACATCGTTGGCAGCTTGTGAAAAAACTGATGCCGTGATAAGAAAGAGCAAAAAGGTAGAAAATAGTTTCATGAATGGTGGTTTTTGAATTAGCTGCAACCAATGCGTCAAATTTCAGGCCACTTTCAATTTCGTTTCCAGTACACAGACTTTGATTTACGTTTGGTAGGCACCCAACCAATATTCAAATGAAACATAGGGCCAAAACCAGAAGGCACCCCATCGCCCTTGTAATAGCCGGCACCCAATTCTGCATTGAACTTGAAGCCTTTTTCGGTGGTACGCTGCAATCCGTAAACAAATCCGTAGAAACCGATATTGAAATCTTTAGGTCCATCAATATTGGAGTCTAAGCGCAATTGCGAGAAATAGATTGCCTGGGCCGCTGCGATGTAATTGCCCGAATTTCCGGCAATCTCTTTGTCCATCGCCACACGTCTATCAAAATTGTGATAATAGCGGTACCTTGCGTTTACGGCCCCGCCAAAAAGATACCCTTCTTGGTAAGTGGCCCACCCAAGACCCAAGCCGCCTGAAATGGTTTGGTTCTTAAAAATGCCCAGTTCAAAATCGATACCGGGGCTTAAAATATTGAACGTAAACTGGGTTCTTTCAACTTGAAGGGGTTTTCGTTTTTCAAGGTTTCCCAGTTGTTGTGCCGATGCAAATCGGAAAGCTGTAAAAATAAGGACGAGTGTAAAAATTCGAGTCATTGGCTTAGCGGTTTAAAACAAATCTATGCGATAGCGTTCAGAGCTATCATCTATCTTTGCAAAAATTTAGCATATGAATTTGGCAGCCATTCCCCAACTCAAACATACCGATACCAACAATTTTTTTCTTCTATCAGGGCCCTGCGCCATTGAGGGCGAAGATATGGCCATGCGAATTGCAGAGCATATTGTTGAAGTGACCGATAAATTAAAGATTCCCTACGTATTCAAAGGGAGTTTTAAAAAAGCCAATCGCAGCCGTGTGGATTCCTTTACGGGAATAGGTGATGAAAAGGCATTGAAAATTTTGAGAAAAGTTTCAGAGACCTTTAAGGTGCCCACGGTTACCGATATTCACGTACCAGACGATGCTGCCATGGCCGCCGAATATGTAGATGTGCTACAAATTCCTGCTTTTTTGGTTCGCCAGACCGATTTGGTCGTGGCCGCTGCCGAAACAGGTAAAGTGGTCAACTTGAAAAAAGGACAGTTCATGAGTCCGGAAAGCATGAAACATGCTGTAACCAAAGTAACCGACAGCGACAACGAGCAGGTTATGATCACCGAGCGCGGCACCATGTTCGGTTATCAAGATATGGTGGTCGATTTTAGGGGCATCCCCACTATGAAGCAATATGCGCCTGTTGTGCTTGACGTGACCCATTCGCTACAACAGCCCAACCAAGCCTCGGGTGTAACGGGCGGTAGGCCTGCTTTGATTGGCACCATGGCCAAAGCGGGGATTGCCGCAGGTGTCGACGGACTTTTTATGGAAACACATTTTGACCCTGCCAATGCAAAAAGTGATGGGGCCAATATGCTCGATTTGAGCCTTTTGGAAAAGCTGTTGACCGATTTGGTGGCCTTGCGGGAGGTGGTCAACAATATAGGTTAGTTTTTCCAAAACCCCTTTTCCTTCACCGAATAGGCATCTTCAAGCACCTCCACCAAAATTTTCTCGTCAATTTCTTCCAGGGAATGGTACCTGAGCGAACGCATCACCTTTCGTTTTTCGGCAACCATGTGCTCTAAATGCCTGGTCAGATGTGCCGATGCCCAAAAACCAACATCAACGTACTTTTTTCCTTTGGGCACATTGAGATAACAGAAAGGAGTCTTTCCAAAATAATAGAACGGAATACGGTACTTGTACTTTAGTTCAATCTCTGAAAATTGCCCTTCAATGACCACTTGCAAATGGAGCAAAATACTCTTAAAAGGTTCATCTTGCGATAGAATGTAGTCTTCTGCCGGGTTCATACACCAAAAATAAAGGGAACTTCATGGAAATTTTGAAAATGGTGATTGAAAATTCGAAAAATAAATTAACTTTGAATTTCAAAGTACTTTAAAATGGATTCAAAAAAGTATCTCAAAGACATCTCAGAGATTAAGGATATGATGAAGCGTTCATCGCGGTTTATTTCTCTGAGCGGACTTTCAGGAATTCTTGCCGGCACTTATGCCTTAATAGGAGCATTTTTGGCACACAACCGACTTGCCGAATTCAAATCGATGAATGTCGGGGAATATGCCGCCAGAAATGCTGCGGTACCGGAATTATCATTGACCATTGACCTGGCTCTTATCGCATCACTGGTTGCATTGGCTGCAATACTTACGAGTATCGCAATGTCGTATCGCAAGGCCAAAAAGAGTGGAGAGGATATTTGGAATATCGCCAGTCGCAGATTGGTCTTGAATTTTTTGATTCCCCTCATAAGCGGCGGTGTTTTTTGCCTTGTATTGATACAGTATGGATTCACGGGTCTAGTGGCGCCCGCGATGCTGCTATTTTATGGCCTTGCCTGTATTAATGCAAGCAAATACACTTTCCCAGATCTGCGTTATTTGGGAATGGCGTTTGTACTGACCGGGTTGATCAGCACCCAATTTATTGGCTACGGACTTTATTTTTGGGCCCTAGGGTTCGGTATTTACCATATCATTTACGGCAGTTTGATTTATTTTAAAGAAGAAAAAGCCTGAAATGGGTCTTATAGACGACATCAATAAACTTTTTGACCATCGAATACGCCTTGGCATTATGTCTATTCTAATGGTCAATGACAGTGTTGACTTCAACACCTTCAAAGAACTTTTGAAGGTAACCGATGGCAATTTGGCCAGCCATACAAAGACCCTTGAGAAAGAAGGCTATATACGTGTTGAGAAATCGTTTATTGGCCGAAAACCCAATACACGGTATTCGGCCACCAAAGTAGGCAAGGCTGCCTTTAAAAAACATGTCGAGGCTCTTGAAAAATTACTGAAAAACAAAGAATAATTTTTTTATCAATACACTTTGAAATACAAAGTACTTTTAAATATATTAATATGGAATCAAAAAAACAGAAAATCGGAAACTGGTTCAGAACATCCATCTCGGCAAGAATGCTGGTGGTCGGGTTCATCTTTTTGGTGTTGCTGGTGCCGCTCGGTATTGTAGAGGACCTAATTCGTGAGCGGGGTCATCGCCAAACAGAGGTCATACAAGAAATCAACGAAAAGTGGGGCAACGAAGTGGTGCTTTTTGGCCCGATAATCAAGATTCCCTACAAAACCTACAAAGAAGAAAAAACATTTGATGCGGCCAATAAAACCTACATCAAATCATATGAAGAGGTTTACCATCATGCCTATTTCTTACCCAAAGACCTAGACATTCAGGCCACCGTCGACACAAAACAGTTGAAACGTGGTATCTATGAATCAGTGGTGTTCACGACCGACATCAACATCGCTGGCAGTTTTGGTGAATTTGATTTTGGCACACAGGAAATTCCTGAAGAGGACATTCTTTGGAAAAAGGCATCCGTACTGTTCAAGACCACCAACCTCAAGGGCATTCAAAATGAGATGACCATCGATATGTTGAACGCCACCTTTGCACTAAAGCCCCAATTCGACAACGCCCACATGGGCACCTTAGAAACAACCTATCTTTCCATTCCCACAAAAGAAAAGGCCCCACTGAACTTTACCATGGCCTTTCAGGTCAACGGAAGTGAACGCCTGCAATTTGTTCCCATTGGCAAGGCAACCACCGCGCAGATGAAATCGGACTGGCATTCGCCGAGTTTCAACGGTAACTTCTTGCCCAACGATTCTACCAAACAAATCAGTGAAAAAGGCTTCGAGGCCCATTGGAAAGTGCTTGAGGCCAATCGCCAATTCGGCCAGCAGTTTTTTGATAAACTGCCCAACCTTGGTACGTATGCCTTTGGTGCCAGTTTGATCATTCCGGTTGACGATTACCAAAAAACCGAACGTACCAGCAAATATGGTTTGATGATCATCGGGCTTACGTTGTTGGTATTTTTGCTCATTCAAATTATCAGCAAGATTCAGATACATCCGTTTCAGTACTTGATGATCGGGTTGGCGCTGGTCATGTTCTATACGCTGCTCATTGCCATCTCAGAACATCAAAACTATCTGACGGCCTATCTACTGGCCAGCATTGCGGTAGTTGGCCTAATTACACTTTATTCAAGAACCATTCTAAAGGGGTTCAAATTTCCATTGTTTATTTTCACTTCGATGGCCATGCTCTACGCCTTTATTTTTATCATCATCCAATTGGAAGATTATGCCCTGCTGGTAGGCAGTGTGGGGCTGTTCATCATTCTGGCAACCATTATGTTCGCCTCTCGAAAAATTGACTGGAACCAGTAGAATTGATGGTTTGATGATTGATTTTTTAATGTAATGATGGGGCAAGACTGAAATAATCCGATATTTTTTTTTGAAGGTAACAATCCACCGCCATGAAAAAACTTGCAATTATTCCAGTCTTGCTCTTTTGCGCCATACTGCAGGCACAAGAACATTCACATGTCGGGGCACAGCCCATTTTTTATCCTGATATCCCAGGCTATGTTACCTTAAAGGCAGACCTGCACCAGCACACGGTTTTTTCTGATGGAAATGTGTGGCCCACCATTCGTGTAATGGAGGCCCTTCAAGACAGTTTGGATGTAATTTCACTGACCGAGCATTTAGAATACCAGCCCCATAAAGAGGATATTCCGCATCCTGACAGAAACCGTTCTTTCGAATTGGTCTCAGCCATGAGAGAGGCCAAAGAACATAACCTTCTTATAGTACACGGTTCTGAAATTACCCGTTCGAAACCGGTTGGCCACAGTAACGCCATTTTTATTTCTGATGCGAACAAACTCTTACAAGACAAGCCTGAAGAAGCCTTTGCCGCTGCAAAAGAACAAGGTGCCTTTGTGTTTTGGAACCATCCGGCATGGCACCCACAATCAGAGACCGGAAACCCTGTTCTAAGTGATTTTCAGAAAGAACGGATGAAAAACGGCGAACTTCACGGTATCGAGGTCATCAATTTTGTGGATTATTCAGAGGAAGCCCTCGCCCTAGCCTTGGAACATAATTTGACCATAATGGGCACCAGCGATGTTCATGACCTAATTGATTGGGACTACCATGAAAAAGGCCATGCACGCCCTGTTACCTTGGTGTTTGCCAAAGAAAGAAGCATTGAAAGCCTGAAAGAGGCGTTGTTCGCAGGCAGAACCGTGGCGGCCTACAATGATCTTTTGGTAGGCAAGGAAGCGTTTCTCAAGCCTCTGATAAAAGCGAGCATTGAAGTTTTAAAAGTGGGGTACATCGACAAAACATCCATTCTCGAGGTGAAACTCAAAAATGTGTCAAGCAACAAGTTCATTTTTGAAAATGCGATGGACTTCACCTTCTATAACCACTCACCCCTATTTGAAATCAGCAGAGGGGAAACCGTGACCCTACAGATCAAAACCTTGGAAAAACTGGACGAAATCGATTTGAAGTTAAAGGCCTTAAAGGCCTATTCAGCTCCCAAAATGCAGCATGTTATCACGTGGCAAATAAATGTTGATTAAACCCAGGGTATATTTTGACGGCTTCATGCTCAAAAAACCGTCAGTTCGAGTTTTTCCCAATGGAAAAGTATCGAGAACAAGGTTTTCTGTACTTAAAATTCTATTCTCGATGCAATCCGCCTTGGACGAATCACTCGAAATGACAAATTTTCATCAAAATGCACCAAGAATTTATAAGTTATTGACCATCCACGTAATCCTTTAGATAGGCGAAGTTCTTGGTCAAACTTCCATTTTTGGTCATGCGGGCCCTCTCTAATATTCCATCTTTATCGCCATTGAAAAAAGCAGGAATCACGTGTTTTGAAAAAGATTCCCCAAAACCGATACTGGCATCCCTGGGCAACTCGGTGGGCAAGTTGTCCACCGCCATTACCGCAATCGCCTCTGGGTGCTTGAAATCAATTTCTTTCTCGGTCTGTGGATGGTACCCATAAATGGGATCTGCAATGGTCGAAGGTCTAATGGTCGTGGCCACGGGGCCATCGATATCACAGCTGATATCGGCCACCACTTTTATCTTAAAATCAGGATGTTTTACATCTTCACGGGTATAGAGAAAAGGTGCACCATCGCCATAAAAATGCCCGGCAATGAAGAAGTCGGTCACCTTGGCGAACCTGAAAAAATCAGAACGGTATTCTGATGGATTTGCAAAAAAATCGGCTTTGCTGCCCCGAACCCCATCTTTGCGCTTGTTGTACTCAGAGGCATCGATCTGGCAATATACCGGCTCATCAAAGGTCTGGTTCAAATATGCATCGACATTTACTTTTTTAAGGTTCATGGCATCGAGCATTTCCTTGGCCCCACCCCCAACCCGGCCCTTGCCGGTCAACAGTATCTTGATGTTCGGTAATTTGACCTTTTGAAGTTCAGCGATCAAGGCTTGTTGGTCTTTCAGGGTCTCGGCCTTGGGCAGATGAAAAAGGTCGAATTTGAGTCCGTAGGCACGTATGCCATTATAGGCCCCCACGATGCCCGCATAGCGCCCAAAGGCCACCAATCGTTTACCGTTGGCATCTGTAATGACCTCATGGTCATACAGTTCAATGTTCTTTTCAAGAATGGCCCGCAACAAATCGCGATTGTAGGGCTGTTTTTTTATGGTATGTGAGAAGAAGAAATATTTTTTATTGGGGATGAGGGCTTTTATCGGCACTTCCTTGACACCCAACAACACATCGCATTCATGCATTTTGTCGGCCACCTCAAAACCAAGGTCCCGGTATTCTTGGTCAGCAAACACGCGAAGGGGCGAGGGTTCTATTATGATTTGGGCCTTAGGATATTTTTCTGTGACAATCTGGCAGATCTTTGGCGGCAGAACCACCCGTCTGTCAGGAGGGTTCTTGCGCTCTCGAATGATTCCGAATCTCATATGTAGGTTTGGTATAATTCTTGCCTAATTTACATGGATCGGCAGGGATGCACAAACTTTTTATTGCTAGACGGATAAATAGTATCTTTGCCGCCCGCCCGTAGCAGTAGGGAGGCGGACCACCGCGTTAGGGATAGAGGCGGGTACCCTGCCTGCGGCAGGCAGGCTTGTACAGCCGATAGCCCGGTCACTGACAATGGCAAGGCCATTTCAGGGAAACGCCCAAGTAACAGTTCTTTGATAATAAAATGAGAATATGTTTTAGGCCCTTCGACGATGTTTATAATGAACATGGCCGAAGTACTCAGGGCATAATTCGACTACGTAAATCACAGATTTACTGTCTCATTATGGGGCCGACTGGTTTTGACAGCAAGACCAATGGTTATGTAAGCATGCCGAGCTATGGGAATGATGCTCGTAAATTCAATATCCCAACCTTTTAAATGGCGAGTCTAACTACGCTTTAGCTGCCTAATTGACTGAATTACAGTAAGTCATGGCCTAGTCCCGCAAGGCGGGAAAGCTAAATGCCCCCTAGTAGCCCTTGTTGACGGCGACTAATATCGGGGCACCATAAAAGTCAACACCGGACTTTCGTAGCTTCGGCGGAAGTCTCAAATCAAAGAAGCTAAGTGCACAATGGGCGGTCTCTGGTCAGTTGTGCATCGAAAACCGAACAGGGACTAAGCATGTAGAAAGCATGGCGATTGCTTGTTTGGACGAGGGTTCGAATCCCTCCGGCTCCACTTTTTAGATATCATTCTAAACCAGAAACCCTGTAATATCATGATATACAGGGTTTTTATGAAAAGTAAAAGCTCCCCATCATTTCTGCACGGGGAGCTTTATTATAACTCAACCTATTTAAAAAAATTACCTGCTTATCAATTCTGGTCTGCTTGTGTCAGCTTCGGATTGGCATCAATCTCAGCCTGCGGAATCTTGAAGATCCAATCATCGTTCAGCGAGGGCCTCTCCACTTGGTACGCCTCTTGATATAGCACTTCTGATGCTCCTGAACCACCATCGGCGGCATGATCGATTCCTTCGTCCCACCGAATCTTATCGGTATATCCGAAGCCTTCGCCCCATAGTTCAACACGCCTTTGGAACTTGATTTGATCCATCATGGATTGTTGCGTGTTAAAGACGGTAACATCAAATGCGCTATCACGTGCTTCGCCCAACGGTCTTAAAGCTTCCTGTGCCCCGGCTATGTCACCCATCATGGCCTTTGCTTCGGCCTCTATCAAATACATTTCAGATGAACGCATATAGATGACATCATCTGGATCGATGGATCCAGGGTTTTTCTGCTTCAGCTTAAAGTGCATATAGGGGTGCGTATTGTGCCCAGAGACCAATCCGTACACACTTTTGATACTGTCTATGGCGGCGTTGAACTCTTCCTCGGTTGTATACAAAGGATTGGTGTTGTTTTCCCAGCCACCTTCCCCATTGGCAGCAGAACTGTTGGAATTGGGCGCATCGGGCAAAAACACTTGTTTTCTGTAGTCGGTATCTGGAATGGCATCTACCAGTCTTCGGTCGGCAATCTTTGGGTTGTTGCGTATCTGGCTTCCGTTGAAGGTGTTGCTTGCCAAATAAAAGTACGAACGGAAAAACGTGGTTTCGGCATCTATCACGTTGCTGCCCCAAATGACCTCTGAAAGACTGTTGGTATTGAACCCAGCAAGCCAATCTTCTTCACCCATCAACGGAAAACCTTGGCGTGCCTCTACTGCAGCATCAGCAGCTGTCTGCCAATCACCTTTTGATAGGGCCATTCTTGCCAAGAGACCATATGCCGTATTGATATTCAACTGCGATTTGGTCTCAGGGCCGCCACTTGGCCTGCCCGATCCATTTTCAAACGCAGCGATAGCAGCATTAAGATCGGTCTCTATCTGATCATAAATTTCTTGCACCGTCGACCGTGGCTCACTGGTAAAGGGCGACTCTGAGGAAAACAACAAAGGTACCCCAGGGTCTGATGATGGGTTGCCGATCAAATAGCCCCTGGCATAATGCTGCACCAATGAAAGGTAGGCATACGCCCTATAGGTATAGGCCTGCCCCAAAATCTCGAACAGCCCAGGTGATTCCGTCAAACTACCATCAGTGGCCTTATTAATGAGCAGGTTGGCATGCAGTATAATATTATAGCGGTGGTACCATAAAAGCTCACAGGTCAATGAGGTCTGATCGGTATGTGAGTTCCATTGCATCTCGGTACGCCATCCCAAATTGTTGGCATTCGCCGAATGGATCAGCTCCCCCGCCAAGTTATCGCCCAAAGGCACCCAATAATGGTTGTTGGCCCTTTGGGTATTGCCACCAGGAAAAATGGTCTGAGATTGTGAGTACAGGCCACGATGCACCCCGTTCAACACTAGTTGCATGTTCTCTTCATTGGCCAGTGCATCGGCAGCAGAAATGGCATCTGTTGGCCTCGTTTCAAGAAAATCTTCTTCGCACGACGTTATTGCAATCCCCAGGATCACGAACAACATAAATTTTATCTTTCTTATCATAATCTTAGTTTTTTAAAATGCTACATTCAATCCAACAGAAATAATCTTGGGCGGACCAAAGTCGTTGCCATTTGGCGTTCCCTCCAACTCGAACTGCGGGTTCAGACCGTTTCGCTTACTATTGGTGTAAAGGTTTTCAGCGGTCACTGAAATCCTCAGGTTATCAAGGCCAAGCTTTTCGGCTATGGTACTCTCAAAGGTATACCCTAAATTAACGTTTCTGAGTGCCCAGAACGAGGCATCGGTCAAGAAACGGTCAGATGCCGTTCTCACCAAATTCGGGTTTCCGTTCTCCAACCTAGGCACATTGGTAACATCACCGGGTTGTCTCCAAGCGTTCAATATATCAGGATGGAACGAGCTTCCGTAGTTTCCACTGTGCATCATGGCCGCATATCCAAAATCCAAAATCTTGCCCCCAATGCCATAATTGATCAAAAAGTCCAAGGTAAACCCTTTGTAGCTTAAACTATTGGCAACCGAGCCAAGTAAATCTGGTATAGAGCTATCTCCCGTATAGGCCCGTTCAGTATCCTGCCAATCATTGGTGGTCGCTATCTCGCCACTGGCATCACGCACGGGAACACTGTTTCCGTCTTCATCCAACTCATATTGCAGAAATAATTGGTCGCCCGTAGCGGGATCTACACCAGCGGTTCTAAGTATGAAGAAATCAAATCGCGACCGGCCTTCTGCCCAACGCTGTTCATCATCGATGAAGGGAGCCGGGAGACTGGTAATCTCGTTCTTAAAGGTAGAGCCCTGCAAAGTGAGGTCCCACCTAAAGTCGCCCGTGTTGATCAAGTGGGTCGTCAAAGAGACTTCCCAGCCCGAGTTGAACATATCGCCAACATTTACCGGTACCTCGTTCAGGCCATTGCTCGGTGCAATGGGCAAGAGGTACAACAGGTCAGAGGAGTTACGTTTGTAGTACTCCACAGACCCTTCTAAAAAGTTATTGAACAATGCAAACTCAAGTGCCACATCAAAATTTTCGATGGTTTCCCATTGCAGTTCTGAATTGCCTATATCGGTAAATATGATAGCGGGATCGCCAGCATTGGAAGTAATGGAAAACCTAGGTTGTGACAGGAAGAAATCTCCTAGATCATCATTTCCGACCTCACCGTACGAAGCCCGTAGTTTCAGCCGGTTGATGACCGAAGAGTTTCGCAAGAAATCTTCTTGGTCGATACGCCAAGAGCCCCCCACTGAGTAAAAGGTGCCCCATCTTGTCTCCCTGTCGAAAACCGATGATCCATCTCGCCTGATCGAACCGCTGATATAATACTTGTTGTCAAAGTTGTAATTGAGCCTTGAAAAATACCCCTCAATACTTTTTCTGGTCGATGACCCGCCTAGAGAAACGATATTGGAAAAGTTGTCCAATTCAAAAATTCCGTTGGCCGCCTGGATGGTCTTTAGACCATCGATGTCAGAAAAGGTTCTGTCAAAGCTTTCATGGCCCAATGTAAGGTCTAGGTTGTGGTTGCCAAAACTTTTTCGGTACGTCAGAATCTGGTTGAAGTTCTCCACCTGTCTTCTAAAACGTTCATCGCTGAAACGACCATCTGGCTGGGCATCGCCGATTACAGCATTCTCATACTCTTTTTCAACCCCATCGTTGATATCCCTACCATAGTTCAACCTAAAGTTGAGGCCATCCAATATCTCCCAATCGGCAAAAAAACGGAAACCATAGGTGTTGTTATTATCCCGTTCATCGTTCAACAACAACTCTTGTAGCGCATGGCGCCCTTGGCTTATGGGTCTAGATCCTATGTTGTACTCGGGAAATCCTTCCCCGTTGTCAAAGACAGGGTCCCCGAAGACGTCCCGCACAATGTTCCCTTCAAGATCGTTCACAAAAACTGGGTAGATCGAACCTATGTTCTTGGCAAAACCAAAAGGGTTCACAATACTGCCCGTCCCGGCCGAACTTGGAGCGGTAAATTCTTCAATGGTAACATTGGCACTACCACCAATGGTAATTCTATCACTGACATCGAACTCTGCATTCAGTCTTGTGGTCAGACGCTCATACCCAGAAGTGATCACAAAACTCTCCTCATCCAAATAGGATGCCGAGAAAAACACCTTGTTGTTTTCACCACCCCCTGAAACGTTCACATTATAGTTTTTTCGTACACCCGTTCTCGACAAAAAGTCGTACCAGTCAAGACTTTGGTAGATAACCTGCGCATTAGGGTTCAACTGACCATTGACCCCCACAATCTGGTCGTTGGGCACATTAAATGGATTGTAGCCCAAATTGTCGTAGATGTTCGCAGAGGCAAAGGCAGGATCCCCTCCCCCGGCAGATGAGTTTTTCAATGCTTCCCACATGGTCTCATAATACTGACCCGGGGTTACCTCATCATAAAATTGCCATTGCGATGCCGACACCAAACCATATTGCATAGAGGCATTAACTTGGATACCGCCCCCTTTGGTGCCACTCTTTGTGGTTATGATCACCACACCGTTGGCGGCCCTTGAGCCGTATAATGATGTTGAAGCCGCATCTTTGAGGATTGTAAACGATTCTATGTCCTCTTGGTTAATAGTGTTCAGCGAGCCCTCGTACTGAACGCCGTCAACAATGAACAAAGGGTCTGTATCCCCGTTCAATGTGCCTACACCCCGAATAACGATACCCGGTGATGAGCCCGGCCCCTGGGCTGATGTAAATTGTACGCCCGTCGCCCGGCCCTCGATGGCCGCAATGGGCGAGGTCACGGTTCGTATCTCAAGGTCTTTGGCGCCCACCACACTTGCGGACCCTGTGAAAGCCTCTTTTGTCGAGGTACCGTATGCCGTTACTATTACCTCCTCCAACGCTTGGGCGTCTTCTTCAAGTGTCACATTAATGGTAGATTGTGCGCCAACGGTGACTTCTTTGGTTGTATAGCCCAAATACGAAAAAGAGAGCACTTGGCCTTCTGCAACGGAGATGGTGTAATTACCATCAAAATCCGTTTGAACCCCCGTGGTGGTCCCCTTTACAACCACGTTGGCCCCTGGCAGGGCAAGACCATTCTGATCTGTCACATTTCCAGTGACCGTTTTCTCTTGGGACTGGACTGTTGCAATGCATAAAAACATTGCGGCCAACACCCCAAACAGTTTTCCTACTTTCATAAAATCAAAGTTTAGTTAATGAATAATTAAGAATTAGTCAGGCAACTGAAGAAAGGAGGGCGGGAATTTGATCTAATGATAGCTAATTCAAATAATCAAAAACGAGAACAAAACCGAATGGGTAATATATATTGGCAAGGCCTCTCACCGCCCTACCTTAACAATTGCATAGCAAAGCAATTTAAAGAAGGGTTAAAAAGAGTACTTTTAAAACGGGAAGTAATGTCTGGTTGTAAGAATACAACGGGGATGACTCTTTTTAACACTTTAAAAAGCCAGTAAATAAAATGCCAAGCATAATTTATTGCGGCCATGCCGTGGTAGAAAAAGTTTCTTGCCTCGGGAAACAAAACTTCTAACTTTCAACAAAATGGCTCTTGGTGTCATCCAACTTCACAAATAAATAATCCCTAATTTTAGTACCCTTTTTAAAATCAGGGATTTTTGTACACTATCATCGACATAGAAACCACTGGAAATGGCATTAAGGGTAATAAAATCACCGAAATAGCCATTTTTAAGTTCGATGGCACAAAAGTGGTCGATGAGTTTACCTCTCTCGTGAACCCCGAATGCGAAATTCCTTATTTCATTACAGGTTTGACGGGCATAGACGACAATATGGTGCGCAACGCGCCCCTTTTTAAAGATATTGCCCATAAAATACTTGAAATGACCAAAGACTGTGTCTTTGTGGCCCATTCCGTGAATTTTGATTATGGGGTCATTAAAGAGGAATTTCGTCAAATAGGGGTCGATTTTATAAGAAAAAAGCTCTGTACCGTTCGTCTTGCAAGAAAATTGGTTCCTGGATTGAATTCTTATAGCTTGGGCAAACTGTGCTCTTCACTTCGCATACCCATTACCGACCGGCACCGGGCCCGGGGCGACGCCAAAGCAACGGTTGTTCTATTTAGATTATTGCTGCAGAAACCGATGGCACAACAGCTTGTTGGATCTTTTTTGAATGCTAGAAGTCAAGAAGCCACCTTGCCCCCCTTGGTCTCTAAAGAAATGGTCGACCACCTGCCCCAAAAACCTGGGATATATTATTTCAAGAACAATGCTGGGAACATCATCTATGTGGGCAAGGCCATCAATATCAAAAAACGGGTATTGGGCCATTTCTACGATAAAAGCAATAAAGAATCCCGTATGTGCAGGGAAATTGCATCCATCGATTATGAACTGTCTGGCAACGAGCTATTGGCATTGCTTATGGAGTCGGCGGCCATTAAAAGGCATTTTCCGCCGTACAACCGGGCCCAAAAACGATTTGCCAAGGCCTATGCCATATTCAGCTATGAAGACAGAAATGGATTGCAACATTTGGCATACAACACCCTTAAGAATGTTCATGAACCCATTCAGGTATTTTATAATCCTACCGATTGCCGTACATTTTTAAAGCAATTGTGCGATACCTTTTCACTATGCCCAAAATATTGTCATCTTCAGAATGGAAATGGTCTTTGCACGCATTGTGCCGACTCATGTGAAAAAACAGCATCAATTGACACCTATAACCAAAAGGTTGATAAAGCCATTTTGTCGAGCCGTCAGGGAAAGATTTCCTATCTAATCAAAGAAAAGGGACGTACCCCACAAGAAGATGCGCTCATAGCCGTGAAAGACGGCATTTATCAAGGGTATGCCTTTATTGATAGGGAAATGCCCATTAATTCGCTAGAAGACCTTGAGGCCCATATTATCAAGCAAAAGAACACTTTGGAAACCGAAAGTATCATTGGTGGCTATTTGATCCGGAAAGGACCGTCAAAAGTTCAACCGGTGCCAAAAATGCCTTTGGCCAACCCATCTTGACAACCAATAGCAGATTGTGCAGGTATACTTATTCGTTTAGCTTTCGGTACATTCTAATAACAAAGAACAACCAGACCATAAAAATTATCGCCACCACAATGGAGTATATCAGTATAAAATCCATTACTTACGGTACTTGAGGTAATTCATAAAACCCAATATGGTCGGTGCCCAAAATGCCACAAAAATGGCATCCATCTTTTTTCCCTGTAGGAAAAGAATTTCTGAGGTGATGATAATCGAAATAACGACCAATAGCATAATGCAGTTCATCAAACCTACTCTTTCAATAAATCTTCTAAGCATCAAGTATTACTTGTATTATTATCCCCCTAATGTAGAAATAATAGCGTTAAAAATTAAGAAAATATTGTGATTTCATTAACATTTCTCATGAATACATCAAGGTAAGAGTTTTACCTTGAACTTTCTTGGCTCTGATTGAACATAATCGAAGCCTTGGTGGAGTTTCTGTTGGGGTACGGCATAGGGGTAAAAAGTTATCGGCTCGATACATACCATATTGCGCACCTCGGTCCACAGCATAAAATGGCCGAAACCTTCGGTCTGAATTGTCAATTGCCTTTCATCTTCAAGAATGATTTTCTCACAATCATCAATCTGTAGGGCCCGGCTGCCCACTTCCAGTACTTCATCCAAAGAAATATATTTTTCAGCTGCCGATATGATAGGTTGGTCTGTATGGACCTTGAACGCCGGATGGTAGCCCAACATGAACGGCATGTCTTTTTCACCACCGATGGTAAAGGTGATTTCAAGACCTTGCTTACCAAGAAAAAAAGTCTTCACAAACTCAAAACTGTAGGGCCACATAAGCCACTGACGCCTTGATTTTTCGGGGAATTTTGAATTTTTAACAGGCGTGCCCGCAGTGTATTCCTTCTTGTAGGATACCGTTGTTTCAGATTGTGAAACTCGTGTATATTCCATTTCCCTCAAATGTCCGTGCTGGTCCAATATGGCATTGCCCCGTGGCACTTGAACGGCAAAGTTTGCTTCGTTCGTAGGCCCGATGATGGGAAACATCTCGGTATCGGCATTTCGCCAACCAGGACTCCCCTTTTGATGTATAAACTCATGTCCGCCGACTTGGTAGCTGATCAGTTCACCTTTATCGATGACCACCGACTGTTGGCCCAAGCGTAACGTTACCTTCTCACTCATTGATAAGCCTATAAATGAGGATGGCCGTTCTTTTTGTCAAATCTTCGATGGTTTTGAGATTGACTGTCTCTTCTGGGGTATGGGCCCCCGAGCCCATGGTGCCCAAACCGTCAAGGCAATCAACGTACGCTGCCACGAACGAAACATCGGCCGCACCCCTTCTGCCGGGGTCGTAGGGCAGTACTTGGCCCTGCCCCAGATCAAGACTCACTTGGTTCAGGCGCTCCAACAATTTTTTGTTGCCCGCTGTAGGTTCCATTGCAGGGTAGCTGTCGGTAAACGAAATCGAAGCTGAGGTCTTGGGAAGGTTTTGGGCCACGATTTCACGCATCTTTTCCCTTGCGCGTTCTTTCTGTTCTTCAGAAATAAAGCGGAGTCCGCCCCTTGCAATTGCCTTTTGCGCCACAACATTGCTCTTGCCAAATACTTCTCCCTTACTGGTCTTTTCATCAAAATCTACAAAAGTACCGCCCATTAATATTCCGGGGTTGAAGGTAAGCAGGTCGTCACCCTTTACATCGGTATAAAATTGGTGAAGGATCCTCGACATTTCAAAAATGGCCCCTGCTCCTACCCTATCACTGAACACCCCGGAGGAATGGGCGCGCTTGCCCCCTACTTCGAGTGCCCAGCCAGAGGCACCCCGTCTGGCAACCGTGGCATAATTGAAGCCTGTGGAAGTTTCAAAACCCAAGGCCACATCACTGCGCTTGGCAACTTCTACCAAGTCTTTTCTGCTAATTTCCAAGGGTTTTCCGGTGCTTTCCTCATCACCGGTAAAGGCCACAATAATTTGGGCGTCATCAAGCAATCCGTTTTCATGTAAGGCCTTAAGTGCATACAGTACAATAACATTGCCACCTTTCATATCGTTACCACCCGGGGCCTTTGCAATACTGTCGTTGATCCGCTCAAATTTTTGAAAAGGGCTATCTTCTTCGAATACCGTATCTAAATGGCCGATGAGCAACAACTTTTTTCCTTTGTTTCCCGTGGTCTCTGCAAACAAGTGGCCTGCTCGGTTCATTTCAAGCGGCATTTCTATCCATCGGGTCTCAAAATCGATACTTTCGAATGCCTCCCCGAATACCGAGCCCACTTTCTTGACCCCCTCTAGGTTGAGCGTGCCACTATTGATATTGACCACTTTTTCCAAAAATGCAATGGCCTCTTGGTTGTATTTTTCAACCGAAGCGATGATTTTCTTTTCCGTTCTTGAAAGTTTTTGTGCCGACAATGGCAGGATCAGGGCCACCGAACAGAACGTCAATAGAATTCGTCTCATAAAGTTATAGCCGTTTTATAAATTATTGATTTGTGTATCGAGCCATGTGAGCCTTTGGGCTAGCCAATCGCGAAGATAATTTACCTCTTCATCATACGAGTTGCCCACAAAATTATTGGGCCAAACATAAGAACCCAACACCGGCCAAGCAGTAAAATTGGCCTCTATTGCACCCGCTTTTTCGAGTTCGGCCAGATAGCCATCGATTCTTGCCTGAATGGCCGTATCGGCGAAGGCCCCCGACCGCAACATTAGCCAACGTTCTTTTAACTGGGCTACAAAAGTTGGATCCTTCATAAAACGATCCCACCAGAAAGGAACCAACCAAAAATCGTCGGGGCACCGCTCATTGAACTTATAGGCCCAAACATTGGTGTCGCCTCCATTGCAGTAGTTGGCATTGCCAAAGGCCAAATTGAAGTCCCAAATAGGGCCCATCTTCAATTTACCGTTCTTGTTTTTGTGCATGAAGGTACTCAACCGGTAGGCATCGACGTTGTTCGACAGTTCGTTCAATAGAAAGAAGTCTATAAAACTTGCAACGTCTATATAGGCCGTATACCCTGTATCGGGATCGGTAAAATCATCTGAGGCCAAAGCAGACTCAAAGTCTGCCACATATTGGGAAATATATGCTTTTTGGGCAACGGTGATATCTTCTGCATCTGGATATTCGTACAAAAAGTAAACTTCTTGACCCGCTGCAGCATTCTGCGGAGGATAGGCAGATACGAACGAATTGAGTTCATTGTACCCCTCGCCCAAATTATTGCCGGCCGTTTTATCAATCTTTAATATGTAGCCGCCTGTAAGGTCTTCGCCAGTATTTTCGTCATCATCCAGTTTGCTGATATCGATACGGGCGCCATCCCGCTTCAACTTTTCCATAAACACATACACGCCCTGGTAAACCCCATTGAGGGTCATATCAACAAAAAGACAACGACTGGCATAACGGTCTATATCACGGGAAAGGTCATATATCAATATATTGCGAAGCAACGATTTGTCACTGTAGGGACCATATAAAATCCAGTCTTCCTCTTCTGGAAAACCCAATAACGAGACATCGATGTCTTCGCCATTTTCATCCCATGTTTCAAGTCCGTATGATTTTTTGGGGAAGAGTGCCTGTGAAGAGGCGCCCCTAAACTCGATGCCTATATTTCCTTCATAAACTACATCGCCGGCCACTGTAATGGTGGTCTGGGAGCTTATCTTGGGCTCATCGACAATTGTTCCCCCCTGGGTGTCCACCATGAACTGTGGCAATTTATCCTGCAAAGCAATCGGATCGTCGGGCTCTTGCCCCACATCATCGTCTGTAAGCACTGGGTCATCACTATCGCATGCAAAAATCAGGATAAATACCGTCAAGAAAAGGAAACGAAACAGGAGGTTTTTTCGAAAAATGGGAGTTGCCATGTCGATATTTTAACCGACAAGATACCAAAATCTACTCGATGTAGCCCATCTCTCGCATCCAGTCATCATTGTACATTTTGGCCACGTAGCGACTGCCATGATCGTGAAAGAGCACTACCACCACATCGTCTTTGGTGAAGTGTTCTTTTAGCTGCAACACTCCCTTAATGGCAGCCCCGGCCGAGTTGCCCAAGAACATACCCTCTTCTTTTGCCAACCGTTGGGTATAGATGGCCGCATCTTTGTCGGTAACCTTTGTAAAACCGTCTATTATATCAAAGTTCACGTTCTTCGGAAGAATATCCTCCCCAATGCCTTCGGTAACATAAGGGTATATCTCATTCTCATCGAAAATGCCCGTCTCATGGTATTTTTTGAATACCGAACCATAGGTGTCAACACCCCAGACCTTGATTTCGGGATTTTGTTCCTTTAAATATTTTCCCACACCAGATATGGTGCCCCCGGTACCGACACCCACCACAAAATGGGTCACTTTGCCATCGGTCTGTCGCCATATTTCAGGGCCAGTGGTCAAGTAATGTGCCTTGGCATTGCTGGGGTTGTCATACTGGTTCACGTACCACGAATTCGGTATCTCTTCTGACAATCGTTTGGCGGTAGAATAATAGCTTCTCGGGTCGTCGGGTGCCACATCGGTCGGGCATACGTGTACCTCGCTGCCCACAGCTTTCAAAATGTCTATTTTTTCTTTGGACTGTTTATCACTGATCACACAGATAAGGCGATACCCCTTTACAATGGCGGCCAAGGCCAGCCCCATGCCCGTGTTGCCCGAAGTACCCTCGATAATGGTGCCGCCGGGCCTTAGCCTTCCATCGGCTTCCGCATCTTCGATCATTTGAAGGGCCATACGGTCTTTTACCGAATTGCCGGGGTTAAAGGTCTCGTATTTGGCCAAGACCATGCAGGGCAGTTCGGCCGTTAACTTGTTGAGTTTTACCAAGGGCGTATTGCCAATGGTCTCCAGAATGTTTTCAGCATATTCCATAATGGGTGCAAAAATAGAATTTCTGGTTTCGGGTTTAAAGGTTTTGGGTTTAAAGTTTCTTTGGTTTCTGGTTGCAGATCACAAACTTTTTTGTGACACGAAGTTCGCGAATTGCAACGAATAAATCATTTTAGAGGTAGTGTGCGATTTTATATTTGAACTGGCCGCTTGAACTTGATACTTTTAGCGTATATCAATTATTCCCCCCTTTGGGGGATACGGGGCCTATTCAAACTTAATGGCCTTTACAGGCGTGATCTTGGTGATGGCATAAGAGGGCAGCAGCAGCATCAATAGGCACAACAGCATTACCCCCAAGTTGAGCAACAATATGGCCATTGGGTTAATATAGACCGGTATATAGTCAATATAATATTCTTCGGGATTGGGAAACGTTAAAAACCGGTACTTCTGCTGGAGAAGTAGAATCCCCAATCCGATGACATTCCCCCAAAAAAGTCCGATTCCTATCAAATAGGCGGCATTGTACAGAAAAACTTTGCGGATACTCCAATTTTGTGCCCCCAAGGCCTTGAGAATTCCTATCATCTGGGTGCGCTCTAAGATCAATACTAAAAGGGCCGTGACCATATTGATGCCGCCCACAATAATCATGATGCCGATTATCAAGGCCACGTTGAAATCGAAAAGACCGATCCATTCAAAAATCTGAAAGTATTTGCTCTTGATATCACGGGTATCGAGGTTAGAAAGTGTTTTATTATAGATTTCCGCACTTTTTTGGTCGATTTGATCAAAATCTTCCAAGAAAACCTCAAAATTGCCCACTTGATCGGCTTCCCACCGGTTCATCCGTTGAATGTGGCGGATATCCACAAAAACATATTGTGCATCAAACTCATCAAAACCACTATCGTAGATGCCCACTACCTTAAACCGCCGATTGTTGGGCATCTTTGAAGGGTCTCCCTCGCGTAAGAAAATGGCCGAAAAGGTATCACCGACCTTCAGTTGCAATCGATTGGCCATCAATCGTGATATCAAAACCTCATCATTCAGGTCACCGTAATAATCGGGAAGCCTGCCATCGACAAGATATTCCTCAAAATACGACCAATTATAATCGCGGCCCACCCCTTTGGCAATCATGCCCTCAAAGGTGTCTTCCATTCGAATAATGCCCGGTTTGGTGGCCACGGCCTGCACATGGGCAATGCCCTCAACGTCTTTGAACTCTGGGTAAAAATCCTGCTGGGTCGAAACCGGTACCGTTGAAACCTCTGAGTTGTTGTTGTCGTAGTTTGAAATCTGGATGTGTCCATTGAAGGCGGCCACTTTTTCCCTGATTTTTCGTTGCAGGCCAGCACTGGTGGCAATGGCGATCAGCATCATTACAATACCGATGGCAATCGCGGCGATGGCGATTTTAATTATCGGGGCCGAAATGCTAATTTTATGCGATGCCCCTTTAATGAGGCGCTTGGTAATAAAAAGTTCTAAATTCAACGAATGACCGTTTTATCCTTCTTCAAAAGTACAGTTTTCTTGTTTGTTTTTGTGCTTGCTGCCTGCGGACAGAAGCACACTTCAAATTCAAGCCATCCCCTTGCAAATTCCAAAAAAGAGACAGGAAAGGTAATGGTGGCCGCCAATAGAACGGACGCTTATCTTTCTTTGCTAAAGGATAAAAATGTGGGGGTGGTCGCCAACCAAACATCAGTAATATTTCGAATACCAAATGCCAAATTCCAAGATTCTACAACCTACACCCATTTGGTGGATTCGTTGCTTTCTTTGGATGTGTCCATAGAAAAAGTGTTTGCCCCCGAACATGGTTTTCGTGGCCAAGCGGACGCGGGTGAAAAAGTGAAAGATGGAATGGATACCCGAACGGGATTGCCCATTATTTCACTCTACGGAAAAAATCGGAAGCCATCGCAAGAACAACTGAAAGATCTCGATGTAGTGCTGTTCGACATTCAAGATGTCGGTGTTCGCTTCTACACCTACATTGCCACATTGCAATTGGTGATGGAAGCCTGTGCCGAAAAAGGCATTCCGGTAGTGGTGCTCGACAGGCCCAACCCGAACGGGCATTATGTCGATGGGCCCACCATGGAAGAAGAGCATACCGGCTTTTTGGGCATGAACTGCATTCCCCTGGTATACGGAATGACCATCGGCGAATACGCAACCATGGTAAATGGCGAAGGGTGGCTTGAAAACGGTTTAAAGGCCGATTTAACGGTGATTTCCCTTGAAAATTGGACACATGAGACCGAATATAGTTTGCCCATACGGCCCTCGCCAAACCTGCCCAACGATACTGCCATTAACCTGTACCCCAGCCTCGGGTTGTTTGAGGGAACCAACATCAACGCGGGCCGTGGTACCGAATTTCAGTTTCAGCGGTACGGAGCTTCTTTCTTAGATAGTACAAAATATGACTTCAGCTATGTGCCCCGACCCAATTTTGGTTCAAAATTCCCAAAAGAAGAGGGCAAGGTCTGCCACGGAAAAGATTTATCACAACATCCAAGAATGAATGAAGTCTCTGTGCGCTGGGTCATCGATGCCCATCAAAATGCATTGGACAAATCAAAAGTCTTCAATACCGACAATTTCACCAGACATGCCGGTACTGCAAAATTACAGCAGCAAATCGAAGCAGGGCTTTCAGAAGCGGAGATTAAGGCCTCTTGGCAAAAAGATTTGGAAAGGTTTAAGAAAATAAGGGAGAAGTATTTGATTTATGATTGACCCGTTGTCGGCTTGCGGTACTTATGAAAGGGTTGTTTCAACAACCCCCAGACACTGCTGTTCTCTCTTTCATCGGGAAAGGTGTCGACCCCATATACGATTTTCTCGGGGTCAAGTTTCATGTAGGTTCCGAAAAGCCTGTCCCAAATCGAAAAAATATTGCCGTAGTTCGAATCGGTATAGGGCAATACATAGTGGTGGTGCACCTTGTGCATATCGGGCGAGACAATGACCCAACTCAGGGCATTGTCAACCTTTTTGGGCAAGCGAATGTTTGCATGGTTAAACTGTGACAGCACCACCGAAAGGCTTTGGTACAGCATGATGATCCCTATGGGCGCACCCACGATAAAAACCCCAAAAAGCGTAAAGACATAACGAATAAGACTCTCCAATGGATGGTGGCGATTGGCCGTGGTCGTATCAACATTGTGGTCGGTGTGGTGCACGAGATGGATCATCCAAAACGGTTTCACCTTGTGCTCGACCCAATGGGCCGTGTAGGCACCGATAAGATCTAACAGCATAACCCCCAAAACCACATACAGCCAAAGTGGCATTTCGGGCAGCCAATTAATGATGCCAAAATCATTTTGAACGGCCCAATCAGACGTTTGCAACAACAAAAAGGCCAATGGAAAATTCACCAAAATGGTCGTCAGGGTAAAAAAGAAATTGGGCATGGCATGGCGCCATTTTTTGTACTTGACGCTGAAAAGCGGTACAATACCTTCCAGAATCCAGAAAAAGGTGATGCCCCCGACCAAAATAAGCGTTCGGTGCAATGGGGGAATGTTCTCAAAGTAGGTGATGATCTGTTCCATTTCAATAAAATTACAAATTCCAAGGCCCAAATTCCAAATTTAAACCATCGGGCCGCCAGCCACATACTACCGACTACTATAGATCAATTCTTTTCTTCATCTTCTCCACTATATCATAGGCCGCCGGACAAATAGCCACATTCTTGAGGGTAAGATCTGTTATTTGGTGAAACTTTTTTCGGTCGGTATGCGGATACTCGCGACAGGCCTTTGGCCGTATATCGTAAATAGAACAGTAGTTGTCAGCACCCAAAAAAGCACAGGGCACTTGTTGCAATACATAATCTTGGTCTTCATCAACCCTCAAATAGGCATCGATGAATTTTGAAGGTTTCATTCTAAAATGTTTGGCAATACGCCCAATATCCGCTTGGGTGAACAAGGGGCCGGTTGTCTTGCAACAATTGGCACAGGTCAGGCAATCCGTTTGCGAAAACGCTTCTTCATGTAGCTCCTGCATTACATAATCCAAATCTTTGGGCGGTCGCCTCTTGAGCTTGGAGAAGAATTTTTTATTTTCGGCCTTCTTCTTTTTCGCCTTGTTGGGTAAATCTGCCAGCAGTTTCTGCATATGGCAAAATTAACGATTGGATCGGCTTTAAACCTTTGCTAACAAAATAAGTCCCACTTTTGTGGTGCAAATGCCCTAAAATGGAAGATATTTTTGGAAAAGCCCTGTTGGATTATCTCGAGGGAAACGACTGGAAAAACATCAAAACCCACTCATCTGTGGCCGGGAAAGATGTAATGCCGCTTTCCTATCTCTTTCGTGCTTTTGAAGAAATGCCGTTGTTGGAGCAGAAGGCGTTGGAGTTGTGCAAGGGCAGCGTCTTGGATATCGGTTGCGGAGCAGGACCGCACAGCCTTTGGCTTCAAAACCATGGATTTAAGGTAACGGCCCTTGACTCTTCAAAAGGTGCCATCGACACCTGTAGGTCACTTGGCATTGAAAAGACCGTTCATTGCGGGGTACTGGACTATTCTGGAACAACTTTTGATACGTTGTTGTTGTTGATGAACGGAATCGGAATCGTGGGCCGCTTGGCACTGTTGGTTACCTATCTCGAGCATTTTAAAAAATTGCTCAACCCTGGCGGCCAAGTGCTGATGGATTCTAGCAACATCATCTATATGTATGAAGAGGATGACGATGGAGGGGTATGGATTCCCGGTGACAGGGATTATTATGGCGAAGTGGAGTTCACCATGGAATACAAGGGCCAAAAAAGCCCTTCCTTTTACTGGCTCTATCTTGATTTCAACACCTTGGAAAATGCCGCGATGGCACATGGTTTTACCTGTGATCTTGTAAGCCAGGGCGAACATTACGACTATTTGGCAAGATTGACACTGAAAAAATGATACTAGATTCGATGAATCCTCGTTTGTAAACTAGAAAACAATTGATATGAAAAAGTTCTTTTTTCCGCTTTTGGGCCTATTGTTCACCTTCGCCTTGGCTTGTTCCAACGATAATGGAGGAGGTGCCGGAAACGATGATGACGGCAACGGCACGGTTGACAAATCGGCCAACTTGTTGGCCACGGGGGCATCGGCCAATGACATTCTTTCAAACGAAAAGTTTGACAAGCTTTTGATAGAGGCCGCCTATGTTACCGGTTTTAGGCCTACCCAAGAGGCCATGGACAATTTTCAAGACTATTTGCGCCAATACACGTTCAAAGATGATATTGAGGTCATCTACAAAGAGCTGCCATCACCAAATGAAGAGAGCCTGACCTTACAGGAAATTGCCGATTTAGAGGAGGAAAACCGCACGGCCTATAATGATGGTTCAACCTTGGCCATCTATATCTATTTTGCCGATGCGCCTTCTGAAGATGATGACGAAGACGAGGGGCTTGTAACCTTAGGGGCGGTATACAGAAACACTTCAATGGTCATCCATGAGAAAACCATTCGTACCATTGCGGGTCGAAGTTTGACCATTACCGATGCCGATGTTGAAACGGCCACCCTCAACCATGAATTTGGGCATTTGTTCGGACTGGTCAATTTGGGAACCGTGCCGGTCAACGCCCACGAAGACGGTGAGTCAGAAAACCATTGCAATGTCGATGGTTGCCTGATGCAGGCCGAACTGCGGTTCAGTGTGGCCGGCAAATCAAGTTCCACGATTAAATCAAAAAACGGGATTGCATCTGCTTGCTCGCTGCAAGGCCAAACCGTGCTGAAAATGCTTGAACAACAAACTGCCCGTGGATTGTCAGCGGTACCAGGGCTGGATTCTGAATGTGTACTGGATCTTCAGAACAACGGAGGGCAATAGGTTTTTGGTTTTCTGATTTTTCAACACAATCCTTTTTGGGACTTAACTTTTGTGTCTTTATCAGCACCATCAAACATTTAGCGAACCTAAGGAATGTTCAAATACTTGTGCGTCTGCAGCGACACCTTCCATTTCGGATGTTGCATCACGTAGTCGACGATAAGGGGCGTTACCTTTTCCCGTACGCTCCATTCAGGCTGTAGGTAAAGAATACAGTTCTTGCCCACCTTTGCCGCTTGCTCTTCAGCAAATTTGAAGTCGTGTTTGTTGTACACGATCACTTTCAGTTCATGTGCTTTTTGATGGATGTTTCCTACGGGTAACTTGTTCTTTTTTGGGGAAAGACAAATCCAGTCCCAAACCCCGGTCAAGGGGTAAGCGCCCGAGGTCTCGATATGTGTCTTGAGTCCTTTGTTCTTCAAAGATGCGGTCAAGGGGCCCATATCCCAGGTAAGTGGCTCACCGCCTGTAACCACTATGGTATCTGAGTATTTGGCGGCATTAGCCACAATGCTGCCGATGTTGGTCGGCGGATGGGTCTCTGCATCCCAACTTTCTTTCACGTCGCACCAATGGCAACCCACATCACACCCCCCAATACGAATAAAATAAGCAGCAGTTCCCTTATGATAGCCCTCACCTTGTATGGTGTAGAATTCTTCCATAAGGGGAAGCATCAGGCCCTTTTCTACCAAATCCATTACATCGTTTGCAATCATACTGCAAAGATAGTTTTAAAGTTGCAGTAAGCGGTTTTTCAGTGGTCCATTTAGAGCCATAAAAACGGCCAGCGTTTGCTATCAACTGTCTACTCCTTGACTGCAATCACGTCAATCTCAATTTTGGCGCCCACGGCCAACCCTGCAGCCGCATAGGTGGTACGCGCCGGTTTTTTGGTGAAGTACTTGGCATATACCTCGTTAAAAGCCCTGAAATCGTTGATGTCGCTCAATATTACCGTGCATTTCACCACATTGTCCAACGTCAGACCATGTCGGGCCAAGACTGTTTGAATGTTTTTGATGGCCTGTTCGGTCTCGCCCTGCACGCCTCCTTCGGCCAATTTGCCTACAGACCTATCCATACCGATCTGCCCTGCCAAAAAGAATAGGTTGCCTGCTTGAACAGCTTCGCTGAACGGGGCTTTTTGTCGTTCAGGGTCAGGGGATTTGTGAAAAATGATTTCCGTTTTTTCTTGGGAATGACCAGCAACCACATTGATCAAGGCCATAAGTAACGTCAGGAATATGATTTTTTTCATTTTGTATAATTTGATTGGATACTAATTTCACGAATTACCACGAATACACCTAATTATGCAGTGACTCCTATTAATTCACAATTCATAATTTGTAATTCGTAATTCATAATTCGTTTCCCTATTTTTATCGCAAACGAACCAACAATGGGCAACAAAGAAAAATTCTTCGCACATATTGAGAAAGGCTATGCCATGAAAGGCGATTACATCACCATGGGTGCGGGTATGGTCGATGGCGAAACGGTGAACAAGGCCTTTGTCAAGGTGCCCTTGAAAACCCTGAACCGCCACGGGCTCATCGCAGGGGCCACAGGTACCGGCAAGACGAAAACCTTGCAGGTAATTTCTGAAAACCTTTCTGAAAAGGGTATTCCTGTGTTACTCATGGACTTAAAAGGAGATTTGAGCGGCATCGCACGACCCAGTCCGGGGCACCCAAAAATCGATGAGCGCCATGAGGCCATTGGGCTTCCTTTTGAACCCAAGGGGTTTCCGGTCGAAATTCTCTCACTTTCTGAGCAAGATGGCGTTCGACTTCGTGCAACGGTTTCTGAGTTCGGCCCAGTACTGCTATCCAGAATTTTAGACCTGACCGTTACCCAAGAAGGCATAGTGGCAGTGGTCTTCAAATATTGTGACGACAACAAATTGCCTTTATTGGATCTGAAAGATTTCAAAAAAGTGCTTCAGTATGCCACGGGCGAGGGAAAAAAGGAATTTCAAAAAGATTATGGCCGCATATCGACCAGTTCAACGGGCACCATCCTCAGAAAGATCATTGAATTGGAGCAGCAGGGTGCCGACCTCTTTTTTGGCGAAAAATCATTTGAGGTCGATGATCTGGTTCGTATCGATGAAAACGGCCGGGGCTACATCAACATTATTCGCCTAACCGATATTCAAGACAAGCCAAAGCTGTTCTCTACCTTTATGCTGAGCCTTTTGGCCGAAATCTATGCGACCTTTCCCGAACAGGGAGACAGCGACCGTCCTGAACTTGTTCTGTTTATAGACGAAGCACACTTGATCTTTGACAACGCGTCAAAGGCCCTGCTCGATCAAATCGAGAGCATTGTAAAATTGATACGTTCAAAGGGCATCGGACTGTTCTTCGTGACCCAAAACCCCACCGATGTGCCCGATGATGTATTGGCACAATTGGGTTTAAAAGTACAGCATGCACTGCGCGCGTTTACGGCCAAAGACCGAAAGGCCATTAAACTGACGGCACAGAATTATCCTGATTCTGAATTTTACAAAACCGAGGAGATTTTGACCTCGTTGGGTATTGGCGAGGCGCTGATTTCCGCTTTGGATGAAAAAGGCCGACCTACTCCCCTTGCGGCAACCATGCTACGTGCCCCTATGAGCCGTATGGATGTGCTCACCGACAAAGAGCTCAAAGAGGTTATCGGCCAATCAAAACTCATTAAAAAATACAATGAGGAAATAGACCGCGAGAGCGCCTATGAGATGCTCAATGAGAAAATCGAAAAGGCCCAAAAAGAAGCGGAAAAAGAAGAGACCAGAAAAACCACTTCGCGAAGAAGCACTTCTACCCGTCGCCGTAGTACACGAATGAACCCTGTGGTGAAGGTGCTGACCAGTGCCACATTTATTCGTGGAGTGCTGGGGGTTTTGAAAAAAGTTATTCGGTAAGTGTTGGATGTTAGTTGTTAGTTTTTAGACGAATGAAAAGATATTATTTGCTATTTGGAACCCTGATTTTAACACTTTCAAGTGCCTGCGAGCGAAAAGACCCTGTTTTCTTGATCACCGATGAAAAAGTGGGCAAACTGGAAAAAGCAAGTTTGGCAAAGGATTTGGAATTGATCTATGCAGACGACTCTATCGTAAGGGACACGTTCAGCACCAAGCTCGGCTCAGGGAGCAATAAGATAAAGGTTTATGAGAAGGGAGGCAAGCATCTTCTCACGCTTACACCCAAAAATGATAGCTTGGCGACCATTGAAAATATTCAAGTGATGGATTCCCGCTTTGTTTCTGAAGAGGGCATTGGTCTCAACAGTACCTTTAAAGACATCAAAGACCGATACACCATCAAAAAAGTGGTTACGGCACTCAACAACGTGGTCATTTTTGTTAAAGAGACCAATATGTACTTTACCATTGACAAAAGTGAGCTGCCCGCTAATCTTCGCTATGCCTCCTCAAACATAGAAGCGGTACAGATTCCCGATGGGGCCAAAATCAAATACTTGATGATCGGGTGGGACTAAAAGGTTTCGGGTTCAAGGTTTCAGGCTCTACTAAAGTCTTAAGTCTGGTTTCTAGACCCAGAATCACTTACACCAACCCATATTTCTCACGGTTTGCCAACACCTTTGGACTGTTCTCTTGCATCCATTCCGCTAAGCTCAGTAAACGCTTTACATAGTTTTTCCCGAAGTCGGTCAAACTATACTCCACACGTATGGGCACCTCTGCATAAGCTTTGCGGCTGATGTAGCCGTCGGCTTCCAATACTTTCAGACGCTGGCTCAGCACCTTGTTTGAGATGCCGTACACGTATTTTTTCAACTTGTTGAAACGCAATACCGGAAAGTAGCCCAGCCAAAGTAATATCAGAATGCTCCACTGGTCAGAAGCCACCGACATCACGTCTCGTACGGGGCACAGTTCGGGCGGATTCTTATAATCTAAATGACCGAACATTTTTTCCAACTTTTTTGTCATTGTAACCTCTTGATTTTCAGTAACAGTTTCCATAATACTACCTAGTTTGTGCCGGGTGACTTCTTTTTTCTTAACGTGGGAATACCTATTTTTAGTTTCCTTAAAAGAGTAAGTTACTAAAAGTAACCTGAATGAAAAAACTACAGACCCTAATAATTCCCCTACTCTACGGCCAATGGCTAAACCTAATTGCCCTTTTCAGCAAAAGAAAAGCGGCCCAAACCGCCTTTGATATTTTCACCACCGTTAGAAAAGGGCGGGTCAAATCCATTCAAAAAGAGTATCTGGAAGCCGCGAAGTTTACCGTTGAAGAAGTTTTGGGGCAACAAATACAGTCATACCGTTGGCCTGGCAAAAAAGAGACGGTGCTGTTGCTCCATGGGTGGGAGAGCAATACCTATCGTTGGCGAAACCTTATCAAAAAACTTAGGGAGCACGATTTTGACATTTTGGCCTTTGATGCCCCGGGGCATGGTTATTCCGCCGGAAAAAAGCTACATGTGCCCCTGTATGCCAATACCACACGGCATTTTTTGAACAAGTACCGTCCCACCCATGTGGTCGCCCACTCGGTCGGTGGCATGACCATTCTCTATGACCATTACCGAAATCCCACTTCTTCAGTAGAGAAAATCGTTACCATTGGATCCCCCTGCGATTTTTCGGAGATTATGGACCATTTTCAAAAGATACTAAAGTTCAACAACAGGGTGATGAAGGCCATGGACGAATACCTAAAAGAGTGGTTCGGCCTGCACATAGACGAATTCTCAAGCGCCCGTTTTGTTGCCAACAATACCAAAAAAGGGCTGCTCTTTCATGACAAGAAAGACCTTCAAGTGCCTTTTTCCGCATCTGAAAAAGTACATCGCCATTGGCCTGGCAGTCAATTGGTAGCCACCGAGGGACTAGGCCATTCGATGCACCAGGAAGAAGTAAATGAGAAAATTGTTGCATTTTTGGAATCCTAAATTGTTAAGGACACCGTAATCTGTTATTTTTATCCAACAGAATACTTCACTTCGTTTGTAATGACAGAAAAAATTACCCCTTTTCATATAGCCATACCAGTGCATAATTTAGATGAATGCCGCACATTTTACCGAGAGATTTTGGGTTGTGAAGAGGGCCGTAGCAGCGACCATTGGGTCGATTTCAACCTCTTTGGCCACCAATTGGTCATCCATTACAAACCGAAATCACAGGAAGAATTGTATACCAATCCCGTAGATGGTAAAAACGTGCCCGTTCCGCATTATGGAGTAGTGTTGCCTTGGCAGGTTTTCGAATCCTTTGAAAAGGATTTAAAGGAGAAAGGGGTAGATTTCATCATTGAACCGTATGTTCGCTTTAAGGGCGAAGTGGGCGAACAGGCAACCATGTTCTTTTTAGATCCTGCCGGAAATGCGTTGGAATTCAAGGCTTTCAAAGATATGGGACAACTGTTTGCCAAATAATCACGTAACCTTCAATACCACTCTAAACCGGGCTTTGCCCGCCTCAAGATGTTCGATTGCATCGTTTACTTTCTCAATCGGAAATTCTTCGACCACAGGATAAATATCGTGCCGTACACAGAAATCCAACATGGTTCGGGTCAGTGAAGGACTTCCCAGTGGGCTTCCCCCAACCGATTTCTCCCCACCGATCAAACTGAAGGCCGGTATTCCCATGGGCTCCAAAACCGCCCCAACGGTATGTAGTTTCCCCTTTGGGGCCAAGGTGGTCAGATAGGCATTCCAGTCCAAACTCACATTGGTAGTGTTCAAAATAAAGTTAAGGCTGCCGGCAATACTTTCCAGTTCTTTGGGATCCCTTGAATTGATGACCCTATCGGCCCCCATTTTCAAAATCTGTTCTTTCTTATCTGGATTTGAAGAAAAGGCAATGACCTCGCAGCCCCAATGGTGCAAAAACTTTAATGCGATGTGACCTAGACCCCCAATGCCTATTACACCCACTCGGTCAGTTGGTTTTACCCCTGACAGCACAATGGGGTTGAAAACTGTGATTCCACCACAAAACAGCGGTCCTGATTTTGACAAATCGATTTCGTCTGGCAAAGGTGTTGCCCAAGACCAGTGGCACCTCACATGGTCGGCGAAACCTCCATGCCGTCCTACGATGGTTTGTTCTACGGTTGGGCATAGGTTATGGGCACCATCCATACATTGATTGCAGTGCATGCACGACTCTGAAAACCAGCCAAGGCCAACCTTGTCGCCCACCTCGAGGTTTTTCACCTCATCGCCCACGGCGACCACCTCACCGACCACTTCGTGTCCGGGCACGAAGGGATATTGGGTGAGACCCCAATCATTGTTCAACATACTCAAGTCAGAGTGGCACAAACCGCAATAATGAACTTTTATATCGACATGTTCGCTGCCCAAATTACCTAACTCATATTCAAAAGGTTCCAATTTTCCACCGGCTTTATGGGCGGCATACGCATTGATTTTCATGTATATCCATTTTAGCTATAAGATACGTAATAATCCAAGAACTGTAAGACAGGAAGGTGATTCGACGTAGGCTATCCGAGTACAATCCCTTTTCGTTTAACCAAATAGTAGGCGAAAAAGAGATTGGGAACCCAACAAAGCCATGCCACGATTCTGTACGCGACCAAAAACTCACCGAACACAAAAACCAAAAAAGGTAACCATAACCTAAGCGTGACCGCCGCAAAACAGGCAGCATAACTATAGATCATCATGCCTTGGTGCAGTTGTGTATCTTTTCTTTTTATGGCACGATAGGCGGCAAGTGTGGTATAAAGCCATATGATGCCCAATAGAATAAAGCCCACTGAGGCGATCCAACCACCGGTGGCGTAAAACCCGATATATATTGCACAAATACCACTTATCAGGGCTGCTGAAATATAGACCTTTCCTAAATTCCGATGAAGATTTAGGCGCCTAGCACGTAGTTTTTGACTGAATTGTGACCATCCTGTGAGCAAGGCGATACCTCCAAAGATGATATGTCCATAGAAACCAACATTCCAAAGATTATTCGACAAGAGCGTTTCCGATTTACTCAACAACAGCCCCATTTCCCTTCCTCCAAAAACGTAGAACAAAGGATATAGACCAACCCCTATCGCCAAAAAAGCGAAGACAAACCACGCCACCTGATTACCTCGACCAGCCATGTCTTTTACATTGATATGGCAATTTATCGAATAAATGGCTTCAATAACAAGAATTTAGCCTCCAATCCGTTTAAAAAGAAGCAACCAAATCTGAAAAAACATGAAGACTATTTTTCTGCTGATCGCTGTTTTTTTAGGCTCACTTGCCGTTATGGGATGTACCAATGATGAAGGGGACAACGATATTGATGTTATTACTCCCGTAGAGGACGAATAGACCACTTCGATGGCATAAAGAAGCTAAAAATCAAGTGCTTGCAACCTTATGGCGTTCTCTGGCCAAAAGGGTGTTTTTCAACAACATGGCAATGGTCATGGGCCCTACACCACCGGGTACGGGTGTAATATAGGACGCTTTTTTGCCCACATTTTCGAAATCGACATCACCGGTAATGTAGTATCCCCTTTCCCTTGAATCGTCGGGTACACGGGTGATGCCCACATCAATAACGACCACACCCTCTTTGACCATATCGGCCTTCAGAAAATTAGGCACCCCAAGTGCCGAAACAATGATATCAGCCTGTAGTGTCAACTCTTTTAAGTTTTTGGTTCGGCTATGGGTCAAGGTAACAGTCGCATTCGCTGCCTTCCCTTTTTGGCTCATCAAAATACTGATGGGACGCCCGACGATATGGCTACGCCCGATTACCACGGCGTGCTTGCCCTCGGTTTCTATGTTGTAGCGATGCAATAGTTCCATAATCCCGAACGGGGTGGCGGGAATGAACGACTCCATATCCAACGCCATCTTTCCGAAGTTAGTGGGGTGAAATCCGTCCACATCTTTATCGGGATCCACTGCCATCAACACCTTTTGCTCATCAATATGCTTTGGAAGGGGCAACTGAACAATATAGCCATCAATATTTGGATTGGCATTTAATTTTTCAACCTGTTGCAATAGTTCTTCCTCTGTGGTTTCTTCAGGAAGGTGTATCAATGTGGATTCAAATCCAATTTTCTTGCAAGAGCGTACTTTGCTGCCAACATACGTAAGACTTGCACCGTCATTGCCCACTAAAACAGCGGCTAAATGGGGAACCTTTTCGCCCCTTTCCTTCATTTTGACCACCTCTTCGGTGATTTCTTCTTTGATTTGGTTTGATATTTTTCTTCCGTCCAAGATGTTCATGGTTGTTTCAAGTTTCTGGTTTTAAGTTTTTGGTTTGGCATGGGTTTAACCTGCAACCATAAACATTAAAACAATTAACAGTCAAAACGTGCTATCGCATGTTTTGCATCATCTGCATCATTTTTTTGCCACCGCCGCCCTGCATCATCTTCATCATCTTGCTCATTTGGTTGAACTGTTTCAAGAGTTGGTTCACTTCTTGGATGGAACGGCCACTGCCGGCAGCGATTCGTTTTTTACGGCTTGAATTCAATTTTGAGGGATTGGCGCGCTCATCGGGTGTCATCGAATGTATCATGGCCTCAATATGCTTAAAGGCATCATCGTCGATATCTATGCCCTTAAGGGCTTTGCCCATACCGGGAATCATGCCCATAAGGTCTTTCATGTTGCCCATTTTCTTGATCTGCTGTATCTGACTTAGAAAGTCATCAAAGCCGAAACGGTTCTTGGCAATCTTCTTCTGTATCTTACGGGCCTGCTCTTCATCGAATTGCTCTTGGGCACGCTCAACAAGCGATACCACATCGCCCATGCCCAAAATACGGTCGGCCATACGGGACGGGTGAAAAACATCGATGGCCTCCATCTTTTCGCCGGTACCGATGAACTTAATGGGCTTGTCAACCACCGATTTGATCGAAATGGCCGCACCACCACGGGTATCACCATCCAGTTTGGTCAAAATGACCCCATCGAAGTTCAGCACGTCGTTGAACGCCTTGGCCGTGTTCACCGCATCTTGGCCCGTCATGGCGTCGACCACGAACAGGGTTTCTTGCGGCTCAACGGCTTTGTGGATGTTGGCGATCTCGGTCATCATCTGCTCATCGACCGCCAAGCGACCAGCGGTATCGATGATAACCACATTCTGACCGTTTTCTTTGGCATGTTTGATACCTGCCTTGGCTATGGCCACAGGGTCGTTGTTGCCCCTATCTGAATACACCTCGACGCCTACTTGCTCGCCGACTATGTGCAATTGGTCAATGGCCGCCGGGCGGTACACGTCACAGGCCACCAATAATGGTTTCTTATTTTTTTTCTTCTTCAGGTAATTGGCCAGTTTGCCCGAGAAGGTGGTCTTACCCGAACCTTGTAGACCTGACATCAAAACAACCGTTGGGTTGCCCGAAAGATCGATTTCTTCCGCCTCGCCCCCCATTAACTGGGTCAGTTCATCCTTAACGATTTTGACCATCAATTGGCCCGGCTGCAAGGTGGTCAGCACATTCTGCCCAAGGGCCTTTTCTTTGACCTTATTGGTGAACTCTTTGGCTATTTTGAAGTTAACGTCGGCATCCAACAGCGCACGGCGTATCTCTTTCATGGTCTCGGCCACATTGATTTCTGTAATCTGACCGCGACCCTTTAGTACGTGTAAGGCTTTATCGAGTTTTTCGCTTAAGTTATCAAACATATGCTCGCATCATTTTTAAGGAGCACAAATTTAAGAATAACTAATGGAATGGCTTCGTTGAAACCAGGTAAGTGTTTGGAAGATAGATTTATTCTTCAAAGAAAATAGAGATTCACGCATACGCGATGAACATCCTGTCCACATGGAAGAGATTCCCACCCGATAGCTATCGGGATGCGCGAGAGTAAAAAGAAAAGGACAGCTTTGGGGCAAGCTGTCCTTTTCAGAAAGATCGGGGGCAAAAACTGCTTATAATCTTTCAAATACAAGTGTTTCAAGGGTACCGTCTCCACTTTCACTTTGGAGTTCAATTCTGGTATCGGTAACTGACTCGAAGTACCAGTCGTCTGTAAGTTCGCTCAAGGGGTCATGGTCGCCACCGAAATTCAAATAGCACTTCAACATGTTGTCATGATTTCTTAAGACTCTCCATAATCCCGGTGTGGCCGTTCCCATATCTCCTAAAGTTGCCACCACTAAATGGTTCATTGTGAAATTGAAAGTAAACCCAGCAAAATCAGTGGTAGTGTCGACCTCACCCTCTTTATAAAGGGCCACGGTCCAATCTCCTTCTTTAAATATATTTCTTATCTCAACCACATCGCCGTCGTTGGCATTATCATCACAGACACGTTGTAGTACCAACTCATAACCGATTTCATCCACTTCAAACTTCAAACGATCGTTAGCCAAATCTCTCAATGGCCATTCGAAGTTAACGGCAGGCTCATCACCAAAGGTTATCAACAGTGATATTACTTCTTCTGAGTTATAACCAATTTCCCAAGAACCTTCTGAGGTGTTCTCTCCATTGCTCAAGGTTACCACACCCTCGGCCATAAACTTGAATTCGTAACCGAGCAACCTGTCTATTTCCTCACCTTGGTTCTTGACCTTTTTGATGACCCACTCACACTCCTTCAAGATTTCCCTAAGTGAGTTGGGGTCGGTTTCATCATCATCGCAAAGCTGCTTCATGATTATTTTGTTGCCACCTTCAGCATGTAGCTTGATGGTATGCTCGCCCACTTCATAGACCAACCACTCTAGGTTGAAGTCAACAAGTATGTCAAACTCAAGGGTCAAAAGGGGTCCTCGGTCGGTAAAGCGTACGCTCCATACACCATTCAAGACATTACCGGCCCTATCGATCACGGTAACCTTTCCGTCTTCGGTAAAGTTCATAAGATACTCAAGGTACTGGTCTGTCAAGGCTACCTCATCACGTACCACTTCGCGTACTTGCCATGGGCACTGGGTCAAACAGAAATCAAAACGCTCTTCGTCGAAATCATCATCATTGTAATCATCATCATCATCTTCATCACATTCGTCTTTGGCAGCTTCTAAGGCCATTGCCAACTCGGCATTGCTGTCGACCACGATCTCGGTGCCGTCATATTTCTTTAAGGTCACAGGAAAATCAATACCGATAAGGTCGTTCTCACCAAGCCCTTCAAAGAACCTTCTCATGTCTTTGTCACTTTCAATGACCACCGTGCCGGTCTGCTGTTCGTTTATATCAAAAGTGAACAGGGTAATCGGGTAGACAAAGTCGATACACTCAATATCATCATCTTCGCCACCTTCTCGGCATTCTTCGGCCAATTCACGAAGCTGTGCCTTGTTCTCGATGACTACTTCGGTAAAATCACCATGGGTTATGGTGATGGGGAAAAGAAATTCCAAAATATCTTCATCATCATCGAACTCATCAAAAATCTCTTCGATCAAATGTAGGTCTTCCCTAGAATCGATGGTAATCTGAATACCACCTACTTCAACGGTATAGGGGAATTTCACCGCAATACAACTGGCACCATCGACAATATTGTCAAAAGAACCGTCGTTCGTGGAAGTCTTTACAATCAAATCAGCGGTGTTCGAGCCCGCCATCAGCGTCTCTTGTTGGTCACCACCAACTTCTTCAAATTCTTCTTGGCACGAGGTAAAGCTCAGTGCCACCATAAATAGGCTTGCATACAGTAAGCTATTGATCAACTTTTTCATAACGATTTGGACTTTTTCATTGTTAGTACAACCCTAAAACAACCATCTTGTGAAATACCCTACCCCAATTTTTAATTTTTTTTAAAATATCTTTGGGAAACTGTTAACCTAACCACCGTAGATGGACAATGTTTGTGAAGAGCAGGTATTCAGCTCTGTGTTCAAGGCCAATTCAAAAACGGTATTCAACTACATATATTATAAATTCGGTAATGAGGAGAAGGCCCACGATGCGGTACAAGAGGCTTTCGTAAAATTGTGGGAAAACTGTGCCAAGGTATCCCCAGATAAGGCAAAATCGTACTTATATACGGTAGCCAATAATCTGTATCTGAATGTTATCAAGGCTGAAAAGGTGCGGTTGAAGTATGCTGACCAGCATTCGAAGTCAATTTCGCACGAGTCTCCAGAATATGTACTGGAGGAAAAGCAGTTCCAGAAAAAATTGGACGATGCCCTGAACAGCCTTCCCGAGAACCAGCGCACCACTTTTTTGTTGAACAGGATAGATGGAAAGAAATATGCCGAGATAGCCGAAATGGAAGGTGTCAGTGTCAAGGCCATTGAAAAAAGGATGCATTTGGCGTTGAAAGCGCTGCGGGAAAAGATTGATGGAATCTAGAAAACACCAAATATCAAGCACCAAATTCCAATAGTGGGTTTGGGATTTGGGATTTGTTCCCGATAGCTATCGGGATTGGAATTTTCGAAAAAAAGTAGGGTTTTTTAAAAGTAAGTTGTTTCAACTGTGTAAAGCATAGAAATCATGCAAGAGAATTATTTGGCAAAATGGCTCAACAACGAACTCTCTGAAGAAGAGTTGGCAGCTTTTAAAAAGTCGCCAGAGTACGCTTCGTACCAGAGAATTGTGGAGGCTTCAAACAAATTGGAGGCCCCTGAATTCGATGTTGAGCAAGCTTGGAACACCTTAAGGGAAAAGACTTCGCAAGAAGCCCCCAAGGTAATTACCATGCGTCCGTTCAAACAATTCTTGCGCGTAGCGGCCGTTATCGCCGTGCTGTTGGCAGGTTCGTATTTCTATCTGGATTCTTTGGATGAAACCTTTAGAACCGACCTGGCAGAACGTACTGAAGTAGTGCTTCCCGATAACTCAGAAATCATATTGAATGCCGATTCAAGGGTTTCGTTCAGTGAAAAGAAGTGGAACGAGAAGCGAAATGTAACACTTGAGGGGGAAGCCTTTTTTAAAGTCGCCAAAGGAAAAAAATTCACCGTTTCAACAGACAATGGAGAGGTAACCGTACTGGGTACCCAATTCAACGTAGAAAACCGAAATGGTTTCTTTGAAGTAACATGTTACGAAGGCCTGGTCAGTGTCACCTATCAAGAAACAGAGCAAAAATTGCCTGCGGGCACCTCGTTCGTGGCCATCAATGGAAAAATACAGAATGCCACTGGCATCACTATGGCGCAACCTTCTTGGGTGAACAATGAAAGTAGCTTCAGAAGTATTCCCTTAAAGTATGTACTGGCCGAGTTTGAAAGGCAGTTCGATATGGAGGTCGAAACTGAAAACATCAATACCGAACAGCTATTTACGGGCACCTTTAGCAACACAGACATCAAATTGGCGTTAGAAAGTATAAGTGTTCCTTCCCAAATTCGTTATAAATTAGGGAAAGATAACGTGCTCTTCTATGCTGAGAACACTCCGTAATCACTTTTTTGCAGCTTGGGCGGGACTGCTTCTGGTCTCTTTTCCAATGGCCTTGCATGCCCAAGAAGCCTCTAGAACATCACTGAAAACATTCCTTATCGAGCTTGAAGGTCGATATGACATCAAGTTTTCGTACGTGGATGAAGATTTAGTAGGGGTCGAAATAACCCCTCCCGCATCCACCGACCTGAATGCGGTTCTGCAATATCTAGAAAGCCAGACCCAGATCAAGGTCAAGAAATTGAACGAAAGGTACTATACCTTGGTCAAAAACACCTTGGTAAAGGTATGTGGCAGGGTTCTCGATAATTTTGCCGAGAATACCGTGCCCGGCGCCACAGTGGAAGTATTGGACAGCGACATTGCCCTTATCACAGATGAATCTGGCAACTTTCAAATAAATCAGGTTCCAAGAAATGGTACACTGAAAGTCCGTTTTTTAGGATATATCACAAAGTATATTCCCGTTGAGGATTTGGTGGGAAAAGGAGGTTGCCCTGAGATCATACTCGCACAGAACTTTGAAAAACTTGACGAAGTCATTGTCTATGAATTTCTTACCTCAGGAATCGTCAAGGAAAACGATGCCAGTATTACCCTGAACACGGGCGAATTGGGTATTCTTCCAGGGTTGATAGAACCCGATGTTTTGCAGACCGTACAGGCATTGCCCGGGATCAAAAGCATTGATGAAACGGTTTCAGACATCAACGTTCGTGGCGGCACCAACGACCAGAACCTTATTCTCTGGAACGGGATCAAAATGTACCAATCAGGGCACTTTTTCGGATTGATCTCCGCTTTCAATCCCTATTTGACCGATCAAGTCACCATTTATAAAAACGGTACCCCCGCCCGCTATGGCGATGGGGTCAGCAGTGTCATCAGCATGTGGACGAAAAATGATATCGATGGGGAGTTCTTCGGTGGAGCGGGGTTCAACCTCATCAGCGGCGATGTGTATGGGCAGTTTCCCATCAACGACCGAATGGCCTTTCAACTCTCGGCACGCCGTTCGACCACTGATTTTTTAGACACCCCCATTTACAACAGTTTTGAGAGTCGCGCCTTTCAAAACAGTGAGGTCAAAAACCAACAAAACCAGTCGGTCGACAGGGAATTTGACAGAGATATCACCTTTTTCTTCTGGGATGTCTCAGGAAAATTCCTCTATGACATCAACGATGACCACAAGCTACGCTTGAGCTTTATAGGTATCGACAACTACTTGCTCTTTACGGAAACCAATCGTGAGACCGATCAAACCTCGCAGAGTTTTTTAGACCAGATCAACATTTCTGGAGGCCTTCAAATGCAAAACCAGTGGACAGACAAACTGTCTACCAATCTCAATGTATATTATACACAATACCAACTAGAGGCACTGGGGGTCTCGCCCGATCCACGACAACAATTGACGCAACGAAACCGGATCATTGAAAGCTCGATCAAAATAAGCAGCCTCTATGAACTTTCAGAAGCCCTGACCTGGGGCAATGGCTATCAGTTTCTAGAGACCGGCATTAGAAATTTTACCAGGGTCACATCACCTCAGTTCGAAAGCAACATCAAGGGTGTCATAAGGGTACATGCGCCCTATTCTGAAATTACCTATCGTTCATTTGAAGATACTTTTGTGGCAAGCACGGGGGTTCGGGCAAACCACATTGCCAACTTGGGCACTTTCTCTAAATTGATTTTCGAGCCGAGGCTGAATTTGAATTTTAGGGTAGCAAATTATGTAAGGGCAGAGGTTTTGGGCGAATTTAAAAGCCAGTACACCAATCAGGTAATCGACCTTGAGCAAAATTTTCTCGGGGTTGAAAAAAGGCGTTGGGTGCTATCAGATGAAAGTACTTTGCCAGTTACCCAAAGCAAACAGGGTTCCATAGGATTGAATTATGCCAAGAATTCGCTGTATATAGGTCTGGAAGCCTTTTACAAGCAAGTTGATGGCATCAGTACCATAACCCAAGGTTTTCAAAACGAGAACCAATTTGATGGTGAAATCGGCAGTTATGAAGTCAAAGGGCTCGAATTCCTTATCAACAAAAAAGGCGACCATTACAGTACTTGGTTGAGCTATACCTACAACAAGAACGACTATACTTTTGAGGATATCGACCCGAATACCTTTCCGAACAACCTTGATGTGCGCCACGCGGTGACTGTTGCAGGCACCTACGACATCAACAACCTAAAACTGGGCGTGGGGCTCAACTACCGCACCGGCAAGCCCTATACCGAGCCTGACGAGCAAAATCCTTTGATTCCATTGGCATTTCCTGCAGAAATCAATTACCAGTCGCCGAACAGTAGCCGTTTGCCCGAATATTTTCGGTTGGATGCCTCGGCCACCTACAGTTTTGACCTCAGCAGAAGAATCAAGGCCAATGCAGGAGTATCGTTGTTGAACCTAACCGATAGGGAAAATGTCTTGAACCGCTATTATCAGGTCTCTGATGACAACGAGGTAGAACAGGTGGACAACATATCGTTGGGATTGACCCCAAATTTCAGTTTCAGGGTGCGTTTTTGATCTTTTACCCCCAAGTTTGTGAAAAGATGGAAAGCCCAGCAGACAATAGATTAGGCCAATATGCTCTCATGGCCCGAATCTTTTACAAAAAGACATGAGCTTGCTGTTTTTTCGGTCATTTCTTCAACAAATGCAATCTTGAAGTGCTCGTCCATACCAAAGATGTTCAAATCGGCCTTGGGGGCGTTCCCCACAATTTCTTTAAAATTGCCCACGTGCACCTCTATCAGGGTATCAGGCAATCGTGCAAGGTTTATCAACGATTTGAGAAAGTTCTTGGCGTTTTCTTCCTCATCTGCATCTGAAATTACGGTTATGATACGAATGCGCGCATCCCAATTCTTTTTTAGTTTATAGGCAATCAAGATAGAAAGATCCAAACTGCCGATATCCCAACCAAGTTCCCAATTGCCCCTTCTGTCACTTACCCATACGTTGATAACATTTCGTTGCCCCAAAAGGGCGGTCGGGTGTGCCGAGAACAACAAGATTCCCAGTTCTAAACGGATGCACTCTTTGATCACAGGGCGAATCTCCATTTCGTAATCATCGTGTTGTTGCAGGTTCAAAAACACGATGTTGGGCCTAAAAAAGGCACCTCGCAGCGCTTGGTTGCCATAATTGACACCCTTGGCAAAATCATCGCTGTAGATGACCGTCCACGACGAAAAAACACCTTTTTGACGAAATGCCTCAGAAACCGAGGACAATTCATTTATAAAAGCGTCATTTTCGGTATAGGGCTCAATGCCCAACAACTTTATGGATCCCTTTGGCGCGGCTATGTTCCTCAGAAACTGAAAATTGCCTTTTGCACCGTTGATATCGCGCACCGGCACCATTAGGTTTGGTTTCCAGGCCCGTTGTTGCATATTTTTCATGCCCCATGTATGTTTTGCGGCCCATTCGGCAAAAGAGACGAACAAACCTGACCGCACATCTTCAAATGGGGTCTCTAGGTTTTGCCGAGACAAAAACCAGTACACCACAAATACAATTACAATGGAAACCAGACTAATGGTCGGATTGATAATGAACATCGCCATGACCGAAGATAGCAGCCCCACCCAGGGTATCCATTTGTTCACCTTGAAAATGGGGCGGTAACTGATCAACCCCAACCGTTGCTCAATGATCACCACAATATTGATCATGGCATAGGTTATCAAAAAGAACAAGGTCACCAATGGGGCCACGGCATTGAGTTCGCGCAACAGCATAGTGGCAAATATCATGATGCCCGTAACGATCATGGCATTGCGCGGCTGCTCATTGGCACTTTGCCCCGCTAGAAACTTCGAATAGGGCAATACCTTATGCTCACCCATGGCAAAAAGAATACGGGAAGACCCCACAATAGAGGCCAAGGCCGATGAAAATGTAGCGCCCAATATACCGGCAATCACCAACGGCTCAAAATAAGACTTCTCAATAATGATATTATAGTTGGATATCAATTCTTCTTCGGACGCAGAGCGTGCCAACCAATAGGCCAATAGCATATAGATCACAAAGCTCACGCCAATGGCCCATAAGGTGCCCTGCGGAATACTCTTTTTGGGGTTCTTCAACTCGCCCGACATATTGGCCCCGGCCATGATACCCGTGGCAGCCGGAAAAAAGACGGCAAACACCACCCAAAAATCGGTGCCCGCAAAATTGTTCTCGGGCAATCCTTTAAAAGTGCCCCATCTGATGGCCTCTTCGGTCGGTATGTTCATAGACCCGTGATAAGCGGCCATGACAATCGAAATCAACGACAAGACGATAATTGCCATGATGATGAACTGGGTCTTTATCGCCAAATCTGCGCTGATATAGGCGATGCCGAACAAGAGGGCAAAGGCGATTAAATCGACCAAAAAGGGGTCGTGCCCGGGAAAGATGCCCAACCAGCCCTCTCTAAAACCAAAAATATACATGGTAACCGCCAACCCTTGCGAGATGTATCGTGGAATGCCAAGACTACCTCCGACCTCCAATCCAAGTGCCTGTGAAATGATGGCATACGCACCCCCTGCCCCAATTCGAATGTTGGTGGTAATCGCAGACATTGAAAGTGCCGTACACAAGGTGATCAAAAAAGAAATGACGATAATGAACCAAGCTCCCAAAAGCCCGGCGTTGCCAACGACCCAGCCCATTCGCAAATACATAATGACCCCTAAGATGGTCAAGAGGGTTGGCGTAAATACACCGCCGAAGGTTCCGAATTTTTTCAGATTTGATTTTTGCGTTTGCATGGCTATGACCAAATGGCCCTTACAAGATAGCCGATCTGGACCATTGTACTATAAAAAAGATAGATTGCCAGTCTACATCCGCTCAGGAACCTCAATTCCCAAAAGTTTAAAAGCCGATTGGATGACCTCGCCCACTTTCTTTGACAACAGGATCCTAAAAATTCTTTTGCTGTCATCGGTTTCGCCCAATATGGAAACCTGTTGGTAAAACGAATTGAACTCCTTCACCAAATCATAGGTATAGTTGGCTATCAGGGCAGGACTGTAGTTCTCTGCCGCCAATTGCACGGTTTCAGGAAACTGCTGTAGCTGTTTCAAGAGTTCTTTCTCTTTTTCGTGCAACTCTAAAGAGGTCTCGACAGCCCTTGGTCCAATATGCTCGGCTTTTCGGAGAATGGACTGTATTCGGGCATAGGTATACTGGATAAAAGGCCCGGTATTTCCCTGAAAATCGACCGACTCCTCAGGATTGAACAAAATGCGCTTCTTGGGATCTACCTTTAGGATAAAATACTTCAGGGCCCCCAGTCCGATGGTATGGTATAGCCGTTTCTTTTCTTCCTCGGAATAGCCTTCCAATTTGCCCAGTTCGCTTGAAATCTCCTCGGCGGTCTGCTCCATATCAGAGATTAGGTCATCTGCATCGACCACCGTGCCCTCTCGGCTCTTCATCTTTCCCGAGGGCAGATCGACCATTCCATAGCTCAGGTGGTAGAGTTTTTCTGCCCACGAATAGCCCAGTTTCTTCAAAATGATGAACAGCACCCTAAAATGGTAGTCTTGCTCGTTGCCCACGGTATAGACCATACCGTTGATGTCAGGAAAGTCTTTTACCCGTTGGATGGCGGTACCGATATCTTGTGTCATATAGACCGCAGTGCCATCGGCACGAAGTACAATCTTTTCGTCAAGGCCCTCATCGGTAAGATCGATCCAAACACTGCCATCATCCTTTCTATAAAAGACCCCTTTTTTAAGGCCTTCTTCAATAACGTCTTTTCCCAACAAATAGGTATCGCTCTCATAGTACAGCTTGTCAAAATCGACCCCCAGGTTTTGGTAGGTTTCGTTAAAGCCTTCGTACACCCAGTCGTTCATTTTCTTCCAGAGGGCCACAGTGTCTTGATCGCCCGCTTCCCACTTGCGCAGCATTTCTTGGGCTTCCAATAAAATGGGGGCTTCCTTTTCGGCGACTGCCTTTTCTTTTCCTTCGGAAACCAATTCCAAGACCTGTTCCTTATAGGCCCTGTCAAAGGCAACATAGTACTTACCGACCAAATGATCGCCCTTTGTCCCGGAAGATTCAGGTGTTTCACCCTTGCCGAACTTTTGCCAGGCAACCATACTTTTACAGATATGGATGCCGCGATCGTTGATGATCTGTGTTTTGTAGACCTTGTGGCCGGCAGCCTTCAATATCTCCGCGACCGAATACCCCAACAGGTTGTTGCGAATGTGCCCCAAGTGAAGGGGTTTGTTTGTATTGGGAGACGAGTACTCGACCATTATGGCATCTTTGGAAGCTGGTGCCGTAAACCCAAAATCGGCAATCTTCTGAATTTGGTTGAAAAAGTCAAGGTAATGGGCATCACTGATTACAAGGTTCAAAAATCCCTTGACAACATTGAACTTCGACACCTCGGCAACGTTTTTCTGAAGATACTCACCGATACGGGTTCCAATCTCAACCGGGTTGCCTTTTACAACCCGTAACATCGGAAAGACCACTACGGTCAGATCACCCTCAAAATCTTTACGGGTGGGTTGAAATTCCACTGATGGCAATTGGGTCCCGTACAGTTCTTTTACTGCATATCTTACCTTTTCTTCAATAACCTTTTGAATATCCATCAAAATGCCTTTATAAGCCTGCAAAACTACATTTTTTATCCCTTTTATAATAAGATTAAGAAACTGATATGGCGATTTTAGTACCTTTATTTTATGCTTTTGAACGTATCGTATACCGATAAAAAGATTGCCAAAAAAATCGATGCAGCGGTTGGCAAACCCTTTACCCTAAAACAGCGCTTAAAAATGGGCGGTATCGGTTCGCCAAAGCTTGAGATTGTCAAAGCGAGTATCGAAATCAGAAATCTTTTGATATTGGACAACAATCGAGACTGCTGCAACATCGAGATGCGCCCAAAAGGCATTATTGTCGGTTTTCGTTCATTGCTCGAATCATATGCCCTGGTGATACCCTATTACAAACTGTCTATCTACAAAGGTGACTTTGCCGTTTATTCCATCTTTAAAGACCATTATTTCATAAAAGTGCGTTCAGACACCAAGGCCATTCAAAAATTCTTCAAAAAAATATTGGACTACAAGGCAGACAACGCACCAACTTCGATTGATGACCTTTAACATGTTCAGAAAACAACCGCAAATAGAGGTAAAGCCAACTGAAACGGATAAAAAGATAATAATTGCCGGGTGGCTATTGACAGCTGTCCACCTGATCACAGTATTGTCGTTTTATGCAACCTTGCCAAAAACCATCCCAATTCATTTTAACCTTATGGGAGAGCCAGATGCCTATGGTCACAAGAGTACCTTATGGATAATTCCGGTGCTAAACCTCATTCTATATTACGGTATGACACAACTTGTGACCAAGCTCAAACCCTGGAAATTCAATTATCCCGTAAGAGTAACCGAGAAAAATGCCCCAAGGTTATACGGAATGAACATTCGAATGATGGTCTTGGTAAACTTGGGCATTTCGGCACTGTTCTTTGTTGTTACGTTGCACACCATTGCCGTGGCCAAATCGTTTGACCTTCTGAACCTGGGTTGGCTAATATTGGTTTTATTGGCCACTTTGACCCTGATGCCTTTTTGGTACATACTTAAAATGTTCAAACTCCCAAAAGAGTGAAGATACTTCTAACCGGTGCAAACGGCTATATCGGCATGCGCCTGTTGCCACAATTGTTGCAACAGGGGCACGAGGTGGTATGCGCTGTGCGCGACCGAAATCGTCTTTCAATCGACAAAGAGACCAAAGAGAAAGTAAGCGTCATCGAAATTGATTTTTTAGCGGATGTGCAAGAGAATCCGATTCCAAAAAACATTGACGCCGCCTACTATCTGATCCACTCCATGACCTCATCAGTTTCCGATTTCGATGAAAAAGAAGCCCGGGCAGCCAAAAAGTTCAATGATTTTTTGGGTCAAACCAATGTAAAACAAGTCATTTACCTAAGTGGCATTGTAAACGAGGAGAAGCTGTCGAAACATCTTTCCTCACGAAAAAATGTGGAAGAGATACTGTACAAAGGCCCTTTTGACCTGACCGTACTTCGGGCCGGTATTATCGTCGGTTCTGGCAGTTCATCATTTGAGATCATTCGCGACCTGTGCGAAAAGCTTCCGGTTATGATTACCCCTAAATGGGTGTTGACCAAAACCCAGCCCATTGCCATAAGGGATGTCATTAATTTTTTGACCGGCGTGCTCGGCAATAAAAAAACCTACAACCAATCTTTTGACATCGGTGGGCCCGATGTACTCACCTACAAAGAGATGCTCGAGCAATATGCAAAGGTTCGTGGGTTCAAGAACTCTATTATCACCGTGCCCGTAATGACTCCCAAACTATCATCTTACTGGCTATATTTTGTCACCTCTACCTCCTATAAATTGGCCGTAAACCTTGTTGACAGTATGAAGATGGAAGTAGTGGCCAAAGATAATCGGCTACAGGAACTTTTGAACCTTAAGACCCATACGTACCAAGAGGCCATTGAAATGGCCTTCAAAAAGATAGAGCAAAATTTGGTGGTCAGTAGCTGGAAAGACAGTATTGCCAGCGGCCAGGTCAAAAATGAACTTGAAAGATATATTCAAGTGCCAAAATATGGAGTGCTGAAAGATGAGCAAAAGATAAAGGTCGATAGCGCTGAGCGGGTAATGGACAATATTTGGAGAATTGGTGGGGAAAACGGCTGGTATTATGGTAACTGGCTTTGGAAAATTAGGGGGCTGCTCGACAAACTGAACGGAGGTGTTGGGCTGCGCCGGGGCCGCACGCATCCTGAAAAGCTATTTCCGGGCGATGCACTCGATTTTTGGCGCGTGCTCTTGGCCGATAAAAAGAAAAAACGACTGTTGCTATATGCAGAGATGCGGTTGCCAGGCGAAGCTTGGCTCGAATTTCGAATCGATGAAGCGAATGTATTGCACCAGGTAGCCACCTTTCGCCCAAAAGGTTTGAAAGGCCGCTTGTATTGGTACAGCATCCTCCCCTTCCACTATTTCATTTTTGGGGGAATGATCAGAAATATTGCAAAAAAGTGAGTACCGGCCCAAAGATTGAAACAAATCATATGGTTTTTCGTCATATACTTTCAGGGCAGGCAACCTTTTTCAGCCAGAAATCGTCTAAGACATATAAGATCCCAGCATGACAAATCCATTAAAAACCATTGGTTTTTCTTTTCTGTTAATGACCTGTGCCACGGTATCGGCCCAAACCATAACCTCTAAGGTAGTCGACAAAAAAACGGGCAAGCCCGTACCCTACGCCACGGTCGAGTATGGCGAAAACCAGGGGGTCATCACCAACGAAGAAGGACTTTTTAGTTTTGTTCTTGATGGTTCCTTTCAATTCGCCGATTCGGTCTACGTTTCGTCCATGGGTTATGCAAAGACGGGATTTAGCCTTGAACAACTACAAGACAGTATAGTCTTTGTCAAGCCCAAGGCAATTGAACTAAGTGGCGTCTATGTATTCGACAAACAGCTCGAAGCCGAGGAAATCGTGGAAAAAATGATTGAACGGCTTCCAAAAAATGTGAACAACGAACCTGTAAGGCAGCGCTATTTTCTACGCCAATCGGTTCTGGGAAACATACAAAAGGTTGATTTTGGTTTTGAGAAATCGACCATCGCAGAACTCAATAAAGAGCTGATCGATAGTATTGCCAGAGCCATACCGAGACACTCGCACCATTACACCGAAACCTTGGGCGATTTTCTTAAAACCTCTGACAGCTATAAAATCAACGTGCTAAAGGCTGCCGAACTGTACGACAAGAAGGATGTAAACTCCTTTGAAGACCTTGGAAAACGTATGGAGGCCATGTTCAAAAAAAATGTGAAGCCAGATTCTTATCTAAAAATCAAATCTGGCATCTTTAGCCAAAAAGTACAGGTCGAGGAAATTCTTGAGGAGGCCGATGCCGAAGAAGCCGAAATAGTTGAAAAAGAGATACAGCGTGATACCACCTCAGGACTTGTCGATAGCCAAAAGTGGATTTTTGATGAACTGCTCGGTGAGGTCTACCATGAAGAGGACACCAAACTCGACCTGATCGACAAAACCCGTAAATACGAGTTTGAACTAGTGGGCTATGCCGATATAGACGACATGGGGGTGTACGTTGTCGACTTCCGACCAAAAGGAAATGCCGACTTCAAGGGCCGCCTATACATCAATATAGATGACTTTGCCGTAATGCGCATCGACTTTGAAAACTTGAAGAACCTGCGAAACTTTAGGCTGTTGGGCATCTTTTATCGCGAAACCCTGTATAAGGGCACCATGCGTTTTGCCAAATTGCCGAATGGACGGTATGAGCTCAAGTTTGCCGATTTTAGCTTTGGGCGGTGGTTTCGTTTGGACCGGCCTTTGGATGTCATCGAAAAGAACAAAAATGTGAAAGGCCGCAGAAAACAGAACGAGCTTCGGCTAAATGTCGATTTTCGAATGCAGAACATAAACAAATGGGAGCTGGTGGTTTTTGAAAACCGGTTGATCGATAAATCTGAATTTGAATCTTTCACTGAAGACAAAAGTGTAAAGGCAACCTACCTGCCAAGCTACAATCCGGAATTCTGGAAGGGATACAATATTATGGAGCCCAATCAGGCCATTCGTGAGTTCAAGGCCGCTGAGGCCGAGTAGAACTGCCTTACTCCTTTGCGAGTTTCTTCCATTCCATCCATTTGGTGTGGGCAAGTCGTTTGTTCCCTTGGCCGTCCAACAGGCCATTGTCACGCCAAACCTTAAAAATGTCCGGTGGGTTCGGTGTACTGTTATACAGCAGGTCGTAGTCGCGATAAACGAACCATAGCACAAACTCGGCCCCAAGATCATTGGCCTGCCCAAAGAGTTTGCCCACATATTGTGCTTGCCAGTCTTCGGTGCCCCTTATATTGATTCCCAAATTTTCGATGACCAGGTCTTCTGCGCAAAAGCCAGTTTCTGAAATGGCAAAGGGCTTGGCAGTGTCAAGGTTCCTGAAATCTCGCAACCAATCGTCGGCAAATAGTTCAGGGTTCGCATCCCTGGCAACATCCCCATAGAATAAAAAAGGATAGGTGCTGACTGCAATAAAATCAGAATATTCAAGCAACATGGCGGTAAGCTCTAAAAGCTTGGCCTTTGAATTGTTGAACGACTGGTCTTGCACCGTCAAAAATATGGGAAGCCCGGGGTAATCTGCCTTTAGTGTGGTATAAACGGTGTCTGCCAAGGTCAAAAACCGCCCAAAAGCGGTATCATTTTTTCTAAAGGCCGCATTGGCTTCAATGGCATACGCAAAATAGTCGGGCCGTACCTCATCAATGATTCTACGGCAATAGTTGATATAAGCCGACACCACATCGGGGTCATCGAACATTTTATCTTGCCAAAAAGCCGGAAGGGGTTGATGCGAACCGTTGTCATTCCAGTACCGGGCAAGGTTTTCTCGGGTCTGGTCCGTTGGTGTGGCCGTCAGCAAAATTTTAGTGTTGGGCCCCAAACCTGTTCTGGTAGCGCTCAACGTATTCTGTACCTCTGGCGGAAAAGGCAAATCGTTCAAGGCCTCGTGCCAGGGTACACCGTGGTCGAGATGGTTCAAAAAAATGTCGCCATCAGCAATGACGTTATGATAGGTCTCTTGGTGAGCCGCCAAGCTGTCGTCGTAAGGAAAGGCCGTAAAGCCCATGTAAAAAGTGCGGGGCTTGGCATCAATGTTGGGAGAAGCACCATCATCTTTGGAACATGACAACAATACCAGCAGCAATAATAGTAAACAATTGGTTCTCATAGCCTTCCACTTCCAAAATCATAACGCAGCGAAGGCATTTGATATTGCCTACGCCCTTGGCAGGAAAACCTCTGCCATCATACACCTAGCAGAACCGCCCCCGCAGGTCTCAATGGTATCCAACGGGCTGTGTATAATGCCGCAATGCTTTTCAATGGCCTTTACCTGGTCGTCACGCAAGCTCTTATAGGCCTGGGTACTCATGACCATAAACCTTTGGTCATTGGCACCGATGACCTGCAACATGTTGCCTGCAAAATGGTGCATCTGCTCTTCAGTTATCTCAATTATTTCCCTACCGTCTTTTTTGATATGGTCAACTACGTTTTTCCGCTCTTTTTTGTCGTCGATACTATCTAGGCAGATGACGACAAAAGTTTCGGCCATGGCCATCATTACATTGGTATGGTAAATGGGTAGCCGTTGGCCGTCAACCGTTTGCTTGGCGGTAAAAATAACCGGGAAGCAATCGAAATCTTCGCAAAACTCTATAAATAGGTCTTCATGCGCCCTTTCCGATAAGGCACAATAGGCTTTTTGGTTGACACGGTCCATCAAAATACTTCCGGTACCTTCCAAAAACAGTCCGTCTTTTTCGGCCGAGGTGTAATCAATGACATTGTCTATGCGAAAGCCTTTTTCCTCCAGAATGTCAAAAAGGTCCTCACGCCGTTCGCGCCTTCTGTTTACGGCAAACATGGGGTAGATAACAACCGTACCGTTATCATGGAAAGACACCCAGTTGTTCGGAAAAATCGAATCGGGCGTATCGGTTTCCACCTTGTCATCTACCACTATTACGTTAACCCCCTTCCGGCGTAGGGTTTCGGCAAAGTTGTCGAACTCTTCTTGTGCCCGCTCGTTGATTTTTTGGTTTTGGATATCCAAATCCTCCATGAAATAATTGTTGACCGCCGTCTGCTCGTTCATACGAAAATTGACGGGTCTGATCATCAAAATGGTATCGGTTATCTGCATCTTTTCAATTGAATTCCCTTTTGGGCAGGTTCGTGGCCCTAACCCATAAGGTATGTTATTCGTTACGCTTTTCTCTAATCAATGGTAATGTACTGCACCTCAGTAAGCCTTCCTGCTTGGCAATTTCGGCATAGGGAACCTCTTCGACCGTAAAACCTTGGTCTCGGAGCCAATTGTTCAACCTTGTAAAACCCTTTTCAGAAACGACGACCTCTGGTGAAATAGAGAAGACATTGCTGAACATTTGGTACATTTCGTCTTTGGTTATCTCGAAAATATTGTCCCGACCAAAGAAATCGACCAACCAATTATATTCTTCTTCCACCAAGAAACCGTTTTTATGTAGAATGGCCTTGTTCTTTCCAACGGGTTGAAAACAGCAATCCAAATGTAGGGCATTCTCTCTTGGATCGGTATTGGATTTACGGAGTTCGAACGATTTTACCGTTTTCTCTGGAAATTGGTCTTTCAAGTATTCTACCGCCGCCGCATTGGTTCGGGCCGTTATAAAATCGGGGTAGTCAGGGGCGGTGTACGTACCCACAAAAATATAGTCGTGCCAGGGCATGACATCGCCGCCTTCAATATGTACCTCTTCAGGCGGCCGTATCACCTTATCGGGATCAATTAGGTCAAGCATATGCCGAATAGCCCCAAATTCCTTTTCACGATCGGGCAAAATGTTGGCATGAAACAATTTGTCTTCAATGACAAACGCGATGTCCCTTGAAAAAATTTGGTTGCAATCTTTCAATACGGTTGGTCTAAATACCTGAACCCCATGCTTCTTTAAAACTGCAGCAAAGGCCTCCATTTCTTTGACCATATCGGCCTCTTTCGGGTAAGTGCCCGCCAAAATATGTTCCAACGATTTGGGATCGTAGGCGTCTTCTGGCCTCGGCACGGGACCACAGCTCTCGGCAGTGCCCAATACCACTGCTTTCAACGGTGCTGTTTCGTCTGTTATATGCAACTTTAGCATAAGCTGTCGAACTTTGCGCAAATATAGAAATTGTAGGTGGTCAAAAAACAAAAAGCCCGTTGCTTTGTTCAAGAACGGGCTTCATCCACAATGTGGTTTTTTACCTTTTGCTCAAAGGAACAAACGGTCTAAGGTTTTCACCGATATAGACCTGTCTTGGCCTACCGATGGGCTCTTTTCGAAGGCGCATTTCACGCCATTGTGCGATCCAGCCCGGCAAGCGCCCCAGTGCGAACATCACGGTGAACATATCGACCGGAATGCCCATTGCCCGATAGATGATTCCCGAATAGAAATCAACATTCGGATATAGCTTCCGCTTTACGAAATAGTCATCTTCCAAGGCCTCTTTCTCAAGACCTTTGGCGATTTCAAGAATGGGGTCTTCAATACCCAGATCACCAAGCACCTCGTCTGCGGCCTTTTTGATGATACGGGCCCGTGGATCGAAATTTTTATAAACCCTATGGCCGAAGCCCATGAGTCTAAAGGGATCGTTCTTGTCTTTGGCCTTTGCCATATATTTTTTGGTGTCGCCCCCATCTTCTTGAATGGCCTGCAACATCTCTAAAACGGCTTGGTTGGCACCCCCGTGCAAGGGGCCCCAAAGTGCCGAGATACCGGCAGAAAGGGAAGCAAACAATCCGGCATGTGAAGAACCCACGATACGCACCGTGGAAGTAGAGCAGTTCTGCTCATGGTCGGCATGCAAGATCAATAGTTTGTCAAGGGCATCGATCACCACTTTGTTCTTGGTATACTCTTTGTTCGGCCTTTTGAACATCATCTTGTGGATGTTCTCGACATACCCAAGGGAATCATCGCCATAATCGAGTGGCAAGCCCATTTTCTTGCGCATGGTCCATGCCACCAATACGGGAAATTTGGCCAAGATGCGCACTATTGATCGGTACATGGCCTCTTCTGAAGACACATCGACCGAAGTGGGGTTAAAGGCCACCAGGGCACTGGTCAAAGAAGATAGTACCCCCATGGGGTGGGCCGACTTCGGAAAGCCATCCAATATCTTTTTCATTTCCTCATCGACATGCGATTCGGCCTTGATGTCTTGATCAAACTTTTCAAGCTGTTCTTTGTTTGGAAGCTCACCAAAGATCAAAAGATAGGCAACCTCTAAAAAATCGGCTTTCTCGGCCAGTTCTTCGATAGGATACCCGCGATACCTCAAAATTCCCTTCTCCCCATCCAAAAAGGTAATGGCGCTTTCGCACGAGCCGGTGTTCTTGTAGCCTGGGTCGAGGGTAATCATGCTACTTGATGAACGTAGTGTCTTGATATCAATTGCCAATTCATTCTCTGTACCTTTTACAACAGGAAACTCGTAGCGGTTTCCATCATATTCGAGTATCGCTTTATCTGACATTTTTTAGGTTGAATAGTTAATTATTTCGAACCCGAAAATTACGAAAAAGCAAGGGCTTTAACAATTTTACAAAGCCATTTAAGTATAATTTAAGACCGCTGATAATAAAAAGAAAACTTCTTAAAGTTTATAGAGCAGTTGGTAATATTTATCGACGGATTTCTTCCAAGTGAACCGCTTTCTTTTGGCATTCGTTTTTATCTTTTTCCAAGTTGTCGGGTCATTTTTCCAGATATCGAGCGCTTGGTCCAATGCTACCAACATATTCGCCAATTTTTCATCAAAGGTGGTGCCATCAAAACTGAAACCTGTCTTCATGTGTTCAACAGTATCTTTCAGCCCTCCGGTATGATGCACCAAACATGGTGTGCCGTTTCTCATAGCCAACATTTGACTGATTCCGCATGGCTCAAAAAGACTGGGCATTACATAGAGGTCAGATTCGAGGTACATCGAATCGATGAGGCTCTCAGATTGCCCGTTGGTAAAGATGAAGTTTTGGTGCTTGTAGCTCATCTCTCGAAAAAGTTCTTCATATTCAGGGGCTCCGGTACCGAGTAATATAAAGATGCCATCAACCGTTTTCAAGTGCTCCAATATTTCTTCAAAGGTCTCTGGCGATCTTTTGAAAAAGTAAAACTTCTGTTCGGTCAGCCGGGCAACGCTTGAGGCTATGAACTTTGGACGATTACCCACATATTGCATGATTTTCTCTCCCGTATGGGCCAAAAAATCGGCTTTGTATTTTTTTGACTCTTCTTGTAACCACTTGAAAATGGCCTTCACCGTGTTTCGGTAAATATGGCCTTTTGCCTCAGTGTTGACGTTCTTGTAGTTGCATCCATTAAGAATACCGTACAACCGACCTTCTTTATCGACTTGTTGCAAATCTTTTTCCAACCCTTCTCCCCCAATGAATTCAGGGGGCGAGCTGGGCAATAAAATATCTTCTTTATAAGAAGGCGAAACCGTATGCACGGCATCGGCCAACCGAATGCCCACAGCCATTAGATTGATACAGTCTTGGTAACGTGGATCTTTCAAACCCGCATAATCAATCGGTATGTCTGGAAACCAATTTTGGAGGGAGGAGTAATTGTCGGCAAACGGTCGTATGCCCTGAATGGCCAAGTTGTGGATGCTATAGACAAACCTTATCTTCTTCAGGTCTTCATAGTCTTTATGGTATTTTCTAAGAAACAGTACCAAACTCGAGTGCCAATCATGCAAGTGAACCACGTTCAGTTCTCCAAAGGCTTTCACCTTAATGGCCTCTGCTACCGCCGAACAAAACACCACATATTTTACAAAATCTGTAAAAAAGGGCTCGGTCGGGTCATCATGATAAATATGGGCAATGCCGCCTGCTTCAATCTCTGGATGGTGAATTACATAATGATGGATATTCGGAAACTCCCTTTTGGGCGGCACCTCGTATAATTCGGCCTTGTACTTTTGTCCTCGCAGGCCAAAATATAGGGTTGTCATTAACGTACCGTTTTGGTGAAGCCTACCATAAGAAGGCACCACCACATGAACGCGGTCTCCACGCTCAGCTATCTGCCTGGGCACATCACGAACCACATCACCCATGCCCCCTGCCTTGCAGTTGGGTATGGCATCATTTTCAGCGGCAACAAATAAGAAGTTGTTCATTCTCGGTGTCTGAATCTTTGGTTTTCTTAAAGTACTCAAACTATTGAACAAAAAAAAGCCTTTCTGGTGTTAGAAAGGCTTTGTTCATGTAATGAAAGGGTTATTTTTTCACCTTAAAGGCCTTCTCTTGTGGATAGTAGGCCACATCACCCAATTCCTCTTCGATTCGCAGTAATTGGTTGTACTTGGCCATACGGTCGCTACGGGAAGCCGAACCAGTCTTTATTTGGCCTGTGTTCAATGCCACTGCCAAATCGGCTATGGTATTGTCTTCTGTTTCGCCCGATCGGTGCGACATTACAGAGGTATAACCTGCATTCTTGGCCATGTTGACCGCAGCAATGGTCTCTGTCAACGTGCCAATTTGGTTCACCTTGATCAAAATAGAGTTGGCAATGCCGTTTTCAATGCCCCGTGATAAACGCTCTACATTGGTCACAAACAGGTCATCGCCCACCAATTGTACACTGTCGCCCACTTTTTCTGTCAATAACTTCCAACCATCCCAGTCATTTTCATCCATACCATCCTCGATGGAAATGATGGGATATTTCGAGCAAAGTTCAGCAAGGTACTCGGCCTGTTCTTTTGACGTTCTAACCGCCCCTTTATCCCCCTCGAATTTTGTGTAGTCATATTTTCCATCCACATAAAACTCCGCAGCGGCACAATCTAGGGCAATCATCACCTCTTCTCCCATTTTGTACCCTGCTTTTTCGACCGCTTTTGAAATTGTGTCCAGGGCATCTTCGGTGCCATCAAGGGTAGGTGCAAAACCACCTTCATCGCCAACTGCTGTGCTCAGCCCCCTGTCATGCAATACTTTCTTCAGATTGTGAAAAATCTCGGTTCCCATTTGCATGGCATGGCTAAAGTCTTTTGCCTTTACCGGCATTACCATAAATTCTTGAAAGGCAATGGGTGCATCGGAGTGCGACCCACCGTTGATAATGTTCATCATGGGTACTGGCAGCGTATTGGCACTCACTCCACCAACATAACGGTACAGGGGCATGTTCAATTCATTGGCGGCCGCTTTCGCCACGGCCAACGAAACGCCCAAAATAGCATTGGCGCCCAATTTCGATTTATTGGGGGTGCCATCCAAGGCAATCATGGTCTCATCAATATGGTTCTGCTCAAAAACTGAAACGCCCACCAACTCTTCCGCTATTACGGTATTGACATTCTCGACCGCTTTTTTGACTCCTTTTCCCATAAAATCATTCCCGCCATCGCGAAGCTCGACCGCCTCGTGCTCACCTGTTGAGGCACCTGATGGTACGGCAGCTCTTCCCAAGACCCCATTTTCGGTGATGACATCGACCTCAACGGTCGGGTTGCCCCGTGAATCTAGAATCTGCCTTGCGTGAATATTGATGATGATGCTCATTTTGCTGTTGTTTACGTTTACATTTGAATGCCACGAAGATACAAAAGGCCTCGTTTTTCACTCTATGATAATGCTCATAAAACGCTGAAAATACCCAAAAAATGAACTATAACGTTTTAGTTTTGGCTGGCCTTGATCGCTTCAAAAAATTGGTCGAACAGATAATCCGCGTCATGCGGCCCAGGGCTCGCTTCGGGGTGGTACTGTACCGAAAACACATTTTTGTATTTCATTTTAATGCCCGCTACGGTCTGGTCGTTTAAGTGGGTGTGCGTGATCTCAAGATCGGGGTGTGCCTCAGCTTCTTCCCTATTGATGGCAAAACCATGGTTTTGTGAAGTAATTTCACCCTTACCGGTCATCAAATTCAAGATAGGGTGATTGATGCCCCTGTGCCCGTGGTGCATTTTATAGGTCGATACCCCATTGGCCAAGGCCAGAACCTGATGGCCCAAACAGATACCGAACAAGGGTTTGTTGGTCTTCAGGATTTCTTTGGTGGTGTTGATGGCATCTTTTAGTGGTGAAGGGTCGCCCGGACCGTTGGAAATGAAGTACCCATCGGGGTCAAATGCCTGCATTTCTTCAATGGATGCATTGTATGGAAATACCTTGATGTAGGCATCCCTTTTGGCAAGATTTCTAAGAATATTTTTTTTGATGCCTATATCGAGTGCAGAGATTCGGTACTTGGCCTTTTCGTCACCATAAAAATAGGGCTCTTTGGTAGACACCTTTGACGCGAGTTCAAGGCCTTTCATACTAGGCACCTTTTTCAATTCTTCCTTTAATTTTGAGATATCGTCCACTTCGGTAGAAATCAGGGCGTTCATGGCACCGTTGTCTCGAATATAGCTGACCAGGGCACGGGTATCGACATCTGAAATGGCCAGTAGTCCGTTGTCGTTCAAAAAATCTTCCAAACTCTTATCAGCAGCAGGACGGGAATAATTGTAGCTGAAATTTTTACAGATCAATCCCGCAATCTTTATGGAGTCTGACTCGACCTCATCGACATGGGTACCGTAGTTGCCGATATGGGCATTGGTGGTTACCATCAACTGGCCAAAATACGAAGGGTCGGTAAAAATTTCTTGATAACCGGTCATGCCCGTATTGAAACAGACCTCGCCAAAGGCGGTTCCTTCTTTGTTGCCTACGGCCTTGCCATAAAAAATGGTGCCATCTTCTAACAGTACGAGCGCTTTTTTTCTTTCTTGGTATTTCATTTCTGCATCAAAATTTTACAAAAAAACATAAAAAAAGGATACGTTTTTGGCGTATCCTTTTTTCGTTATCAAAATATTCTTCAACATCTTATTCCTCTGAATCGTCCGTTTTGGTAGTTTCAGTTGCCGGGGCCACTGTTTCAGCCTTCTTTCCGCCACCTCTTCTACTTCTTCTGGTAGATTTCTTCTTGGGCTTACCAGCATTGTAAAGCTCATTGAAATCGACCAACTCGATCATGGCCATATCGGCGTTATCGCCCAATCGGTTGCCAAGCTTTATGATCCTGGTATAACCGCCCGGCCTATCACCCACTTTTTCAGCTACCGTACTGAACAGTTCGGTTACCGCATGTTTGTTTCTCAGGTTACTGAAAACAACACGACGATTGTGGGTGCCTTTCTCTGCAGTCTGGTTGTTCGAAACTTTTGATTTGGTGATCAAAGGTTCAACAAACTGCTTCAATGCCTTGGCCTTGGCTACAGTGGTATTGATTCGCTTGTGCTCAATTAGAGAACAGGCCATGTTGGCCAACATTGCTTTTCTATGGGCGGCCGTTCTTCCTAAGTGATTGAACTTTTTTCCGTGTCTCATTTTTCTAAGTTATCATCTTGCTACCAAATCCTGACAGATCCCGATAGCTATCGGAACAGGAGAGCAAAATATGATTATTAATTAAATTTATGATGTTAGATTTACGAGTTACGATTTGCTATTATTGCCTCAGAAATCTAAAATCCCTTAATCTTTATCTAATTTATACTTGCTAAGGTCCATGCCAAATTGCAACCCCTTGTTGATGACCAATTCTTCCAACTCGGTCAACGATTTTTTACCAAAGTTTCTGAACTTCATCAAATCGTTTTTGTTGAAAGATACCAAATCGCCCAAAGTATCGACCTCTGCTGCCTTCAAGCAATTAAGGGCACGAACCGAAAGGTCCATGTCGACCAATTTGGTCTTCAGCAACTGGCGCATGTGCAATGACTCCTCATCATAAGTCTCTGTCTGTGCAATTTCATCAGCTTCAAGGGTGATGCGCTCATCAGAGAACAGCATAAAGTGGTGTATCAAAACTTTTGCAGCCTCTGTCAAGGCGTCTTTTGGGTGGATCGAGCCATCGGTTGCTATCTCGAAAACCAATTTTTCGTAATCGGTCTTCTGCTCTACCCTAAAGTTCTCGATGCTGTACTTGACATTCTTCACTGGGGTAAATACCGAGTCGACCGCTATAGTGCCCAATGGGGCGTTTGACTTTTTGTTCTCTTCTGCAGGTACGTAGCCACGACCTTTTTCTATGACCACCTCAAGGTTTATAGCAACCTTAGGATCCATATTGCAGATGACCAAATCAGGATTCAACACTTGGTAACCTGAAATGAACTTTTGAAAATCACCAGCTGTCAATTGCTCTTTACCGCTTACGGAAACAGCTACGGTTTCACTTTCTACATCATCAATCTGTCGTTTGAACCGCACTTGTTTAAGGTTCAGGATAATTTCGGTTACGTCTTCAACAACACCGGGAATTACTGAAAACTCGTGCTCAACACCGTCGATTCGCACCGAGGTAATCGCAAAGCCTTCCAATGAGGAAAGCAACACCCGTCGAAGTGCATTGCCGACGGTAAGACCATAACCAGGCTCCAAGGGGCGAAATTCAAATTTCCCCTCGAAATCTGTTGAGTCTATCATTATAACTTTATCGGGCTTCTGAAAATTAAGTAATGCCATAATAGGATCCGTGTTGTATTATTTAGAGTATAACTCGACGATTAATTGTTCTTTGATGTTCTCAGGAATCTGGATTCTTTCAGGAACAGATACGAACGTTCCTTCCATTTTCTCAGAGTTCCAGGTAATCCATTCATAGACAGAACTATTGGCTTCCAAAGAGCTCTGGATTGACTGAACAGATTTAGACTTTTCGCGAACACCTACAACGTCACCGGGCTTAACTGAATAGGATGGAATGTTGACCACCTCTCCGTTAACGGTGATATGCCTGTGCGACACAAGCTGTCTTGCACCCCTTCTCGAGGGCGACAATCCCATTCTGTAAACTATGTTGTCCAATCGAGATTCGCACAGTTGCAACAGTACCTCACCGGTAACACCTTCACGTCGCTTTGCCTCTGCAAAAAGATTTCTAAACTGTCTTTCGAGTATGCCATAGGTGTACTTGGCCTTTTGCTTTTCCATCAACTGGATTGCATACTCTGATTTTTTACCTCGGCGACGGTTGTTACCGTGCTGGCCGGGAGGGTAGTTCTTTTTTTCGAATGACTTGTCGTCTCCGAAAATCGCTTCACCGAACTTACGTGCGATCTTTGTTTTTGGTCCTGTGTATCTTGCCATCTTCTTAGTTTTTGAAAGTGCGATTATGAATTAAGGCTTATCCTTCGATAATCTTCACTGCACCTTCCTTAGATATCCGCCTGCGGCGGACAGGTTATCAATAAATAAATTAAACTCTTCTTCTTTTTGGAGGTCTGCACCCGTTGTGTGGTAGTGGGGTAACATCGATGATCTCAGTCACCTCAATACCTGAGTTGTGAATGGTACGAATGGCAGATTCCCTACCATTGCCTGGACCTTTCACATACACCTTTACCTTTCTTAGACCTGCTTCATGTGCGGTTTTTGCACATTCTTCAGCGGCAATCTGGGCAGCATAGGGAGTATTCTTTTTAGAACCCCTGAAACCCATTTTACCGGCCGATGACCAAGCGATCACATCGCCCTTTTTGTTGGTCAAAGAAATGATGATATTGTTGAATGAAGCCGTGATATGTGCCTCACCGGTAGCGTCAACGACTACCTTTCTTTTCTTTGCTGTCTTGGTGTTTGCTTTTGCCATAATGCCCTAGCTATTATTTAGTCGCCTTTTTCTTGTTGGCAACCGTTTTACGCTTTCCTTTTCTTGTTCTGGAGTTGTTCTTGGTACGTTGACCTCTTAATGGCAGACCAGATCTGTGGCGGATGCCCCTGTAACATCCAATATCCATCAAACGTTTGATGTTCAATTGGGTCTCAGAGCGCAGCTCTCCTTCGATAGTATATGCTGAAACGGCCTCACGTATTCGACCGATCTCATCATCGTTCCAATCAGCTACTTTGGTGTCTTCGCTTACTTGGGCCTTTTCCAAAATCTCTTTTGCCCTGCTTTTACCAATACCGTAAATGTAAGTGAGCGAAATTACGCCACGCTTTTGTTTGGGTATGTCAACCCCTGCGATTCTTGCCATAATTACCCTTGTCTTTGTTTAAATCTAGGATTCTTTTTGTTGATCACGTACAATCTGCCCTTTCTTCGAACAATCTTGCACTCTGCACTTCTTTTCTTTACTGATGCTCTAACTTTCATAGCTTAGTATCTATACGTAATTCTTGCTTTGGTCAAATCATATGGGCTCATCTCTAACTTTACCTTGTCACCCGGAAGCAACTTGATGTAGTGCATCCGCATTTTGCCCGAAATATGAGCCGTTACAATATGACCGTTCTCCAATTCTACACGAAACATTGCATTTGACAATGCTTCGATGATTGTTCCGTCTTGTTCTATTGGCGGCTGTTTTGCCATTGTTCAGTTTTTAGTTTCAAGTTATAAGTTAGTTGTTATTCAATTTTTGATTTCAAAAACTACCATTTCTAACTTCTGACCTCTAACTTCTAACTTCTTCTTATGCTACTTTTCTGTTTTTACCGGTTTTCATCAAACCATCGTAATGCCTGTTCAACAGGTACGAATTTACTTGCTGTACAGTATCAATGGCCACACCCACCATAATCAACAAAGAGGTGCCGCCATAGAACAGGGCCCAGCCCGGTTGCACGTCCATCAATTTCACCACCACAGCGGGCAACACCGCCAAGGCCGCCAAAAATATGGATCCCGGAAACGTGATCAACGACATTATCTTGTCAAGATAGTCTCCAGTTTCCTTTCCGGGACGAATACCTGGAATAAACCCACCGCTCCTTTTTAAATCATCGGCCATTTTGTTCGTTGGAACGGTTATGGCCGTGTAGAAATAGGTAAATATGATGATCAATACCGCGAACAAGATGTTATAGGCCAACCCGAAGATATCGGCAAATTGGACCTCCATCCATTGTCCTACGGCAGTATTGTTAAATGTTTTGCCCAGCAAACTAGGAGCAAACATGATCGCTTGCGCAAAAATGATGGGCATTACCCCAGAAGCATTCAGCTTCAAGGGAATATATTGACGGGAGCCCATAATGTTTTTTTCGTATCCACCAGAAGCGGTTCTTCTCGCGTACTGCACCGGAATTCGGCGCACCGCCATCACCAACAACACACTGGCCAAAATCACCAAGAACCATATGATCAACTCGATTAGAATGAACATAAGCCCACCGGTATTGTTTGTGGTTCTAGAAATAAATTCTTGTACAAACGATTGCGGCATGGTGGCAATGATACCGATCATGATCAAGAGCGAAATACCGTTGCCGATACCTCTGTCGGTGATTTTCTCGCCCAGCCACATGGCGAACACACAACCGGTTACCAGAATTATGACCGCCGGAATGATAAAATCCAACCCTTTGCCCAGCACAAACGCACTATTGGGTACACCCAAGGCTTCCAGACCATATAGGTAGGCAGGTGCCTGAACGATACAGATACCGATGGTAAGCCATCGGGTAATCTGGTTTTTGGTCTTTCGGCCACTCTCGCCTTCCTTATCCAGCTTTTGTAGATAGGGAATGGCAATACTCATCAACTGTACCACAATCGATGCGGAAATATAGGGCATGATACCCAAGGCAAAAACCGAAGCGTTGGCAAAGGCCCCTCCGGTAAATGCGTTCAAAATGCCCAAAATACCCTGTTCGGTATTCGAGGTCAGTTCTGCCAATTGAGATGTGTCAATACCTGGAAGCACTACTTGTGCACCGAAACGGTACACCAACAATAGGCCCAAAGTAACGAGAATTCGTTGCCTTAGTTCATCAATTTTCCAGATATTCGATATGGTCTCAATAAATTTCTTCATGTACTCTTTCTTAAAGCGTGATGGCTTCTCCTCCTGCTTTTTCTATGGCCCCTTTTGCCGAAGCGCTGAACTTATGGGCCGAAACCTTAAGTTTGGCCTTTAGTTCGCCACCTCCCAAAATCTTTACCAAATCCTTCTTCTTGGCCAATCCGTTTTCGATCAAGGTATCAAAGGTCACTTCGTCCTTGATTCCTCTTTCATCAACCAAGTACTGTAGCCTATCAAGGTTGATGCCTTGATATTCTTTTCGGTTGATGTTGTTGAAACCGAATTTGGGTACCCGGCGCTGTAGGGGCATCTGGCCACCTTCAAAGCCAATCTTCTTAGAATAACCTGATCTTGATTTTGCACCTTTGTGGCCACGTGTGGCGGTACCGCCTTTACCAGAACCTTCGCCCCGGCCTATGCGCTTGCCTTTTCTATTTCGTGAACCTTCAGCTGGTTTAAGATTGCTCAAATCCATTTTTACCGATCGTTTAGGCTTCCTCAGTGGAAACCAAGTGTTTTACTTTATTTACCATTCCAAGGATATTGGGCGTGTCTTCATGCTCGACCACCTGGCCAATCCTTCTCAGCCCCAACGCCTCCAACGTTCTTTTTTGGTCTTTTGGCCTTTTAATGGCACTCTTTACCTGTTTTACCTTGATCTTAGCCATTTCCTTCTATATTATCCTTTGAATACTTTCTCTAAACTGATTCCCCTTTGCTTGGCCACCGTACCGGCATCTCTCAATTGCAATAGAGCATCAAATGTGGCTTTCACAACGTTGTGGGGGTTTGATGAGCCTTGGGACTTTGACAACACGTCATGTACCCCTACCGCTTCCAAAACGGCACGTACGGCGCCACCGGCTATAACCCCGGTACCTTCTGATGCTGGTTTGATATATACCCTTGCACCCCCATACTTACCTTTTTGCTCATGGGGTATGGTGCCTTTGTTTATCGGAATTCTGACCAAGTTCTTTTTGGCATCTTCGACAGCTTTGGCAATGGCCGTGGCAACTTCTTTCGATTTGCCAAGCCCGTGGCCCACAACACCATTTTCATCTCCCACTACAACAATGGCTGAAAAACCGAATGCACGGCCACCTTTGGTCACTTTCGTGACACGTTGCACACCAACAAGGCGGTCTTTCAATTCTAAACCTCCTGGTTTTACTATTTCTACGTTCTTGTATTTCTGGTACATATTGATTTAGAATTTAAGTCCTGCTTCCCTGGCACCTTCGGCCAATGATTTTACCCTACCGTGATAAAGGTTTCCGCCGCGGTCAAAGGCTGCGGTCTCAATACCAGCCTTTTTGGCTTTCTCGGCAATTGCTTTTCCAACTGCATGGGCGATTTCCGTCTTGGTTCCCTTTGCCTTTATGTCTTTGTCCCTTGATGAGGCAGCTACCAATGTAACCCCTTTATTATCATCTATCAACTGGGCGTAGATTTCTTTGTTGCTTCGGAAAACAGACAGGCGTGGCCTGGTCTCGGTACCAAAGGAGACCTTTCTGATCCTTCTGCGGATACGCAACTTTCTTTCGCTCTTAGATAATGCCATAATCTTATATTATTAAGCTGATTTACCTGCTTTTCTTCTGATTTGCTCGCCGACAAACTTGATTCCTTTTCCTTTGTAGGGCTCGGGCTTACGGAAAGAGCGGATTTTCGCCGCCACCTGTCCGACCAACTGTTTGTCGTGCGATGTCAATTTTACGATAGGGTTCTTACCTTTTTCTGAAGTGGTCTCTATTTTCACCTCAGGGGCAATATCCATTACGATATTGTGCGAGAAGCCCAAGGCAAGGTCCAGTTTTTGGCCTTGGTGGCTGGCTCGGTAACCAACACCCACAAGCTCCAATTCTTTGGTCCATCCCTTTGAGACTCCTTCGACCATGTTTACGATCAATGATCTGTACAGGCCGTGTTTCGCTTTGTGCTCTTTTGAGTCAGAAGGCCTTGTAACCACAATGGTGCCCTCTTCGCTCTTTACCTCGACACCCGAAAACTCTTGTTTCAGCTCACCCAATTTACCTTTTACAGTGATTACGTTGTCGTTGATCTCAACGGTAACACCTTCTGGAATCGCAATCGGATTATTACCTATTCTAGACATTTTTCTTTTGCTTAACTCTTAATTAATATACGTAACACAGTACCTCACCGCCCACATTCGCTTTTTGGGCCTGCTTGCCGGTCATTACCCCATGCGAGGTAGATACAATGGCTATGCCCAAACCGTTCAATACCCGTGGCAGCTTGTCTGAGGCTGAATATTTTCTTAGACCGGGCTTACTTACCCTCTCTAAATTCTTAATTACGGGCTCTTTGGTGACCTTATCGTACTTCAAGGCAATTTTAATGTTGCCTTGGGGACCTTCATCTTCAAACTTATAGCTCAAGATATAGCCTTGGTCGAACAATATCTTGGTCATTTCCTTTTTCAAGTTGGATGCCGGAATATTGACCACCCTATGACCAGCCATGCTGGCATTTCTTATTCGGGTCAAATAATCTGAAATTGGATCTGTTACCATCTTTTACTCTTAATTTTTATTACCAACTTGCTTTTTTAACACCAGGAATCAATCCTTTATTCGCCATTTCGCGAAACATGACCCTTGAAATACCGAAAGTTCTCATGTAGCCCCTTGGCCTACCGGTAAGCTTACAACGGTTTCTCATGCGTACCGGAGAAGCGTTCTTTGGCAATTTCTGCAATGCCTCATAATCGCCGGCCTCTTTCAAAGCTTTACGCTTTTCTGCATATTTGGCTACCATTTTTGCCCTTTTTCTTTCGCGGGCTTTCATTGATTCTTTGGCCATATTAATTCTTTTTAAAGGGTAACCCCAGTTCGGTTAACAATGATTTTGCTTCTTTGTCTGTCTCGGCACTTGTCACAAAGGTGATGTCCATACCGTTAATCCTGTTTATCCTGTCAATGTTTATTTCAGGAAAGATTATCTGTTCGGTAATTCCAAGGTTGTAATTGCCCCTACCATCAAAACCTGTGGCCCTTACACCCTGAAAATCGCGTACCCGCGGAAGCGCCGTTGTGATCAATCGGTCTAAAAACTCGTACATCCGCTCACCACGCAAGGTTACTTTGGCACCGATCGGCATACCTTTTCTGAGTTTGAAAGACGCAACGTCTTTCTTTGACATAGTGGCAATGGCCTTTTGACCGGTGATCATGGTCAGCTCATCCACAGCGTGGTCAATGAGCTTTTTATCAGCAACGGCGGCACCGACACCACGGCTTATAACAATCTTCTTAAGCCTTGGAACCTGCATTACGTTCTTGTAACCAAACTCCTCTGAAAGCGCTTTGACCACACGCTCATTGTACTCTTTCTTTAATCTTGGAATGTAGCCCATAACTATATTAATTCTCCAGATTTTTTTGAAACCCTAACTTTTTTGCCATCCCTTTCCTCAAAGCCAACCCTAGTGGCCTCACCCGATTTTGGGTCGATAAGGGCAAGGTTGGAAATATGTATGGGTGCCTCTTTTTTTGTAATGCCACCTTGCGGATTTTGGGCACTGGGCTTCTCATGTTTTGAGACCATGTTGACCCCCTCAATGATGGCTTTGTTCTTTTCACGGTCAACCCTCATCACTTTTCCTTCGGTGCCCTTGTGGTCACCAGCAATGACTTTTACCGTATCTCCTGTTTTTATCTTCAGTTTCATGATCTTACAAATTATAGCACCTCAGGGGCCAGTGAAACTATTTTCATAAACTGTTTGTCTCGCAACTCTCTAGCCACAGGACCAAATACCCTGGTACCCCTCATCTCACCCGTTGGGTTCAGCAGTACACAGGCATTGTCGTCAAACCGTATGTAAGAACCGTCGGGCCTTCTGACCTCTTTCTTGGTTCTAACCACGACTGCTGTAGACACAGCACCTTTTTTGATCGTACCGTTCGGAGCGGCCTCTTTTACGGTAACAACAATCTTGTCGCCCAAAGAAGCGTATCTTCTTTTTGTTCCTCCAAGCACGCGGATGGTCAGTACTTCTTTAGCACCGGTATTGTCCGCAACCTTTAATCTAGACTCTTGCTGTAACATAATTATTTAGCTCTTTCAAGAATTTCTACCAACCTCCAGCATTTGGTCTTGCTCAAGGGGCGGGTCTCCATGATTCTAACGGTATCGCCTTCGTTGCAATCGTTCTTCTCATCGTGGGCAACGTACTTCTTCGTCTTGAGGACGAACTTTCCGTACATAGGGTGCTTTACCCTTTTCACCTCTGATACAACAATGGACTTTTCCATTTTGTTGCTGGTGACCACGCCTATTCTTTCTTTTCTTAAATTTCTATTCTTATTCTCTTCCATAAGGCAGAAACCGTTATTGTAATTCCCTTTTTGTTAATTCAGTCGCCAACCTCGCCACCGTTCTTCTTGTTTTTCTGATCTGCAACGGATTTTCCAATGGTGTCACAGTGTGTGCCATTTTCAAATCGGCATATTCTTTTTTCAACTCAGCCAATTTCTGCTGAAGTTCTTCCACCGATAATTCTTTTATTTCAGCTTGTTTCATAATTGTTATCAGTTTAGACTACCCAGCGTAATCTCTGGCTACTATAAATTTTGTTTTCACAGGAAGCTTTTGGGCGGCCAAACGAAGTGCTTCTTTGGCAACATCCATTGGTACACCAGCCACTTCGAACATGATTCTTCCAGGCTTTACAACGGCCACCCAGTATTCCGGGGCACCCTTACCCTTACCCATACGAACCTCCAAGGGCTTCTTGGTTATGGGTTTGTCTGGAAAAATCTTGATCCACAATTGCCCTTGCCTCTTCATATAACGGGTAGCAGCGATACGAGCCGCCTCGATCTGACGAGACGTAATGAAATGGGAATCAAGCGATTTGATACCGAACATTCCGTTCGAGAGTTGGTGACCTCGTTGCGAAATGCCTTTCATTCTACCCTTCTGGGCCTTACGAAATTTTGTTCTTTTCGGCTGTAACATCTTACCTAATCTTTATCTATTACTTTCTACGACGTTGCCTTTTGGCTCCATCTTGCTTACCTCCCTTACCTTGTCCTTTTGATAGCCCTACCAAAGGTGACAGTTCTCTTTTGCCATAGACTTCACCTTTCATTATCCATACCTTGATGCCCAACCTACCGTAGGTGGTGTGGGCCTCGGCCAAAGCATAGTCAATATCGGCCCTAAAAGTCGACAAGGGTATTCTACCATCTTTGTACGACTCTGAACGTGCCATCTCAGCACCGTTCAAACGACCCGAAATCTGGATTTTGATACCTTCGGCATTCATTCTCATGGCTGCCGCGATGGCCATTTTAATGGCCCTTCTGTACGAGATTCGGCTCTCAATCTGACGGGCGATACTGGCTGCCACCAAATTGGCATCCAACTCAGGCCGCTTTATTTCGTGGATGTTGATCTGCACCTCTTTATTGGTGATCTTCTTCAACTCCTCCTTCAACTTGTCCACTTCTTGACCGCCCTTACCGATAATGATACCGGGCCTTGCCGTGGTAATGGTAATGGTGATCAGTTTAAGGGTTCTCTCAATAATTACACGAGAAACACTAGCCTTGGCCAATCGAGCGTTGATGTACTTTCTTATTTTGTCATCCTCGGCCAATTTGTCTCCATAATCGTTGCCTCCATACCAGTTGGATTCCCATCCCCTGATAATTCCTAAACGATTTCCTATCGGATTGGTTTTTTGTCCCATATTATAATCTAGCTTTCTACATTATTGTTAGAACCCAAGACCAACGTCACGTGGTTTGAGCGTTTTCTTATTCTGTGGGCCCGGCCTTGTGGCGCAGGTCTCAATCTTTTCAGCATTGTACCACCGTCGACCCGAATCTCTTTGATGAATAGGTCGGCGTCTTCGATGTTGGCATCTTCGTTCTTGGCTTCCCAATTGGCGATAGCAGACATCAAAAGCTTTTCAAGCCTTCTTGATGCCTCTTTCTGGTTGAATCGAAGAATGGCCAATGCCATCTCAATTTTTTTGCCCCTGATCAAATCAGCCACCAAACGCATTTTTCGGGGAGACGTTGGACAGTTGTTCAACTTGGCAAAAGCCAAATTTTTCTTTTCTGCCTTCAATCTTTCAGCCATTTCTCTTTTTCGAACTCCCATAGCTTACTTACTTTTTTCCTTTGTTTTTAGCACCAGCATGCCCCCTAAAAGAGCGTGTTGGCGAAAATTCGCCCAATTTATGGCCCACCATGTTCTCGGTCACATAGACAGGAACAAACTGACGGCCATTGTGCACCGCAATTGTCTGGCCCACGAAATCGGGGGTTATCATTGAAGCCCTTGACCAGGTTTTGATGACGGTCTTTTTGCCCGACTCAATGTTCTGTTGGACTTTCTTCTCTAAACTGTGGTGAACGTATGGTCCCTTTTTTAATGAACGTGCCATTTACTATGTTTTATTTCTTTCTACGTTCTACGATATATCTATTGCTGTCTTTGGTCTTCGAACGGGTTCTGAAGCCTTTGGCCGGAATTCCGTTTCTTGATCTTGGGTGACCACCAGAGGCGCGTCCTTCACCACCACCCATTGGGTGATCGACGGGGTTCATGGCCACTGGCCTTGTTCTTGGGCGCCTGCCCAACCATCTGCTGCGACCTGCCTTACCAGAAACCAACAATTGGTGGTCTGAGTTTGATACGGCACCAACGGTAGCCATACAAGTGGCCAGTATCATTCGGGTCTCGCCCGACGGTAGTTTAACGGTCACAAACTTGCCGTCTTTCGCCATAAGTTGTGCAAAGGTACCAGCACTTCTGGCCATGACCGCACCTTGACCCGGGCGTAGCTCTATACAAGATATGATGGTGCCCAGTGGAACCTGGCTCAACGGCATGGCATTGCCAATTTCTGGCGTGGCCTTTTCGCCGGCCATTACCTTTTGGCCTACTTGAAGACCGTTTTGGGCAACGATGTACCGCTTTTCGCCGTCTTTATACTCGACCAATGCAATGAACGCAGTTCTATTGGGATCGTACTGTATCGATTTTACCTCGGCCTCAATGCCTTGCTTGTCACGCTTGAAATCGATGATACGATACCTTCTTTTGTGACCGCCACCTCTATGGCGCATGGTCATCTTACCTTGACTGTTTCGACCCCCTGTCTTTTTTAACGGAGCGAGCAAGCTCTTCTCCGGCTTATCAGCAGTAATCGCGTCAAATCCGTTTACTACTCTAAAACGCTGACCAGGGGTTATGGGTTTTAATTTTCTAACTGACATTACCCTTACTTATATGTTACTATAAAAATCTATGATATCACCTTCTGCCACATCAACAATGGCTTTTTTCATGGCATTTGTCTTGCCATGTTGGATACCCGTTTTTGTGTACCGTGTTCTTCTTTTGGGCCCGTAATTCATGGTTCGCACCTTTTCAACAGAAACACCATAGGTAGCCTCGACCGCTTCTTTTATCTGCAACTTGTTGGCCTGCGGGTCAACATAGAAACCATAGCGATTAAAAAGTTCGCTGTCAGCAGTCATTTTTTCGGTTATGATGGGTCTTATTAACACACTCATCTTGTCTCTATTTACTTAGGTTCGACTGAATTCCTTCTACCGCGCTTTCAACCAATACAAGACTGTTTGCATTCAAAATCTTGTAAGTATTTAATTCTGAGCTTGTTACAACCTCAGAACGCTCGAAATTACGCGACGACAAATATACGTTATTATTCGTACCGCCCAATACGATCAAAGACTTTTTGTTTTCTAGCCCCAAGGACTTTAAAATCTGAACAAAATCTTTGGTTTTTGGGGTTTCAAGATTAAAGTCTTCGACCACCAAAAGCTCTTTTTGCCTAGACTTGAGGCTCAAGGCAGATTTTCTTGCCAATCGCTTCACATTCTTATTCAGCTTTTGACCGTAACTGCGCGGCCTTGGACCGAAGATACGCCCACCGCCCTTAAAAATGGGAGACTTTATGCTACCGGCCCTAGCGGTACCGGTACCTTTTTGTTTCTTGATCTTTCTAGTACTTCCGGCAATTTCGGCACGCTCTTTCGATTTGTGCGTACCCTGCCTTTGGTGGGCCAAATATTGCTTCACATCCAAATAAATGGCATGCTCGTTGGGCTCTATGGCGAAAACGTCGTCAGAAAGGTCTACCTTTCTACCGGTTTCTTTTCCCTTGATGTCTAATACTGCTACCTTCATTATTGCCACCTTTGAATAGTTACATATGAATTTTTATGGCCCGGCACACAACCTTTTACAACCAAAAGATTTTTTTCAGGAACCACTTTAAGTACCCTAAGGTTCTGTACGGTAACTCTTTCGTTGCCCATTCGGCCTGCCATTCTCATCCCTTTGAAAACTCTTGATGGATCAGAACCTGCACCGATGGAACCGGGCGCACGCAAACGGTTGTGCTGACCGTGGGTAGCCTGCCCGACACCGGCAAAACCGTGCCTTTTGACAACCCCTTGAAAGCCCTTTCCTTTTGAAGTGCCGACCACGTCGACAAATTCGTCTTCATCAAAAATGTCGACACTCACAGTATCGCCCAACTTATATTCACCTTCAAAACCTCGGAATTCAACGACTTTCTTTTTGGGCGAAGCACCTGCCTTTTTAAAATGGCCCATCTCGGCCTTGTTAGCACGTTTTTCTGCCTTGTCATCGAAACCGAGCTGAAGGGCACTGTACCCGTCTACCTCTTCGGTTCTGACTTGGGTAACCACGCATGGGCCAGCTTCTATGACGGTACACGGAATGTTCTTTCCGTTCTCGTCAAAAATGCTGGTCATGCCGATTTTTCTTCCTATTAACCCAGACATATTTATTAGTATTAATTGTTCTTTTCTTGTTGACCAGTAACCTGGCAAAAAAATAGGGTCAAGAAAAGCCTCTGACCCCAGATTTTTTTCTTTCTCCCGTTTTTCCTTCGCTCGCAGCTCCGGACATGTCTTGCCTTTTTTCTAAAAGGCGTGCAAATTTACACTTTTATCTCGACTTCTACACCACTTGGAAGCTCTAATTTCATCAAAGCATCGATGGTTTTTGAAGACGAGCTATATATATCCAACAATCGCTTGTAGGAACTTAGTTGAAATTGCTCTCTTGATTTTTTGTTCACGTGGGGTGAACGCAAAACTGTGAAAATTTTCTTGTGCGTCGGCAATGGAATCGGACCCGTTACCACAGCACCCGTTGTTTTTACCGTCTTCACGATTTTTTCAGCAGACTTGTCTACCAAGTTGTGGTCGTACGACTTCAGTTTTATTCTAATCTTTTGGCTCATCTTCTGAAATTTAAACGGTTGTCACTCCTTTAGCGGCCTTAATCACTTCTTCTGCAATGTTCGGAGGCGTTTCGGCATAATGCGAAAACTCCATGGTAGAGGTCGCACGACCCGAAGAAAGGGTCCTCAACGAGGTTACATAGCCAAACATTTCGGCCAAAGGAACTTCTGCCTTAATAACCTTAGAACCGGCACGATCGTCCATATTGTTGACCTGGCCCCTTCTACGGTTCAAATCGCCCACAATGTCACCCATGTTCTCTTCAGGGGTAAGCACTTCCAACTTCATAATGGGCTCCATAAGTACGGCCCGCGCTTTTTTGGCGGCCTCTTTGTAACCTAACTTTGCAGCCAACTCAAAAGATAGCGAGTCTGAATCCACGGGGTGGAAAGACCCATCTTTCAAGGTAACCTTCATGCTATCCATCTCAAAACCGGCCAATGGACCATTCTTCATGGCCTCCTTAAATCCTTTCTCAACAGATGGAATGTATTCTTTCGGAATGTTACCACCCTTGATCTCGTTGACGAACTCAAGACCTTGCTTACCTTCTTCGGCAGGCTCCATGGTAAATACAATATCGGCAAATTTACCGCGACCACCCGTTTGCTTTTTGTAGACCTCTCTGTGGTCTGCCGCAGTGGTTATGGCCTCTTTGTACTCAACCTGTGGCTGACCTTGGTTGACCTCAACCTTAAACTCACGCTTCAAACGGTCAACGATAATATCGAGGTGAAGCTCGCCCATACCGGAAATAATGGTCTGGCCCGATGCTTCATCAGTCTTCACTTGGAAGGTTGGATCCTCTTCGGCCAATTTTGAAAGGGCCATACCCAATTTATCGACATCCGCCTTGGTCTTGGGCTCAACAGCGATACCGATTACCGGATCAGGGAAAATCATACTTTCCAAAACAATCGGATGCTTTTCATCAGAAAGGGTATCCCCTGTTTTGATGTCTTTAAAACCAACCGCAGCACCGATGTCTCCAGCAGAAATAGAGTCAATGGCATTCTGCTTGTTCGAATGCATCTGATAAATTCTAGAGATACGCTCTTTGTTGCCTGTTCGGTTGTTCAATACATACGAACCGGCGTCAAGCTTACCTGAATATGCCCGGAAAAATGCCAATCTACCAACGAATGGGTCAGTGGCAATCTTAAAGGCCAAGGCTGCAAATGGTTCTTTTGGATCAGGTTTTCTTGCGATTTCCTCTCCGGTAGAAGGGTGCGTTCCAACAATCGCATCTTTGTCCAATGGCGATGGCAAGTACCTGCACACGGCATCCAACAAAAACTGCACGCCCTTGTTCTTGAAGGCAGAACCACAGATCATGGGTATGATGCTCATATCCATTACAGCGGCACGAAGCGCAGCGTGGATTTCATCTTCTGTGATGGAGTCTTCATCTTCGAAGAACTTCTCCATCAGGTTTTCATCATATTCGGCAACAGCCTCGATAAGGTTCGCACGATATTTCTTTACCTCATCTTGCATATCGGCAGGAATATCGATTACGTCGAAGGTAGAACCATAGTTCTCTTCGTGCCATACGATGGCCCTGTTCTTCACCAAATCAACAATCCCTTTAAAATCAGCCTCATCACCAATTGGCAAGACGATTGGAACTGCATTTGACTTCAACATATCTTTTACCTGCTGGCAAACGGCCAAAAAGTTGGAACCTTGGCGATCCATTTTGTTTACAAAGCCCATTCTTGGCACCTTGTAGTTATCAGCCAAGCGCCAGTTGGTCTCTGATTGGGGCTCTACGCCATCAACGGCGCTGAAAAGAAACACCAATCCGTCCAACACCCTTAGTGAACGGTTTACCTCTACGGTAAAGTCAACGTGGCCGGGGGTGTCGATTATATTGAAGTGGTATGGTTTTGAATCGTTTGTGAGCTGCCCGTTCTGGGTAGGAAAGTTCCAGGTACAGGTGGTTGCCGCAGAGGTAATGGTAATACCGCGCTCTTGCTCTTGCTCCATCCAGTCCATTGTAGCAGCACCATCGTGCACCTCACCAATTTTGTGGCTGACCCCTGTATAGAAAAGTATACGTTCTGTAGTGGTGGTCTTACCAGCATCAATGTGGGCCGCAATGCCTATATTTCTTGTATAACTTAAATCTCTTGCCATTTTTGTTCTAGAATCTAAAGTGAGAGAATGCTTTGTTGGCTTCTGCCATTTTATGGGTATCAACCCTTTTCTTAACGGCTGCGCCCTCTTCTTTTGCCGCAGCCAAAATCTCTGATGCCAACTTTTGGGCCATTGATTTCTCGTTTCGCTTGCGGGCAAAAGTTATCAACCACTTCATTGCAGTCGAGATTTTACGATCTGGTCGAATTTGCATGGGAATCTGGAATGTGGCGCCCCCTACACGACGGCTTCTCACCTCAACATGGGGCATTACATTTGAAAGGGCATCCTTCCAAATCTCCAATCCTGATTTTTCATCATCGGTCTTTTTTTCTTCCACGATATCGATGGCATCGTAAAAGATTTTGAAGGCCAATGATTTTTTACCGTCCCACATCATCATGTTGACGAATCGGGTCACTAGCTGGTCGTTGAACCTGGGATCTGGCAACAACGGCCTTTTCTTTGCCTGTCTTTTTCTCATTTCTTGCTAATAAATCAATTACTTTTTGGGCTGTTTTGCTCCGTACTTCGACCTACGCTGTGTTCTACCCGCAACACCTGCTGTGTCAAGGGCGCCACGCACGATATGATACCGAACACCTGGCAAATCTTTCACCCTTCCGCCCCTTACCAATACTATCGAGTGCTCTTGCAGATTGTGCCCCTCACCGGGAATGTAGGCGTTCACCTCTTTGCCATTGGTCAACCTAACCCTAGCCACTTTTCGCATGGCCGAGTTTGGTTTTTTTGGCGTGGTGGTGTACACACGGGTGCACACACCTCTTCGCTGTGGGCAAGAATCCAAAGCAGCCGATTTACTCTTCTTGGTAATTGTGGCCCTTCCTTTTCTTACTAATTGTGAAATTGTTGGCATTAAATTCTCTTGTTAAAAATCAAAAAACCCTCTTTTTGAGGGGTGCAAATGTAGTGATATTTCACAATAATTCAAATACTTGAAAAATTATTTTGGTAGAGGCAGGCAAGGCCTGGGCTGAAAAGCCATTTTTTATGCTTTCAATGAATCCGCCGAAACAACCAAGAAAACAATGGACATGCCAGATCGAAAAACACTGCTTGCAGCGATCAAATCTTGGCTTTTAGGCCACAATGTGTTTAAATGTGGCAACATCAAAGTGCATTTGCATAAGCGACCAACTTTACCATGTCATCAATATTGGAGAGACTTAATCGGTTTTCTTTGATAAACCGTTTAACCGCCCGCTCATTATTTTTGCCAAAGATTTCAAGTAGCTGGTTTTTTTGGGGCTTGGTAAAAGTTGGCACGCCATCAGCCAATTTGATGTAGAACTGCTCGTCGTCAACAAATCGGTGCGGAAAAGAACCTTGTAGAAATGTTTTCGCCTGCTTCGCCTCTTTGAAGATTTTTGCATGCTTAACATAAAATGAATAGAACGGCCCCTCAAAATATCTGAACAAGTATCCTTCTGATAGGGATCCATCCTTATTCTGATATTCAAGGTACACGACCCTCTGCCCTTTTATCTCACAAGAGATTGCTGGGCTTTTGTAAAATGCCTGCAGTTGGCGCGAGGCACTCCGTTTGATCTCAATCTCATCATTATAGGCATCATATCGCATCGGAAAGTTTTGATACTCCTCGTTCAGGTAATACACCGTTCCATTGTTAAATTCAACATCCAAATAAACCGAGCCTTCAATATCATCTAGGCTTATCGAGCGTTCTTGGCCAAGAGTCGAGGTTTTACGCCGCAACTCATTAAACCATTCTATGGCATGGGGATTGTTGCCCAAAGAACCTTCACCGGTTTTCAGCGCCGCCAACCTTGACCGGGTAAAAACACCCCCCTCACCTTGCGGATAGCAATAAATGACCAAAAGAAAAACCAGAAAGAACAACTTGTTTTTAACCAAGACCTTATACCTTATATTATGTACTACTTAAACAGGCATTGTAACAATAACCCAAAACAAGTAAATAACAATATTTTGAACAAAACGTACTTCTGAATCGGGATTTTTTCTCTTTTTAAGAAAAAGCAAAAAAAAATGACCTTCTTTTTGGCAAAAACATTGCGCAATTCACAATTTTTCCCTCTTTCGAGAACAACCGTCAAATGTGAAATTTTATTAAAATTAGTTTGGATTATTAACATGAAATTATGATTTTAGCGGCTAGCTAATTCAAATAATTTTAAAATGAGAACAAAACTTAATGGATTGTTAACGCTGTTATTGGCGTTCTTTGTGCACCTTTCTTTTGCGCAAGACAAGACGATTACAGGTACGGTGACAGACCAAAACGGCCTGCCGCTCCCTGGGGTGAACATCGTCGTTGAAGGAACGTCAACTGGTACGCAAACAGATTTTGATGGAAACTACTCGATTTCCGCCAGTACTGGCCAAACACTATTGTTTACGTACATCGGCCAAAAAGATGAAAGACGCACCGTTGGCGCAGGAAATGTGATCAATGTGCAAATGTCGGAAGATGCCCAGGCATTGGAAGAAGTGGTCGTAACGGCCCAAGGTATCAAACGTGAAAAGAAGGCCTTAGGATATGCGGTTACCTCTGTGGGTTCCGAGCAACTGGAGCAACGGGCCGAAGGTGATGTTGCCAGGGTACTCGCTGGTAAGGCCGCCGGTGTACAGATTACCGCTGCCGGTGGTGCCTCGGGTTCTGGTACAAACGTGACCATCAGGGGTCTAAGCTCCTTCAGTGGTAGCAACCAGGCGCTCTTTATTGTAGACGGGGTTCCTTTCAGTAATGACACCAACGCGCCCGGAAACTTTATTTCAGGCAATACAGGGTCGTCCCGTTTCTTGGACCTTGACCCGAACAACATTGCCAGTGTGGAGGTTTTGAAAGGTTTGGCAGCCGCCACCCTTTACGGTACACAGGGTAAGAACGGGGTCATCTTGATTACCACCAAGGCCGGTGCTGCTGGCAGCGGGGCAAAAAAGACCGAGATTACCGTGAGCCAGTCTGTCTTTACCAACGAAATGGCTTCTATACCTGATTATCAAGACAAATATGGTAACGGTTTTGACCAGTCTTTCGGATGGTTCTTCAGTAACTGGGGACCAAGTTTTGACCGTGATGGTGTATCAGGTTGGGGCAACCAATCAGCCATTGATGACAATGGTACGTTGGAGCACCCATATTCTACTACGTCAGTAGCCTCAACAAGAGCTGCTTTCCCAGAACTTCAAGGGGCAAGATATCCATGGAGACCATATGATTCTGTAGAGGAATTTTTCCGCCCAGGTGTGGTTACCAATACCTCTGTGAATGTTGCTGGTTCAACTGCCGATGGGTCGACCAACTATAACTTCAACCTTGGTTACTTGGACGATGAAGGTTTTACACCGGGCAACTCTTTAAACAGGTTGAATGTTTCTATGGGTGGCCGTTCACAACTTTCCAACAAGTTTACCATTAGTGGAACCATGAACTATGCAAGAACCGACTATCGTACACCTCCCATCGCATCAAGTAGGGGTAACGGTACAGATGGTCTTTCCGTTTATGGCAACGTATTGTTTACACCACGAAGTGTTGACTTGATGGGGCTTCCGTTTGAGAACCCAATCGACGGCTCAAGTGTTTACTACCGTAACGGTAATGACATCATCAACCCACGTTGGACCGCCAAAAACGTTACCTACCGACAGTTGACCAACCGTTTTTACTGGAACGCGCAGTTGAGCTATGAAATCAATGAGAACCTGAACCTCAACTGGAGGTCTGGTCTAGATTTCTACAACGAGCGCAACATTAACGGTTCAAACAAAGGGGGGGTAGAATTTACCAATGCCATTTTTGGTTTCTATCAAACATATGACAACAACAATACGATCTGGGAGCATTTCCTTTCTTTGAACGGTAATTACGATCTTTCAGAAAAACTGGGAATGACCTTCACGGTCGGTGCCACTTCAAGACAGGATTTCTTTGATAGACAAGGAGTCAACAGTACCGGCCAGATAGTATTTGGCATCAAGCGCCACTTCAACTTTGAAAACCAGACACCCATTCAGTTCTCCCAGAAGCGTAACATTGTCGGTATCTTGGGTCAAGCTACCTTGGATTACGACAATATGCTATTCTTGAACGTATCTGCCAGAACAGACTGGGTTTCTAACTTGACTTCAGAGAACAATAGCAAAACCTATCCCGGTGTCAGCTTGTCTTTCTTGCCTACAGCGGCCTTTGACGGTCTTCAGAGCGAGAATGGGATCAATTTCTTGAAATTGAGGGCTAGCTACGGTACTTCGGCTACCTTTCCTACCGGATATCCTACTGTCAACGTAGTAGAGCAAACCACCCAAAGGTTCGTAGATGCCCAGGGCAACTTGATGACTGCCAACCAAATCGACAACTTTAGGGCCAATCCTGATTTGAAGCCTGAGCTGTTGGAGGAATATGAATTCGGTATCGAATCGCGTCTTTGGAAAAACAGAATTTCTTTGGATTTCACCTACTTTAACAGGGTGACCAACGATTTGATCGTTACCGAGCCATTGTCGCCATCAACCGGTTTCTCTTTCACCCAAAGCAACGTTGGTGAAATACAGAACAAAGGATTTGAAGCGGATTTGGGAGTTGATATTTTTAAAGGAGAAAACTTCAGTTGGAACTCAAGGGTCAACTTCTTTACCAACAATGAGACCGTTACAGAACAAGAGCAAGATTTCATTGCCTACGCCGGTTCATTGGCGGTTGGCGGAGGCCTTTTCAGGGGTTCAAACGCCGCTATTGAAGGTGAATCTTTGGGTGCTATTGTAGGTACGGCGATTGGAAGGGATGAAAACGGTAATTTCTTGGTAAATGACGCAGGAAACTATGTAGTGGTTGAGCAAGACAATGACGGAAATGTACCCGTTATTGGAGACGCTATTCCTGATTATACCATGAACTTCATCAATACCTTGCGCTACAAGAACTGGAACCTGAACTTTCAGGTAAACCATGTCAAGGGTGGTGACATCCTTTCGAGTACGGTTGCCGTGCTGTTGGGTAGAGGTTTGATTGTTGAGACCCAAGACAGGGAAAACACCTATATTTTGCCAGGTGTTAACCAAACAACTGGAGAAGTCAACAACAAGCAGATAAACAACTCGACTTATTTCTTCAGTAACCTGTTGTTCGGTCCAACAGAGACTAGAATCTATGACGCCTCTGTAATCCGCTTACAAGAAGTTTCTTTGGGCTATACCTTCCCATCGAAGTTGCTCGAAAAGACCCCATTTGGTTCTTTGAGCATCACAGCCCAGGGCTTCAACCTATGGTATGATGCCTACAACACCCCAGATGGTGCAAACTTTGACCCGAATGTTCAGGGTGTGGGTATCGGTAACGGACGAGGATTCGACTTCATCAACGGGCCTAGTTCCAGAAGGTACGGTGTCAGTGTAAAGGCTTCATTCTAATAAAAAATTGTTAATGGATAATATCATGAAAAACATTTTTAAATACATAACAGTTGTTTTTATCGCAGGTGGGCTTTTTACCGCCTGTGAGACAACGGACTTGGACTTAAGGGTAAGTCCGAACGACCTAGCGGCAGACCAGGCAGACCCTAACCTGCTGCTCAACTCGATCCAACTGGCATACGGCACTAATATGCAAACTATCAGTGACCGTGGTGCCGAATTGACACGGATCGATTACATGTTTGGTAGAAACTACTTCAACAACTATCCCGGTAACACCTTTGACGGTATTTGGTCAAGAACCTACAGTAGTGGGGGTAATGGTGTAGGGGATGGTGTCAGTGTAGGTATTTCTACCAACGTGGCTGCCCTTGAGGATATCAACGCAAACAGTGAAGTGGATTATTCATTTCATGTTGGCGTGGGCAAGACCCTTCAGGCACACATGCTGTTCCTTTTAGTGGATTATATCGGAACGGCCGCTTGGAGCCAGGCATTGAACCCTTCTGAATTTCCCGCTCCCACTTTGGACAGTGGAGAGGAAATCTACAACGTGGCATTTGGCCTTTTGGATGAGGCCGAGAGCCTTTTGGCCTCGAATCCTCCAACACAAGGTGCCCAGGATATTTTCTATGAAGGGGATGCCTCTAAATGGGTAAAATTGATCAACACTTTGAGGTTGCGCGCATACAAGAACACTGGAAACACTTCAGCGTTCAACAACATTATCGCAGGCGGCAACTTTATTTCTAGCAATGAGGATGATTTCCAATTGCAATATGGTACAAGTGAATTACAACCTGATTCACGTCACCCAGACTATGCTGCTGATTATACGCCTTCTGGAGCCAACATTTACCAGTCAAACTGGTTGATGGAGACCATGCTAGACTACGGTGACCCAAGAATCCGTTACTACTTCTATCGTCAGGTGGATGCCACACCAGGTGCTGATGCTCCTGCAGATGAGGAAACCTTGGCCTGCTCATTGGTAGTACCTCCACAGCACTACCAAGATGGTGGTTTCACTTATTGTAGTGTGCCCAATGGTTATTGGGGTCGTTCTCACGGTAACGACGAAGGTACACCTCCTGACAACTTCCTGAGAGCTGCAGTTGGTGTTTACCCAGCAGGTGGGCGTTTCGATGACAATAGTTTTGATGTAGTAGGTTTAGGTCTTGGTGGCGGTGGTGCCGGTATTGAGCCCATCATCTTGGCTTCTTATGTTGATTTCTGGAGAGGTGAGATGGCTGCCAACGACACCGAGCGTGCCAACTTCTTGAGGGCGGGTCTTGAAAAGCATATCGCAAAAGTCCAATCGTTCGGATCTTTGGATAGTTCTGCTGATCTATCATTTGCACCTACAGCTGCAGAGGTTACGGCTTATATCGATGGTATTGTGAGCGACTTCAATGCTGCTACTGGTGATGACAAGGAGAACATCTTTGCGGAGCAATACTTCATCACCCTATACGGCGGTGCTACTGAAGCGTACAACTATTACAGAAAAACGGGATATCCTACTACCTTGCTTCCAAACTGGGAGCCAGATCCAGGACCTTTCCCACGTACGTTCTTGTTGCCACAGAACGAGGTCATTACGAATCCAAACTTGACCCAGAGGTCAGATTTGACAACACAGGTTTTTTGGGACACCAACCCTCCAAGTCCCACCTTCCCTCCAGCAAACTAAAAAATGATTAATGATGAAAAAGTTTGCTAAATATTTATTAGGAACCACATTGCTTGGAGCACTTTTGGTGTTCTCAGGATGTGAAGATGGGGATAAGGTCTTCGATGAAATACAAGCCAATGTTCAGAGAGGAGCCGTTTTAAGAACTATAAACCTCATTTCAAACGAACTGCCAATCGGGCAAGCCGATGCAGGATTTGAAGTGGAACTGGAAGTACAAGACCAAGAAAACGGAAACCTTGTACAGACAGTTGAGGTATATGTTGGTTTCAGGGACAATACTGAGGAAGTAGGACCTGGAACGAATGTAGAGGAATCACTATTCGACACTGTTGATAGCTCAACCTTTACTATAGGGGAGTTTGGTCTTCCGAGATTTAGTTACGCCATTACCCTGGCAGAGATGCTTTCTTTTGTGGGACGGAGTGAGTCTGATATCACGGGTGGTGATCAATTTGAAATCCGTTTCGAATTGGTTTTGACAGATGGACGTCGCTTTTCGTTCGCGGACAATTCAGGTACGCTAACAGGTTCGTTCTTTAGTTCGCCATTTTTGTATACCCCTACGGTGGTTTGTCCGATTGGAGAAGACCAATTTGTGGGAGACTATGTAGTCAACCAAGTGGTACCCGGAATATTCGCTTCCAACACTTGGGGGGATGGCACGACGGTAACGCTCATGATTGGGGAAACCTCCACACAAAGAGTTTTCGAAGCCGTATATCTTCCAGATTTCGGTATTGGAAATGGACCTAGAGCTTTTGCTTTTGATCTGGTATGTGGTTCTGTCAATCCTCTCCCTGGTCAGGCATCAGGTCTTCAATGTAGTGCAGGTATCACGTTAGGCCCTCCAGTTGAAGCTGCGCCAGGAACATATGACCCTGCAGATGACAGCGTCTTCAATATTGTGCTCAGAGACGATGAAAGCGATGATTGTGGCGGTGGTGTTGATGCAGAGGTTCGATTGACTAAACTTTAATAAGCAGTGATGAAAGAACCTTTTGATATCATTCAAAGAGTTTCTAGTCATAGCTAAGTTAACGATAAAACCACCTGCTATGTCGGGTGGTTTTATTGCAACTGACCTAAGTGTCTCAAAATGGCTAATAACAAAAAAGAAAAATTATCTTATGAAAATCTTTAGTAAAATACTCTCATTTATGGTGTTGTTCTTCTTCATCTCTTCTTGTGAAGAAGGAGACAAGGTCTTTGATGAGATTCAAGCCAACGTACAGCGGGGTGCGGTCTTAAGAACCATAAATGTTATATCCAACGAGATTCCTATCGGCAACAATGATTCAAATTTCAGTGTAGAAGTTGAAATTCAGGATCAAGAAAATGGTAAACTCGTGCAAGCAGTTGAAGTATATATCGGTTTTAGGGACAATACCGTTGCAGACGGTGAAACAGATTTGGATACCGAAGAGGTTCTAGTTGAAATCCTCGACCCTTCAACCTTTTCAATAGGTGAATTTGGTTTGCCCAGAACAACTTATACCATCACCCTACCAGAAATGGTTGCCGCACTTCCCATCTCTAACGACGACGTTGATGGATCTGACCAGTTTACCATTCGTTTTGAGCTGGTATTAGTGGATGGAAGAAGGTATTCTTTTGCCGACAACTCCGGCACATTGACAGGTTCGTTCTTTAGTTCACCATTTCTCTACACAGCCACTGTAGTATGCCCACCCAAACCACCTACACCAGGGGTTTGGACTGTGGAAATGCAAGATGCATTTGGCGATGGATGGCAACCAACCACTGCTGATGGTGGCGGCCCAGGCCTTGTTGTTACATTAAGTGATGGCACCGTTTATGAGATTGGCCTTTGCACGCCCTATGAAGATCCGGGGTATGATTGTACAGATGGGGCCAGTTCTGGTACTACCACATTTACTGTTCCTGCCGGATTAACGGAAGCTGCTGATTTTAATTTCAGGGGTGATTTTTGGGGTGAGATATCCTTTCAAATCATCACACCAAATGGAAATACGGTTGCAGACATTCCTGCAGGTACCGAGGCTGGCAGCATTGCCATTGATTACTGTAAAGACTAATTGAAGATTGGATTATAATTTTAATAGAGAAAAAGCCACCTTTCATAGGTGGCTTTTTTTATTCACCCTGTTAAAAAACTTCATTATACATCAATAAAATCAAGTATTCTTGTTAATCACAAAAGTTCGTAATAATTTGTGGGGCATTTTCGGCCACATACTAATTTTAATGCTTATAGAACATGTTTCGGAATAAATATCTTTTTTGCCTATTGTCGGTCTTTGCAGTCATTGCCTGTAAACAAAAGACAGCGGAGGTAGTGGACGAAGAAAAAAAAGACCGGATTGTTGAAAAGAAACAAATCTTCAAAAAATTGGAAGCCAATAGTACTGGCGTTAATTTTGAAAACAACATCACCGAAAACCTTGAAACCCTTGAAAATCTTTTCAATTTTGACTATTTCTACAACGGTGCAGGCGTTGGTGTTGAAGATATCAACAACGATGGTCTTTTGGATATCTTTTTTTGTGGCAACCAAGTACCGAACAGATTGTACTTGAACAAGGGTAATTTACAATTTGAAGACATAACAGAAACGGCCGGCATCAACCAAGGAAAGATTTGGTCCAATGGAGTGGCCTTTGTCGACATTAATAACGATGGGTGGATGGATATCTATGTCTCACAAGGTGGTCCCAATAATAGGCCAAATCGAAAGAACCTGCTATTTATCAATCAAAAAAACAATACTTTTCTAGAAAACGCAGATGAGTATGGACTAGCTGATATGGGTATCAGTACGCAATCGGCATTTTTCGACTATGACCGGGATGGTGACCTCGATTGCATCGTAATGAACGAAAATGAGTATTATGGGGTTGACCCTATTAATCTGTATCGGATGGTCGAGGGTAACCTAGAGGCACAATATTTCAATTCTTCCCATTTCTATAGAAACGACAACGGTCGTTTTGTCCATGTGACCAAAGAGGTCGGCATACAACGGCCTATTTTTGGATTGGGCCTTGCCATAAGTGACATAAACAACGATGGTTGGCTAGACTTTTACATTGCCAGTGATTACTACATTCCTGATGCCTTGTTCATCAACGAAAAGGGTGTTTTTGTCGATAAGATCAAAGAGTACACCAACCAGATTTCCTTTTACGGAATGGGTATTGACATTGCCGATGTCAACAACGATTCCAAGCAAGATATTTTCGTGCTCGATATGGCTTCAAGCGACCATAAGCGCTCAAAGACACTAATGGCATCTATGAGCACCGACCGTTTTGATTACCTGGTAAATAAGGCCAACTTCCATTACCAATATATGTACAATTCATTTCAGCTAAATATTGGTAACAATAAGTTCAATAATATCGCCCAAATGACCAAAACGGCCAATACCGATTGGAGTTGGTCAGTGCTAATGACAGATTTTGATCTTGACCAAGACAAGGATATTTATGTTACCAACGGATATAGGCGCTATGCCCTCGACAATGATGTTCAGAACAAGGTTTTTGAGGCCCGCATGAAATATGGTAAGAATGTACCTCTGGAAATAAAAAAACAACTTTATTATGACATGCCCTCTGAAAAATTGCAGAACATCCTGTATGAAAACCAAGGTAATCTAAAATTTGTAGACCGTGCTTCAGAATGGGGTCTGGAGGATTTTACTTTTAGCAACGGGGCTGCACAGGCAGACCTTGACAATGATGGTGATTACGATTTAGTGGTCAACAACATCGATGATAAAGCTCTGGTATATCAAAATGTTTCGGTCGAAAGAAACGAGGGCAACTACTTAAAGATAAAACTGAAGGGAGTAAATTCTGAGCCCTTTGCAAAGGTTTCCATCAAATATGGTGGTAAAGAACAGTACATTGAAAGTCGTAGGATCAAAGGCTACCGGTCATCACACGACAACTCAATCATTTTCGGGCTTGGAAACACAGAAAAAGTTGATACGCTGAAGGTTGAATGGAACAATGGCAGCGCCGAAATACGGTATGATATCCCTAAAAATTCCGTCATTACCTTAGACATTGTAAATGCGAAACCATTGAAGCCTGAGGCAGACAAAGTTATACCGTTCTTTAAGGAAAGTGCGGTGCTTGGCCAACCCATAGTTCACAAAGAAAATCCTTACGATGATTTTGAAGAAGAAATTCTTTTGCCCTACAAACAATCAACACTTGGTCCATTTATGAGTAAGGGCGATTTTAATGGCGATGGCCTAGAAGATGTTTTTATCGGCGGCGCGTCAGGCCAAGCGGGCCAATTACTTAAAAACATAGGCAGTGGTTTTGTGGCCGTGGCTTCAAAAGCATTGGATGATGACAAGGGCCATGAGGATATGGAGTCGGTATTCTTTGACTTCGACAATGATGGAGACCTAGATCTCTTCGTGGTAAGTGGCGGCAACGAATTCGATGAAAATTCCTCTTTCTTTACCGACCGGCTTTACATAAATGATGGCAAAGGCAACTTTACAAAGGCAAAGCAACCTGAGCTTGAAAAATATCCGAAAAATGGCAAAACAGTAACCCCCATAGATTTCGATAATGACGGAGACCTTGATTTGCTTGTTGGAAATCGAGTCATCCCAAGAAATTACCCGAAATTCCAACCCTCTACAATTTTCGAGAACAAAAAAGGCCGCTTGGTCGATGTAACCGAAAAAGTTGCTCCTGAATTAGCCAATTTTGGCATTATCAATGACTTTGTGGCCACCGATTTCGATAATGACGGGCAACAAGATTTTATTGCCGTGGGTGAATGGACAGGAATAGGCCTTTTCAAAAACCAAAATGGAAGCTTTCAGAACGTGGCAAAGGAAAAAGGCCTTGGCGAAGAGCGTGGCTGGTGGTTCTCCATTGCACAGACCGATGTGAACAATGATGGTCTCAAAGATTACGTGGTCGGCAATGTAGGCCTAAACATCAAATTCAAGGCCAACAAGAAAAAACCGTTCAAGGTGTTTGCAGACGATTTTGATGGAAATGGCACAAATGATATTGTTCTGAGTAAAGAATATAATGGCGCATACGTGCCCGTAAGAGGCCGTGAGTGTTCTTCACAACAAATGCCCTTTATCAAAGAAAAATTCGAAACCTACAACGAGTTTGCCAATGCAACCTTGGTAGACATTTATGGTGAAGACCTGTCGAACGCGTTTCAAAGTGAAGCCACAGAGTTTAATTCAATTGTTTTGGTGAACAGGGGTAGTGGCGATTTTGAAAAAATACTACTGCCGGTTGAAGCGCAAATGTTCCCTATTCTTTCAATTGATATTTATGATTTGAACGGTGACGGTTTTGAAGATTGCGTAATTGCCGGCAACCTATATGAAACAGAAGTCGAGACACCCCGTCTGGATGCGTTTTCAGGCTTGGCCCTGCTATCAAACCAAGAAAATGGCTATCAGGCGCTCACATATGAAGAAACAGGGCTTTACCTAGATGGCAACACAAAAGATGCCCTTTTTGTAGATTTGAACGGCACAAAGCATCTGTTGGTATCTAAAAACAATGATAGAGCGCAATCTTTTGTCTACCAACCCTAGATTGAAGGTCGTCGGCCATATGGGTTTTTAAGCTAATTATAACACATAATTTCACGATTTATTTAGGCAAATGGCTATTTTCGTGAAAATTTAAATTCTTATGAAAAAAACACATTTCCTGTTAGCACTACTATCTGTTTCAGCCCTTGTCGTAAATGGACAAACATCGGGACAAGTTGCCTCTTACACGGCAACAGGGGCAGATGGAGGCTTTACCGATGCCGCCTTGCAATACGTTACCGGTTCAATTTCTGGCGCAAAAGAAAAACTCTCCTATGAAAATAGAAGTGATATACAAGGTAGCCCATATACCTCCAATGCTTTTCAGTACACAACTTTATTCTATGACGGTGAGCCGGTGCAAAATATTTATTACCGATACAACGCCTACAACGAGGAAATAGAGATAAAGCAAAAAAACCTTGAAAACGAGCCTATCAGGGCTTTGGGAAAAGACAAGAAGATTTCAATCTTGGTAAATGGCCAACCTTTGAGTTTCAAGACATTTATTGACAAAAAGGGCAATACCTTAAATGGTTACCTGGTGACCTTGGTAGAAGGCGAAGAATATACGTTGTACAAACGTATAAACGTTAAGTTTACAGAAGGTCAAAAAGCCCAAAACTCTTTTGTCAAAGCAATTCCCGCTAAATTTTCAAAGTTTACGGAATATTACGTCGAGGCTAAAGGCATAAACCGAATAGACGAGATACAGCTCAAGAATAAAAAGCTATTGAAGCTTCTGCCCCCTGACAAAAAAGAAAATTTGGCTGGATATTTAAAGCAAAACAATCTTAATATTAAAGAAGAGCAAGATCTTAGACAGGTGTTTATGTACTTGAATAGCTAAATTTTGCTTAATAACATTCTAAAAACCCACTTCTTCAAGTGGGTTTTTTTGTAATTTGATTACAATGGTAAATTCTGAACAGATATATGGTATACATGCCGTAATGGAAGCCATAAAGGCCGACGAACCCATCAACAAGGTCTACCTGCAGAAAGGCCTGAAAGGTGGCCTGTTCAAGAGCCTTGAAACCTTGGCTCGAAAAAAACGGTTGATGGTCTCGTATGTGCCCATCGAAAGGCTCAACAAACTCACTAAAAACAACCATCAGGGTGCCGTGGCCCTGATATCACCCGTTGCCTTCCAAAATTTTGAAGATACTGTTGAAAAAATCCTGCAAAAACAAGAACTGCCATTCTTTCTTCTCTTGGATGGTATTTCCGATGTTCGAAACTTCGGGGCCATCATCAGAACCGCCGAATGTTGTGGAGTAGACGCCATTGTGGTGCCCAAAAACAACTCTGCCCCTATTAATGCCGATGCGGTAAAGACCTCAGCCGGCGCCGCCTTCAAAATTCCGATCACCAAGGTCGACCATTTAAAAGATGCCATATTCTACCTGCAATCATCCGGAGTGGAAATCGTTGCTGCCACCGAAAAGGCTGATACCTTTGTCTACGATGTTCCACTGAATAGGGCCTGTGCGGTCATTATGGGTTCAGAGGGTAGCGGAATATCACCCTCGCTGTTGAAGTTGGCGGATCACACTGCCAAATTGCCCATGTTGGGCGAAATAGAGTCGCTGAATGTATCGGTGGCCTGTGGGGTGTTTCTTTATGAGGTTGTGCGGCAGCGAAAGGGCTAGTCGTCCCTCTTTTTATACTGATAGTTGATTTTTGCCCCATCCCCTTCTACATCGGGTTTTCTTTCTATGAAATTTCCGTGTTCATCAAAATGCTTCATAAACTCATCTTCCTCCTCGTTATAATCTTCACGCTCCCATACATACCTCTTTTCAACGGGAACCTTTGTTCTTACCACCAAGGCCAAGAACAGCCCTGTTAAAAATCCTGAAAGATGTCCTTCCCAAGAAATTCCATCCTTTATCGAAAAAATATACCAAAGCATTCCTCCATAAATAAAGACAACCGTCAAAGACAGGGCAATCAATCGGTAATACTTGGCAAAGATTCCTTTAAAAAAAATAAAGCTTGCCAGTACGTAGATGATTCCGCTTGCCCCAATATGGTATGATGGCCGTCCGATGAGCCAAGTGAGCAACCCTGAAAGCAGCCCCCCGACCAACAATACCCAAACTGCCTCTCTCCTATAAAAATAGAACAGAAACGCCGTCAGCAATATCAGGGGCAACGTATTGTTGTATAGATGTTCTACCGAGCCATGGATGAACGGACTTAAAAGAACGCCCCGCAACCCCTTTAAGGTTCTCGGATATACCCCGTAATCGTTAAAATTGACCCCAAACCGAACCTCGAACCAGAACACCGACCAAATGGCCAGGGCCGCCAGAAGGGGTGCCAACAACACGGCATTTGAAAACTTAAATTGACTTGGTGTGGCCATATGCTTGTTACCTTGCAATTTAGTATCCAAAATTTTAAAATGGCACAAATTGTCAGGCCCTTTTGTCCTATTTTTATGCAATGAGTGAACCTTTGGCAGAAAGAATCAGACCGAAAACACTGGATGAATACATTAGCCAACAGCATTTGGTAGGCCCCACGGGGGCCCTATACAACCAAATAAAAAAAGGCATGGTGCCTTCTTTGATATTTTGGGGGCCGCCCGGTACGGGCAAGACTACTTTGGCCCAAATAATCGCAAATGAAAGTGGCCGTCCCTTCTATACCTTGAGTGCCATTAGCAGCGGAGTCAAAGAGGTGCGCGAGGTTATTGCCAAAGCGAAACAGAGCGACGGACTGTTCACTTCAAAAAACCCCATTTTATTCATCGATGAAATACACCGGTTCAGCAAATCACAACAAGACTCGCTTTTGGGGGCTGTTGAAAAAGGATGGGTAACGCTTATTGGCGCAACGACCGAAAATCCGAGTTTTGAAGTGATTCCCGCCCTGTTGTCACGATGTCAGGTATACATACTCAATGCCTTCGGAAAAGAAGATCTAGAAGCCCTATTGCTGCGTGCCATAAGAGAAGATGCACTGTTAAAAGCAAAAAAAATAACCCTTAACGAAACCGAGGCCCTACTGCGCCTTTCTGGAGGAGATGGTAGAAAGCTGCTGAACATCTTCGAACTCATTGTAAACTCTGAGGAAAGTGATCAAGTGATCATCACCAATACACTTGTACAGCAGAAAGTCCAGAAAAATACGGTGCTGTATGACAAGGCCGGGGGACAACATTATGATATCATATCGGCATTCATCAAGTCGATCAGGGGCAGCGACCCAAATGCCGCCGTATATTGGCTGGCCCGCATGATCGAGGGGGGCGAAGATGTAAAGTTCATTGCCCGTAGAATGGTCATTTTAGCCTCGGAAGATATCGGAAATGCGAACCCAACGGCCCTGGTACTGGCCAATGCCACTTTTCAAAGCGTCAATATTATCGGGTATCCAGAGGCGCGGATCATTTTGAGCCAGTGTGCCACCTATCTGGCCAGTTCACCAAAAAGCAACGCCAGCTACCTGGCCATTGGCAATGCGCAGCAAAAAGTACGTGAAACAGGTGACCTGCCCGTGCCCTTGCACATAAGAAACGCCCCCACCAAATTAATGAAAGACTTGGGCTATGGCAAAGAATATGCCTATGCCCATGACTATGAGGATAATTTTGTTCAATCAGAATTCTTACCCGAAGAACTATCAGGAACAACATTTTATAAACCCGGAAACAATCCTAGAGAAAACGCCTTTAGGGAATTTTTAAAAAAGCACTGGAAAGACAAGTACGATTTCTAAAATTTAATGTTCAACTCTTTCATCACATCTTGGTCATCGTCTTCATACTGCAAGAACCACTTGCCATCTTTTTTGAATACAATGCCGTTTTTGTCGTCATCGACCACCAAATAAACATCTGGCACCGATGTTTTTTGAAGTTTATAGCGAACCTTAGGGGTGGTATCAACCAATTGATATCCCTTTTCAATCGGCTGGGCATATAGAATATCTGCTTTTGAGGCGCTTTTGCCGGTATTTGATCCGGCCGTATCTTTTTTTACCATCGTTGAGGCCACTGGTTCTTTAGACTTGTATAGCTGCTCTTCTATGGTCGACTTTTGCTCGACAACCTGAGAAGATTTGTTCTCAAGGTCTTTGGCTGCTTCTTTCTCCAAACTTTTTACATCATTGTCAAAGTTAAGTGTTACCGCATCGGTACCTTCCTTTTTCTCTTTTGGTACATAATTGTGCGTCATTCCCTTTAAAGAAGCAAAAGCACCTCTGATGGCCTCCTCATAAGAAGCCCGGTATTCTTTTAGCTTGCTACGGCCCTGAGCCGTTTGAAATATGAGATTGTTCTCACAGTCTTCAAAAGCAAGGGTGGTTCGTGTAACAAAAAGGTTTGAATCATCCCAAAGCCGTACCCAAAGGCCCAGACATCTGTCGCGGTTCAAGTCATCGGGGAAATCGCCCTCATACACCACATTGAACCCCTGTTGGTCAAAGAGATACTTGACCAAGGTGCTAGTGGCATGCTGGTTCTCGTTTTTAAAGGCCGCAAATTTTTTGGGTACGACTATGTATTTGTAGTCACTGAACTGGGCAAAAGCCATTGCGCCACCCATTAAAAAAACCATTAAAACCAATGCAATGTTCCTCATGTTGAAACGATAATCAATTATCGTTCCAAGATATGATATTAAATCCGAATTGAAAAGATGCGTAGTGGCTGTCGGCCACATTTCGGTAGCCCAACAAATTATCGGCCAATATGTAAAAATTTACCGGCCCGGCCTGCAGATTAAGCCCCAAGCCAATATTGGAAAAAGAATACTTGTCAACCGTATAGGTCGTTTTCAGGGCCAGCACATTGCCCAGCCTTCTTTGATAGAAGGCCGTTAAGGCCGCCTGTGGACCCTTGGGGCGATTGATAACAAACAAATGGCCACCGACACTGTTCACATAATCAAAAAAATCTCTTGCGTTTACGGCATCATACCCGCAATAACATGGCGCCCCGCCCGAATTGCCTTCTCCAAAATTATAGCGTATCGAGGCATTCAGCTTTATTGGTCGTAAGGAAACAAAACTGTTTTGGTCCGTGCCAAAGGGTACCAGGCGCTCTAAGTCGTCGACCAGTTCTTGCCAAAGGTCATTGTTGCCCTGAAAAAGGTCTTCGGGCAAAATGATCTCAATACCCTCATTGGTTGCAGCCCCGTTAAGGGTATAGTTCTCAAGTCCGTTGCTATGGTATATAAAGCCCACGTCCAATATGCTTCCGGTCAAGAAAGTATTTTCGTTCAGCTGATAGGTAAATCCAAAATCGGCACCCAAGCCAAGGTTGCCGCCAAAAAAAGAGCGCCCCAGCAACCATTTCTGTAAATCTTTTTGTGTAGTGTTGTTGTCTTCATCCAGTATATCTATCAGTTCTTTAAAGCCCGATGTCTGCAATTCAAGTTCTGCCACCAAGGTGTTCTCCAAAATATTATCATCGCCGGGAGTGGTAACAAAGTAGCCAGAATTCCTTTTTGATTTAAACTCAAACACACTTGAATAAATCTTGGCACGCACCCCGAGGTTCAGTTTGTCGCTCATCTTGCGGTTTACCCCAAAGTGAAAAACGTTCACCGCCTCGCCCTGTAATGTCAGATGCCCTAGGTCAAACCGTCTGTTCAAATTATTGGCATTTCCCTCAAAGGCCAAAATCGCCAGATCTTTTGGCCAAAAAACGCTGGTAAAACCCTCGCCGTACATTCCAAAAGAGTAATAGTCGTCAGGTCTGTTCGCGCTTCTGAACCCCCCATAAAAAACCTCTATCTGTCCACTACCACTAAACTCGTCCCTTGGGCTCATGCTATATAGCGCCCTGTCGCGCACTTTCGTGGTGAAATCAATTCCGTCGTTGGCAAAAAGGTCGTTCACTGTTATACCGCTGCTACCGGCCTGAAAACCGATACCTGACAACACCGGTATGCCCACATGCCACTTGTAAGGAGTCTTGACACCTGGGTTCAACATCAATGATTGGGGAATTTCATAAAAGTCGTAGAGCAGTTGTTTGTTCTGCGCCGAGAGAAAAGCAGTGCCAAGAAGGCAGACCAAGATCAACAGTTTCCATTTCTTCATTTGAGGCGAAACCTAAATTCGGCGCTTGACCGGAGTATGATTTTTGGGTCGGGTTGCGAAGAGGTACTGCTGTTGTCACTTTGATTGATCGCCCCTACCCTTATATTTGTAGTATTTCTGAGAATATCGAGACTTCTCCCCCCATTGCCATAGGCAATTTGCCTTTCAAGCAAGGGAGCCGGATCGGCCTCTATGGTAAATGCCTCTGTATCGAGCACATTGCCCCCTTCATCCAAAAACTCAACGGTTATATCAATTTCTTTGCTTGTGGTATTCTCAACTTGGTAAGTAATGACGCCTTCAAGCACCCGTTCGGCCACAAACTCTTCGTTAAAGGCCTCGAAAGTAAATACCTCGGAGTAAAAACTGCCGCTGCTTGCCAAATTGATGGTGCTTTCATCAGACTCGAGATAAAAGATACTGGTGGCAAGTGTAGGGGTAACGCTCAGGTCGTCGAATTGGTCAAAGTTCTGCTCTTCAGAGCAGCCCACCACAAAAACCAGTGCCGAGATGGCAATTCCCAAACCAAAGACCCATTTCTTCATTTTGTATAGCAATTTTATTAGTAAACAACCAATGACCGTTGTACCCTACTATAACTCTACAAAATGCTTTTTATTTCACTCAAATGGGTGATGATCTTGCAAAAATCGTGGTTTGAATCTTGGGTGGGATTGAAGTGCAACGTATGGAAACCCACTGCTTGGGCCCCTAGAATGTCGGCCTCTAGATTGTCGCCGACCATCAGGCTGTTTTCTGGGGCCACCCTCGTTTTCGCCAAGGCCAGTTCAAAAATTCTCGGATGTGGCTTTTTGACCCCCGCCATCTCTGAATTTATAATGGCCTCGAAATAATGCAATATCTTGGCGTTTTTTAGTTTTTTGTGCTGAATTTCCCCAAAACCATTGGTAATGATGTGGAGCCTGTAATTGGGCCTCAAATAGTCCAACACCTCTTTTGTATGCGGAATGATGTGGTTAAAACTTGACAGGTAGCGTATATAATCATCTGACAAACGGTCGATCATTGAGCGGTCTATGGACATCCCAAGCGTATCAAATGTCTTTTTCAGCCGTTGGTAGCGTAGTTCCTCTTTGGTGACCTTTTCTTCACGGTACAGCTTCCAATATTCAAAATTGATGGGTACATAAACTTGCAAGAACATAGGAAGCGAAACATGGATGCCATTTTGAAGAAATATCTTTTCAAAGGTCAGCGCAGAGTTTCTTTCAAAATCCCACAGGGTATGGTCAAGATCAAAAAAAATATCGGTCACCTGCCCATTAAACATAATAGCGCTTTAAAAAGTTTTGGTACAGCTGGATCCAGTCAATCTGCTGTTTGCTTCCCAATAGTTCATTGGAAAATACCGTGATAAACTCCCCGTTCACAGTTTTGACCTGACGGTACATACCATCGACTTTCTCAAGGGCATCTGCGATGCTTTTATATCCCGTAAGGGCATAATCATGTACGGCAAACGGGTGTACCTTCAGCGGTTGCTGTTCTTCTAGGTTAATATCGTAAAAATAGAAAGGAGTGCAGGTGCCGGCGCGAAAGCCCAATTCGTGGGTGTAGCCCATGCTAAAATCATCGGTGAACTCTGCCTCTATCAAATTGCGATAGGTCGTAGGCACATTCACCTTGTTGTACCGTAGCCGAGAATAGTTTACGGGCCTGTTTATAAGCTTTGCCAACCGTTTCTTCTCTGTTTTTAACAACTCTAGATTACCGCCGGCATGAAAAGAGGTGCTCAATGCCACCACGCTGTAATCGGCAATGGCCTTTATCAGGTACCGAAATTTGTTATTGTTGGGCGAGATGTTCTTGTCATGGGTCGAATACTCGGCAAACTGAAAGAAAAACATGGTCTTTACCGGATATTTTTTGTGCAGTTCGATCAAGAGCGAAAAGTTGTCGTATGGGTCTTTTCTTAGACCCAACAGTACCATAAACCGCTGTGCCACCCTGCGCAGCCTAAACTTGCCCAGATCGAACAATAGGCCGCCCAAACTTCGGGCAAGGCCCCTTAGCGCAAAACTGTGCGAGGTGGTCACATTGATAATGGAGGTATAGCGATAGGCCCTGGTCTTTCGCTTGATATCGGGAAAACGCTGTTGGAGTACCCCAAACAATTTGTTTGCCCAAAGATTTACCACCGGCAACTCTAAAAAACCGTTTTTGTAAGCGAGGCTTTCTTTAGCCGGAAACCGGCCCAGGTCATCCTTCACGTGGGGCAGGTATTCTTCATAACGGCTCAAGAGAAAGAAACTCGCCGAAAAAATATCGAAGGGTATCGCACTCATGTCACCTGCTTCAAAAAAACAGGGCAGGCCATCCCAATCGCCCATGCGGATATCAAAATCGTTGATTCCCTGTTCGAAAAGCAAATCGTTGCTACGTACAAAAAATTCGTTCTGCAGGGGTTTTTTGGTATAGGTGATCTTAGGGCCCTTATGCTTTATAAAATCCTCTACCTTGGTGGTAAAGCCAATGTCCACGCCCAATATCTCCCTAAAAATATGCCGCATGGTATAGCGAAAGCGGGCCGTTATCTTATGGGTATAGATGAGCAACATAGGCTGTAAATATCAAGTTTCAAAACCCAAATTCCAAATAAGGCCATTCGTTTACCCCCGATTGGTCATAGAAGTTGTTCGTCGGCAAAGCTTAAATATGCTTTTTGGGCAATGATCAAATGGTCAAGCACTTTGATGTCCAATGCTTGGGCGGCACTCTTCAGCTTTTGGGTGATTGTTTTGTCGGCCTTGCTGGGAACAAGGGTACCCGAAGGGTGGTTGTGCGCCAAAATCAATGCCACGGCCCCCAGCTCAAGGGCCTGTTTCATCACAAGGCGAACATCGACCAAAGTACCTGTGATGCCCCCTTTGCTCAATTGGCCCTTATGTACCACCTTATTGGAGTTGTTGAGATACAGAATCCAGAACTCCTCGTGCTCCAACTCGCCTATCAAGGGCTGCAAAAGCTCAAAAGCATCCCCACTTGAGGCAATCTTGGTAATCTGTTGACCCGCCTCCCTTCGGCGACGTCGTCCGATCTCTAGGGCGGCGGCAATGGTCACGGCCTTTGCCTCTCCAATTCCCTTGAACTGCATCAGCTGTTTCACCGATAGCCGGCCCAAATCGTTCAAGTTGTTGCCGACCGAAGCCAAAATGCGCTTTGAAAGCTCAACAGCACTTTCGTTTTTGGAGCCCGAACCGATCAAAATAGCGATAAGCTCGGCATCTGACAACACCGAACGCCCCTTTTGTACCAATTTTTCCCTGGGTTTATCGTCATCGGCCCAGTCTTTGATGGACAAAGATGCCTTTTCTTCTTGCATGTTATAAATATAGCATTTTGGGCCCAACCATTTGTTGAGGATATGTGCCCATCGAATTCGCCTTTTTCGTATTTTGGGAATTCTGTTAAACCGAAGCCGATGAAATCACTTTTCGACAAAGAAGCGTACGAAGAAATTGTAGCGCGCATTGATAGTCTGTCACCTGACTCGCAACGGCAATGGGGTAAAATGAGCGTGGGACAAATGGCTTGGCACTGCCAGTTTCCACTGAAGATAGCCATCAAGAACGAAGACAAGGGCGTGCGCGGCAACCCTCTGGTTCGCTGGTTCTTTAAAAAATCGCTCTACAACGACAGGCCTTGGCGAAAGAACCTGCCCACCGCCCCCGCTTTAAAGGCAAAACAGGAAAAGGACTTTGAGACAGAAGTGAAAAAATTGAAAGAATTGGTAAAACAGTGCCATGATATCGGCAACCGTACCGAGTGGAACCCCCATCCCCTATTTGGGCGGTTTACCCCAGAGCAATGGGGACAGTTGCAGTACAAGCATCTTGACCACCACCTTCGGCAGTTTGGGGTATAGATATGGCCAACAACTACTAAAAACAAGTGTTCGCGCCCAAGGCCCGTAAAGGCCCCGGTAAGTGCTTTGGGCATTGTTGACCTACATTGCCATGGTTTATACCATTACGCTTTTTACTTGCCCAAAATCCAATCCGCCATAATTGCCAGAGCTCATCAACAAAAAATTGGCCGGTTCTTTGGCCTGTGAAAACAACCATTCCCTAAACGAACCTGCATCGGTAAAGACCTGCAGATCCTTCCTTTGAAAGGCATCGGATATCTGCTGTTCGGTCACCTGCTCCAACCCTTTGATCTCGACAGCCTCTGGTGAATAGTAGACTACCGCATAATCAGCGGTATCCAAGGCGCCTCGGTATTCTTTTAAGAATTCGGCATTGAGACTGCTATAGGTATGCAGTTCTAAACAGGCCACCAACTTACGGTCGGGATATTGTTCTTTTACCGCCCTGGTGGTAGCGGCCACTTTGCTCGGCGAATGGGCAAAATCTTTGAACACCACCGCATAATCTGACTCAGCTATTTTTTCAAGGCGCTTTGAGGCTCCTTTGAACGAGGCAATGGCCTCGTAAAAATCGGCCTCATCGACCCCCATGTTCTGGCAGATCCACTTGGCCCCTGCCAAATTGTTCAAATTATGCGCACCAAAAACCGCAATGGGCAATGGGCCCTCGGGAGTTTCAAGATAGGTGGTGCCCCCATCGACAAAATAATCGGGCGTGCCATAGGGCAGTTTGCGTATGCTGTTCTCCGATGCCTCGACCACTTTCTTGACCTCTTCGTCTTCTTCGTTATAGGCAATGCTTCCGCCCTCAACGATACTATCGACAAAAATCTTGAACTGCTCCACGTAGCCCTCATAGGTAGGGAACACATTGATATGGTCCCAGGCAATACCGCTCAGCAAGGCGATGTTCGGGCGATACAGGTGAAACTTGGGCCGACGATCAATGGGCGACGAAAGGTATTCATCTCCCTCCAAGACAATAAAATCGTTCTCTTTGGTAAGGTGTACCATACGGTCAAAACCTTCCAATTGTGCCCCAACCATATAATCGACCGCTATGCCATGGTAGTCGAGCACGTGTAAGATCATTGAGGTAATGGTGGTCTTGCCGTGGCTGCCACCTATCACCACCCTGGTCTTTTCTTTTGATTGCTCGTACAAAAACTCAGGATATGAATAAATTTTCAGTCCCAATTCCTGCGCCCTTAAAAGTTCGGGGTTGTCAGGTTTGGCATGCATGCCTAAGATAACGGCATCGAGATTTGCGGTGATTTTGTCTGGAAACCACCCAAATTCTTGGGGAAGCAGCCCCTTGTCGGCCAAGCGGCTTTTTGAAGGCTCATAAATGATATCGTCGCTTCCGGTTATCTCGTATCCTTTGTGTTGCAGGGCCAACGCCAAATTGTGCATGGCGCTGCCCCCAATGGCGATAAAATGAACTTTCATAATGGAATGTGTGGTTCAAAGATAGCCTTATTTTTTACTACCTTAAACCCGTGAAACAGAACATTGAAATATTTGAAACAGCCTTTGTAACTGCCGACTTTAGGGCCACAGACGTTGCCCTGAGCAAAGATCGCTATGCACATTTATGGCCGAGCGAGGGCACCAAAATATACCGCAAGGCGTATGTTGATTCCGTTTCACGGCACGAGCAGTTTGCACACTGTTTGCGCAACCGGTATTTCCTCGAGGCCATTGAGAACCTGTTCAACGAGCAAAAAATCGAGCTGCTCATCAATTTTGGGTGCGGCTTTAGCATGTACCCCTTTCTGTTGCCCAAAACCATGGCCCATATCGAAATTGACATGCCTCATTCGATAAATTACAAAAAGGAGAAAATAGCGGATTGGTGTGCATCAAAAAAACTGCCTGACAGAAACATATCCTTTCTGGAAGCCGATTTCACATCAAATTACGAACCGCAGTTACTAGAAAAAATAGCATCCATAAAGGAAAACAAACGTTCGTTCATATTTCTGGAAGGCGTGTTGTTTTTTATCGGCAGACCAGAAACTGAACGCCTTTTCAAACTCTTTTCAACGATTCAGGGCACTGACGAGTATGTCGGCAGTGTTTCGTTTCAAAAGGAAATCGAATCACGCACGGCCTTCAAAAAACTCATTCAATTCACTGAAGAACGATTGGTGGCCAACGAAAAGTTCTGCTATCAGACCGTGGAAGACCGTTATTATTTGAACTTGGACGACTATGCGATGGTCGACCACCAAAATACGTTCACGGTCGCCAATAAATATGCCCCTGCCACAATACTTGACCCCGATGAGGTATTGGACGAACATTTTTACGTCTTAAAGAAAAAATAATATGCCAAATTACAATCTAACCGATATCGAATCACGTGAGATCATGCCCGGTTATCACGGCAAAATGGTACACGCCAATAGCATGAGCTGGGTTTTTTGGGATGTAGATAAAGGTGCCGAAGTACCCGAACACCAACATGTAAATGAACAGATTATGCATGTGGTCGATGGTACGTTCGAATTTACGTTGGATGGAAAAACGGCCGTGTACCGAAAAGGCGACGTAATCGTTATTCCGCCAAACGTACCGCATGCCGGAAAGGCCCTTACCAAATGCAAGTTGATGGATGTTTTTTGCCCAGTAAGGGAGGAGTATAGATAGGTTTAGGTATTAGGTTTTAAAAAATATTGTTTTGAAAATTAGTTTGAAGGGAAAAAAAGCCCTGGTGGGCGGAAGCAGCCGCGGTATTGGCCGTGCCGTGGCCGAGCAATTGGCAGAAAGCGGTGCCGGTGTGACCCTAATGGCCAGCAGTGAAGATACCTTGAAAAAAGTGGTTGCCAACCTGCCCACAAACCAAGGCCAAGAACATTCATATTTGGTGGTTGATTTCACGGATTTTAACGCCTATAGTGAGCGAATTTCCAATTTCTTTGAAAAGAACTCTGTGGACATTTTGGTCAATAATACCCAAGGGCCAGCATCGGGAGGTGCCTTGGAGAAAACTGTGGAAGATTACCAGCAGGCCTTTGACCTGTTGTTCAAATCTGTAGTGTTTACAACCCAATTGGCAATCAAGGGCATGCAACAGAACAACTGGGGCCGCATTATCAATGTCGCCTCGGTATCCGTCAAAGAACCCCTTAACTATTTGGCACTCTCAAATTCTATTCGGGCGGCGGTGGTGACATGGGCCAAAAGTTTGGCCTTTGACATAGGCAAGAACGGAATTACCATAAACAATGTGCTCACGGGTTATTTTGATACCGATCGGATTGCCCAGCTCAATGCCAAAAAAGCCGAAAAAATGGGAATCGACACGGCAGCAGTACGTGCTGCAATGGAAGAACAAGTACCCATGAAGCGTATTGGCGACCCCAAAGAATATGGTTATTTGGCGGCGTTCTTGGCCTCTGAAAATGCCGGTTATATTACCGGCACCAATATACCCTTGGATGGTGGCCTATTGAAATCTCTTTAGCAATTACACAAATTACATTATTTCCATTAGAATACATTTTAAAATATGTAATTCATAATTTATACGTAATTTTATTGTTCACTTAACAACAATTACCTATGAATTCAAAAGTTTTTTTGGTAGTACGCATTCTATTGGGATTGATGCTACTGGTCTTCGGCCTGAACAAGTTTTTCCAATTTTTGCCAATGGGCGAAATGCCCGAAGCGGCAGGCAATTATTTTGCGGCTTTGTCGAGCACCCACACCATGACTTTGGTGGCCATTGTAGAAGTATTGGCGGGCCTCGCCCTGATACTGAATAAGTTTGGAGCCTTGATGTCTTTGATATTGATGAGTGTTTCAGTCAATGCTGTGTTGTTTCACATGGCCTTGGCCCCTGAGGGATTGCCACCCGCATTGGCCCTTTTGGTGTTGAACCTCTTGGCCTTGGTGGGCTATAAAGACAAATACAGAGACCTGCTCAAAGGGTAACGGGCACACCCCATTTATAAACGCTAAAAGGCTGCCCGATAAAGTTGTTACCCTACGGGAAAACGGTTTACCCTAAAACCCAATGGCTGAATGCAACTGCCCAAACCGACAATAGAATTGATTTTTCGGGCGGCTTTTATATGCTCATCCTATCTTTAAATTCATAGGACTGTCGACGGGAGACTTCAATTTCCTCGCCATTTTTCATCATCAACTTTAATTTGCCATTGAACCATGGCACCACCTCTTGAATAAAATTGATGTTGACGATCTGTTGCCTGTTCGCCCTAAAAAAAGAAGGTTCTGGTAATTTTTCCTCGATTTGGTTCAGCGATTTATAGAGCAGCGGTTTCTCATTACCAAAGTATACGCGGGTGTAGTTCCCCACAATTTCAAAATGGGAAATATCGCCTATCTTGACCAACCAACATTGGTCTCCCTCTTTAATAAAAATTTGGCTTCCCTCATTCAATTTTGGTTGCCCTTTCTCACTCTCGAGTCTGCCCTCAAGTTTGGCCTTGGCCTTCTCAATCGCTTGTGAAAACCGTTTTTTGTTAATGGGTTTCAAAAGATAATCAAGTGCGTTGTACTCAAAAGACTTAATGGCATATTCATCAAATGCGGTGGTAAAAATAGTGATGGGTACATCATCGAGCATTTCTAGCAGGGCAAAGCCATCTTTTTCCGGCATGTTGATGTCTAAAAACAATAGATCTGGCGCTTCTTTTTGTATTAGATCATACCCCATATCCACATTTTCGGCTTCCCCAACAAGTTCTATTTCTTGATATTCCGTGATAAGCTCTTTCAGCTCATTACGTGCCAATCGCGAATCTTCCACTATTACGGCACGGATCTTCATGGCAGGGGAATCTTTATGTCGGCGACTACTTCTTCTTTTTCTTCATAAATAGTAAAAGCGGCCTTTTCACCGTACAAGAGTTTTAGCCGCTGTTTGATGTTGCTAAGGCCCAATTCTGTTGAATTCTTAGAAATCTGCAACCTACCGGTATTCTTTACCCGAATCAAAAGTTGGTTGTGAGCTTTCTTTATTTCAAGCTCTATTTTGCCTCCTTGCTTCAAATTGGAAATACCATGCTTTGCCGCATTTTCGACCAACAATTGAATGATCATGGGCGGAATTTGAAGTGAAAGGGTATCGCTCTCGATGTTCTTTACAAATTCAAGCCTGTCCTCGAACTGTATCTTTGAAAGAGCGATGTAATTATCGACCATTTCTACCTCTTCTTCAACAGCAATGGCATTTACATCGTTCTTGGTAAGCGAATAGCGTAGCATTTCTGAAAGCTTGGTGAGCATTTCACGCGACTTCTCAACATCTTCCAACATCAACCCCCTGATATTGTTCAGGCTATTGAACATAAAATGTGGATTTATCTGGCCTTTTAGGGTATTGAGTTGGGCCTGCTTTAAGTTGGTATTGAGTTCTAACCGTTCTATTCGATTGGCGTTCATTTTCAGCAATAGCTTTACAATCAGATAGCAGACCGTCCAGACGCCGATCAAGAAAAGGGAGTTGACAATCAGTATCCAAACATTGTCGTACACCTCTAGAACATTTCTTTCAAGTTCGGTAAGCTCAGGGCCAAACTCAATATAGAGGTAGCCAAATACAAAGTTCAGAAAAGCGAACAAGGCAGAGGTGATCAGAAAAGCCCCTGATATTTTGATCAGTTCCTTTACCCCGAACGTATCAAAGAAGACATTCTTTTTAAGGTACCAACGTAATAATGAGGTTGAAAAAATACCAATAAATATTCCGGTAACCACCGAATACGTAACGAACTCGGCGCTGAACTTTTTTAAAACCAAAAAGGACACCGAGTTGATAAAGCCCCAGCCGAAAAGCTGTAGGGCCCAAAAAAGGGTATTTCTTCGTTTGTCTGAAAGATTCATATAACTGCGATGCTGCCCGAACGATGTGCGGCACTCGCCCCGGTCAAATTTCTTAATGGGTTCATTACAACCAAAGGTAGATAAGTTTTACCAATGAAAACCCAAACCCAAAGGCCAAAACCACAACTGACAGGATGACGACCATCGACTTCGTGCTGGTCGGGTTTTTAAGGATACAGCTGAGCGTTATTTTTTCCTTTTTAAAAGACAAAAACAAGACTACCGGAGCCAATAGCACCAGTAAGGTGGCAAACAGCAATTTGCCATTTTGAAACTGCGCTGCCACCAAAGAGACCAATAAGGTGGCCCCAGCAATCAAAAGCGCATTTCGTATACTTAACCGCATGGTCAATTGTTTAGAGGTTCGATTTCGCCGTTTTCTTGTCGTGCAATAACACGGTACCTGTCAAAGTAAGGCCTACATAGAGCGGAAAAAAATAGTTCGTGAGACTCATGTCTTTAAGGGCCCCAATAATCGAGAAAACGATTGCTGTTAACCCTATGGCCAATACCGTTAATTTCGTGCTGCCTAAATTCTTCATACCTGTCGTTTTAATGATTGATTTTTTGTTCTTCACCTCTTAAAATAAAACGGTGATCAAAATGTTCACTACAAATTTTACCACTGCTATCATATCGGTAGTCTTTAAAAGATTGATGCAACAAATGTAGCGTGCCAAGGCGCTAGCAGAAAGAAGATTATGACCAACGGTCATTTCTAGATACCGAACGGTAAAAAACGTTTGACCTGTTGAAACTACTATTAATTTTTAGGCGGGAATTTCGAGAAAACCTTGTTCACAATGGCCCTTAGCTTCTCTTCACGTTCGTAGGGAGAGGCTTCGTCGTTGTAACCGCTTTCAGAAACTGCCTGCCAAAAGAGCGTGTTCTTCTGAAAATCGACAAAATCGAACTGTATTCGACGTTCCAGTGCAGAACTGCCCAAGGGCACACCCACAGAAATGCCGCCCCCAACATTTCGCCCGGTACCCCCAACACCCACGCCTACCGTGTTACTGGGTGCCTTTCGATACTCTGAACTGATGATGTTGACCAAAAAATCAGGTTCTTCGGAAAGCAAAAAACCCTTTGCCTGTAAGGTTGAGTCCAAGATTTTCAACAATCGCCTTTCGTCGAGTTGGCTCAGACCTGTTTCCATATCATCGAAATAGTTGTAGGTGGAATAGTTCGAAAAATCGGTCGCCTTATCATAGTCATAGGTAACCCGCCCCCCAGCACAAGAGAACAATGCAAGCACTGCAATCAAACAAAATAACTTTTTCATAGCGGTCGATGTATCTTAAAAGTACTAAATATTCCGAAGAACACCTCATAGGGCAAATGCTTTATTCGTTCAAAAGCACCCAAAGTTTGTCTTTCAATTCTTGAAGGCCCTTTTGTGCCACCGAAGATATAAACAGGTACGGCACACCGCTAAGGTCTTTGTCCAATTCTTGACGTATTTCGTGTATCAACTCTTCGTCGAGCATATCGCTCTTTGAAATGGCCACAAGGCGTTTTTTGTGCAACAGTTCGGGGTTGTACCTTCTGAGCTCGTCCAATAAGATTTCATACTCCCTTGATATGTCGGCACTGTCGGCAGGTATCAAAAACAATAGCGTGGCATTACGCTCTATGTGCCGTAAAAAGTAATGGCCAAGGCCTTTGCCCTCGGCAGCGCCTTCAATAATACCGGGAATGTCGGCCATGACAAAACTTCTAAAGTCACGGTACTTAACAATGCCCAAATTTGGTTTGAGGGTGGTAAACTCGTAATCGGCAATTTTGGGCTTCGCCGAGGTCATCACCGATAAGAGGGTCGATTTGCCTGCATTGGGGAAACCCACTAGGCCCACATCGGCCAAAACCTTTAGTTCCAGGGTAAGCTGCTTTTCTTCTCCGGGCAGGCCTGGTTGGGCATAGCGCGGGGTCTGGTTGGTCGAAGATTTAAAGTGCCAGTTGCCACGGCCACCCAAACCGCCCTCTAGCACAATCTTTTCTTCGCCATCTTCCGTAATCTCGAAGAGCACTTGGTTGGTCTCGGTGTCGCGCACCACAGTGCCCAAGGGCACCTCAAGGTACACATCCTCGCCCTTGGCACCGGTGCTGCGCTGCTTGCCACCATGTTCACCATGGCCGGCCTTAAAATGTTTTTGAAACTTGTAATGGACCAGCGTCCACAGGTTTTTGTTGCCACGTACTATTACGTGGCCGCCACGGCCGCCATCACCGCCATCAGGGCCACCCTTGTCAACGTATTTTTCACGGCGCAAGTGGGCTGAACCTTGCCCCCCTTTGCCAGAGGCTACATGCACCTTTACATAATCGACAAAATTGCCTTCGGTCACTTTTAACGTTTACAGGTTTATTGGTTAAGGGTTTATATGTGGTTGCATAGAGAAGTGCACAAAACTTTCATTGGGATTATACGGAGATGGAACACCGCTTACAGCTGTACACTTGCTCCTTTGAACATATAAACGTCCAAAATTTATACTTCTTTAACTCTGAACCTTCAGCACCCCTTCTATCACCTCTCCCAAACGCTCGGTAATCTCAGAGATTTCCCCAATGCCATTGACAGCGTAAAACTTGCCCTGCTTTTGGTAATATTCTTTGAGTGGGGCGGTCTTTTCGTTGTATTCATCGAATCGGTTGCGAATCTTGGCCTCGTCTTGGTCGTCTGAACGGCCACTATCTTTACCGCGCTCCAACAAACGTGCCACCAATACATCGTCGTCGGCTTCCAATGCGATGGTAGCGTCAACCTTCATATCTCTCGACTCCAAAAAGTTGTCGAGCGCCTCGGCCTGGGCAACGGTACGCGGAAATCCGTCGAATATGAATCCTTCTGCATCCCCATTCTTTTCCACTTCGGCCTTGAGCATCTCAATGGTCACCTCATCGGGTACCAACTCGCCCCTATCAATATACGACTGGGCCAATTTGCCCAGCTCGGTACCGTTCTTCATATTGTAGCGGAACACATCGCCCGTAGAGATATGCTTGAGATTGTATTTTTCCTTCAAGAAACCCGCCTGTGTTCCCTTACCTGCTCCAGGCTTCCCAAAAAGCACTAGGTTAATCATATTATCTTGGTTTAGTTGATATACTTGCCTTAAATTTCTGCCCAGTTCGTTATAATCAAGCCCATAGCCCACGATAAAGCGGTTGGGTATTTCAATGCCCACATAATCGATGTTGTACTCGCCGTTGTACACTTCTGACTTGTAGAACAGCGAGGCAATCTTGAACTCTTTTACGTTCGAATTTGAAAAAAGATGCACCAGTTGTTGCAAGGTACGTCCCGTGTCTATGATATCTTCGAGAATGATCACGCTGCGCCCTTCCATATCGCCAGAAACGTCCAATAGGGTCTCAACGATACCCGTTGAGGTCAGGCCTTGGTACGAGCTCAATTTCACAAAGGTAACCTCGCAATCATACGGGTATTGCTTCAAAAAATCGGATACGAACATGAAGGCCCCGTTGAGCACGCCAACAAAAATGGGCACCTCATCTTCATAGTCACGGGCCACCTCTTCGGCCACCTTTTTGACCGCCTTTAGAATGGTAGCCTCATCCAAAAAAGGCTTGAACTGTTTATCGTGCAATTTGATCACCTGCGCTCGATTGAATTGGGTTGCCAAAGATAACATTTTAAAGACTTCTTTTTTAAGGGGTTTTCGGCACATTTTCTGAATTCGCCGTATTTTAGCAACCATTCTCTAGCAAACGATTGATGGATTACTTTTCTTCGGATTTTAAGCTCGGTATTTTGGGCGGAGGGCAACTGGGCAAGATGTTGCTCTACGAAACGCGTAAATGGGATATTTACACCAAAGTGATGGATGCCTCGCCACAAGCCCCCTGTAAGATTGCCTGCAACGAATTTGTGTTGGGCGACCTTATGGATTTTGATGCCGTACTTGCCTTTGGAAAGGATGTTGACGTATTGACCATAGAAATTGAAAATGTGAATGTCGATGCGCTTGAAAAGTTGGAAGAAGAGGGTGTCAAGGTGTACCCGCCCCCTAAAGCATTGCGTACCATTCAGAACAAGGCCCAGCAAAAACTGTTCTATGTGGACAATAACATACCGACGGCCAATTTTTCACGTTTTGCCTACGCCAGTGAAATAAAGGACAGTGTCGAAAATGGCGGATTGGAATTTCCCTTCGTGTGGAAAAGCGCCCAATTCGGTTACGACGGGCAGGGCGTAAAAATAGTGCGTAAAACGGATGACCTTGATGGGTTGCCACCGGGTGAGTGCATCACCGAAAAGATGGTCGATTTTAAGAATGAATTGGCCGTGATCGTGGCCAAGAGCAGTTCGGGCGAGGTAAAGACCTATCCCGTGGTTGAAATGGAGTTCCACCCAGAGGCCAATCAGGTAGAGTACGTCATTTGCCCTGCGAGAATCGATGAAAAGGTCGCGCAAAAGGCCCAACAGGTTGCCCTGAAGGTGTCTGAACATATTGGTCATGTCGGCCTGTTGGCCGTTGAGCTTTTTCAAACACTAGACGATACGATTTTGGTCAACGAAGTGGCTCCCCGCCCACATAATAGTGGACACTACAGTATAGAGGCCAGCTACACCAACCAATTTGAACAGCATATCAGGGCTATTTTGGGCTTGCCCTTGGGCAAGACCGATAGCAAGGTGGCCGGGGTCATGGTCAACTTGGTGGGCGCCGAAGGGCATCAAGGTGACGTGGTCTATGAAAATATCCAGGAGATTTTGGCCATGGAAGGGGTAACGCCCCATATCTATGGAAAAAAGCAGACCCGGCCTTTTCGAAAAATGGGCCATGTGACCATTGTCAATCAAAACATGGGCAAAGCCAGGGAAATGGCGCAAAAAGTCAAAGAAAAAATAAGCGTAATTTCAAAATGACAGTAACCAATCCCGATAGTTTTCGGGACCAAATTCCAATTGTTTATTTGGATTTTGGGATTTAAAATTTTGAATTTCATGAAGAAAGTAGCCGTTATCATGGGCAGCACCAGTGACCTGCCGGTCATGCAAGATGCCGTAGATGTTTTAAAAGAATTTGGCATTGAGGTCGATATCGATATTGTCTCGGCCCACCGCACTCCTGAAAAAATGGTCGATTTTGGTAAAAATGCCCATAAAAACGGTTATGCCGTCATCATTGCCGGTGCCGGTGGCGCAGCACACCTGCCGGGCATGGTTGCCTCGTTGTCTCCCCTGCCCGTAATCGGGGTGCCCGTAAAAAGCTCTAATTCCATTGATGGGTGGGATTCCGTGCTGTCCATCCTGCAGATGCCCGGGGGCGTACCGGTGGCCACGGTGGCACTGAACGGTGCCAAAAATGCAGGCATATTGGCGGCACAGATCATGGGCAGTTCAGATGCTTCCATCCAACAAAAAGTTGTTTCCTACAAAGAACGTTTGAAAGAAAAAGTCATCAAAGGAGCTGACGAAATACGAGGTACAAAGTTATAGTTACGAAGTACAAGAAGTGCAAATGAAATCTTTAACAAAGATTTTTTCCAGTAAGCTTTAAATTGTCAAAAACAGGTCGATAAAATCGGAGCACAGTCGGAACCTTTAACCTTTAACCTTTAACCTTTAACCTTTAACCTTTAACCTTTAACCTTTAACAAAGTAAGCATAACATCGTAGTATGTCTCAAACTGTCAAAAACAATCCACTGCTAGAACCTTTCGACACCGCCCCCTTTTCAAAAATCAAGAACGAGCATTTTAAACCTGCCTTTTTGCAGGCCATTGATGATGCCCGGGCAGAAGTCGAAGCCATAACGGCCAATGAAGAACCCCCGACCTTTGCGAACACCATTGAGGCCCTTGAATTTTCAGGTCAACAACTCGATCGTATCTCTAGTATCTTTTTTAACCTGAATTCGGCAGAGACCAACGATGAAATACAAAAAATCGCCCAAGAGGTTTCGCCCTTGCTCTCTGAGTTCAACAACGATATCACCCTGAACGAAGAATTGTTCAAAAGAATAAAAACAGTTTACGAACAAAGCGATGCGCTAGATCTGACGGTCGAGCAGAGAACGCTATTGGACAAAAAATACAAGAGCTTTAGCCGTAACGGCGCCAATCTTTCGAACGAGAAAAAGAAGCGCCTACGGGAAATCGATGCCGAGCTTGCCAAATTGAAATTGAAATTTGGTGAAAATGTACTTGCCGAGACCAACAAATTTGAAATGCACCTCACAGACAAATCGGATCTCGACGGACTGCCAGAAGGCGAAAAGGAAGCCGCCAGACAATTGGCAAAATCAAAAGGCAAGGAAGAAGGTTGGCTGGTAACGCTTGACTACCCAAGCTACATACCCTTTATGAAATACGCCAAGAACCGAGAATTGCGAAAAAAACTGGCACTGGCCTTTGGCAGTAGATGCTTTCATAATGACGAACTCGACAACCAAGAAAATGTGTTGAAAATAGCCCGTTTACGGCATGAGCGCGCCCAACTGCTGGGCTATGAGACCCATGCCCATTTTGTTCTTGAGGAACGTATGGCCGAGAAACCTGAAAAAGTAACCGGTTTTTTAAACGAACTGCTCGAAAAAGCCAAACCAGCCGCAACACGAGAATTTGAAGAACTGACTGCGTTTGCCAAAGAACTTGATGACATAGAACAATTACAGAAGTGGGACAGTGCCTATTACTCTGAAAAATTAAAACAGAAACTGTTTGACCTCGATGACGAAAAACTAAAGCCATACTTCAAACTTGAAAATGTTATCGAAGGGGTTTTTAAGGTGGCCGAAAAACTGTTTGGACTCAGGTTCAAGGAGGTTTTCAATGTTGACAAGTACCATGAAGAGGTCAAGACCTATGAAGTCTATGGCGAAAACGGTGAGTTCATCTCGCTTTTCTATGCCGATTTTCACCCACGCCCCGGTAAACGTGGGGGCGCATGGATGACCTCGTACAAACCCCAATATCAAAAAGATGGCCAAAATGTGCGTCCACATATTTCGAACGTCTGCAATTTTACGCGCTCTACGCCCAGTAAGCCCTCACTGTTGACCTTTAATGAGGTTACCACCCTTTTCCATGAATTTGGGCACGGTCTGCACGGTATGTTGGCCAATACCACCTACCCCAGCCTGTCGGGCACTTCGGTCTATTGGGATTTTGTGGAACTGCCCAGTCAGATAATGGAAAACTGGTGCTACGAAAAAGAGGCGTTACAACTATTTGCAACGCATTATGAGACCGGTGAACCCATTCCGATGGAATTGATACAGAAAATAAAGGAATCTGCCACCTTTCAACAGGGCATGCAGACCCTTCGCCAGTTGGGCTTCGGCTTTTTGGATATGGCATGGCACGGTGCCGACCCCACAGGGGTGAACAATGTCAAAGCCCATGAAACAAAAGCCTTTGGGGGGACACAGTTGTTTCCCGACACCCCCGAGACCTGTATGAGCACCTCCTTTTCACATATCTTTCAAGGGGGGTATTCCTCAGGTTACTACAGCTACAAATGGGCCGAGGTACTTGATGCCGATGCCTTTGCCTATTTTAAGGAAAAGGGAATATTCAACACAACCGTGGCCAACAAGTTCAAAGAACACATTCTCTCAAAAGGGGGCACTGAAAAGCCAATGGTATTGTACAAAAGGTTCCGTGGGGCCGAGCCCAAGTTAGAGGCCCTGCTTGAAAGGGCCGGATTGTTGAAAAAATCTGCTTAATACTTAGAGAAGCTGGTTTTAGCCGAAACTGTTCATCGACAGCATGGTCGCTGACCAAACAATGGCACAAGAAAGAAAAATACCCAGGGCATTTGCCCAAAAAGCTTTGTTTTTTTGCATGCCGAACAAATAGGCCGCTATACTTCCGGCATAGACACCGGTACCCGGTATGGGCAACATCACAAAAAATACAAGTCCCCAGAAACCATATTTCTGAATTTTATCCCCTGAACCTGTTTTGGCCCGCTTGGCAACAAATACCGCTGATTTTTTATAAAAACGCCAGCGCAGAAGGCCACGGTTCAATTTTTCAAGAAAAAATACCATAAAGGGAAAGACCAGAAGATTTGCCACAAAGCACACTATAAAGACCAAGTAGCTGTTAACACCGTTATAGAGCCCATACGGAATACCCACCTTTGCCTCACCAAAAGGCGAGAGGCTCCATAAAAAAGCAATAAGTACATCCAGTGCCAACAAAATAGTGGTTTTAAATTGCGAAATTATCCAAAGTGGCAGAATACACGGCAATTGAAAATCATAAATGTTACTTAAAACCATTTTTACCGAACATAGAGCAATACTGAATTCACTATTTTTACACGTTTTTCCAAACCCGATGGCAGCACATAAACTTCATCCTGAAAACTGGGTCGACCAATATGCCGACTACCTGTTCAATTATGCGGTAGCGCGGGTAAACGATGCTGAGATTGCCAAAGATCTGGTGCAGGAAACCTTTTTTGCAGGTCTAAAATCTGCCAAAAACTATAAGGGTGATGCCGCTGAACGCACATGGTTGATCGCCATACTCAAACGCAAGGTCATAGACCATTACCGAAAGATCAACTCCAAAAAGGGAAAGGCCGAGGTAAAGGTCAATTACAGTGCACAGAGCGATTCTGAGGGCGATTGGCTCGAAGAGCGGGTTGCCGACCCTTTTGGGCAAGGGGGCGATGGTGCGATCGAAAACGAAGAGTTGGGGCTGGCCATACAAGAATGTATCACCAAATTGCCAAAAAAACAGGCCCTGGTCTTCAAAATGAAAACGGTTCAGGGCATGGAAACCGAAGATATCTGTAATGAATTGGGTATAAATCCGTCAAATTTGTGGGTGATGATCCATAGAGCCAGAACGGCTTTGATGGGGTGTTTGAACGAAAATTGGTTTTAGCTATGATGATATCATGTGATGAGGCGGCCCATATTTGCAACAAAACGCAATACAAAGATGCCTCTTTATGGGAAAAGATCAAACTTAGGCTACATGTTGTGGTCTGTGCCACTTGTGCAAAATTTGCAAAGAAAAACAGGCAACTGACCAGTCTTTGCGAAAAGGCAAACCTTCATGTGCTATCGCAACCAGAGAAAGATCAGATGAAGAAAAGACTTGAAAAAGAATACTAGTACCGCCCGATAACCAATATCACCACTAACCAGAATAAGGGTATCGCCTCTACCCAAAATGCAGCGAAATACCGCGACTGCTCTTCTTTCGTTCTGTACATGGCCCAAATAAGCGCCAGAGCGACCAAAAACCTGCCCACCAATTCAAATTGGGCAACATCATCCTTTAGCAAAGTCAACAAAAAATACAGCGCGGTCAACACGTACCCGAGTTTTCTTGTCTTTTCAACCCCAAGTCTTTGTGGAACGGTCTTCATGGCAGGATGATCGTACCGCATATCACGAACCTCAAAGGGCAACATCAGCACCAAAACCATTAGAAAACGTTGCACCAACAATATAATGGCATCCCAACCAATCGCAAGGTCTGCGTCAAGTATTGGCAGCAACACGGTAAAGCCCGTCCACACCAACGCTACAACAACAATTTTCAGCACCCCCAAACTTCTCAAATTGTTCGAATTGGGCCACATTGGAAGCGCATAAAGTGCGGCCAAAACCGTTAAAACGGCAATAGCCCCCATGAGTACAAACGAAATATGGAGGGCACTATAGACCAGTATCCCGAAGCACACAAAACTGAAGCCTTGAATCAAACGGTGGTAGGGGTTCGATACGACCAAATATTTGTCTGCCTCAACCCCATACTTTACAAAATTATAGCAGACAATGGTGCTCATAAGTATAAATAGTGCCAAAAAGGAATTGCCCTGAACGCCCAAAATGTCCATGGTCACAAAATATAGGGCCCATACCGAAACGGCCACATGAACACTGGCATCCAGATAAAAATCGAACAGGGCTTTCAGGTACTTCACCCCACAAAGGTAACGGAAGTGGCTCTTGGTTAAATCCCATCAAAAAAATTGTATGCCCAGCAGCCAAATTAGGCCAATAATCATCAAATTAATGCCTAATTTTGTGCAACTTTTTTGATAGCTCATGAATACTGAAAAATTTGCCCTGCGCCATATTGGCATTCGTGAAAAAGACCTTGACAAGATGTTGGAAACAGTTGGGGTCGATTCTCTTGAACAGTTGATTTTTGAAACCATCCCAGATGATATTCGCCTCAAGCAAGACCTGAAACTGCCAAAGGCCATCAGCGAGCACGAGTTTCTAGATCATCTTCAAAAACTGGCTGCCAAGAACAAAGTATTCAAGAGTTACATCGGCTTGGGCTACCACGAGAGCATTACACCTTCGGTCATCAAGCGAAATATTTTGGAAAATCCGGGTTGGTACACAGCCTACACCCCGTACCAAGCAGAAATTGCACAGGGGAGGCTCGAGGCCCTTTTAAACTTCCAGACCATGGTCTGCGATCTAACGGGCATGGAAGTGGCCAATGCTTCCCTATTGGACGAAAGCACGGCTGCTGCCGAGGCCATGACCATGTTGTTCGACCTACGCTCGCGCCAGCAGAAAAAAGAGGGGATAGTCAAATTTTTTGTTTCCGAAGAAACCCTGCCTCAGACTTTGGCCCTATTGCAGACACGGTCGACCCCTTTGGACATCGAGTTGGTCATCGGCAATCATGAAGAGTTTGATTTTTCAGACGATTTCTTCGGGGTCCTTGTACAGTATCCCGGCAAGTATGGTCAAGTGAACGATTACGCTGAATTTGTCAATAAAGCCCAAGAAAGCAACATTAAAGTGGCCGTTGCCGCCGACATTCTAAGCCTGGTATTACTGACCCCTCCCGGGGAATGGGGCGCAGATGTAGTGGTGGGCACCACACAGCGCTTTGGCATACCATTGGGCTATGGCGGGCCACACGCTGCTTTTTTTGCTACCAAAGATACCTACAAGAGAAACATACCGGGTAGAATTATAGGTCTCACCAAAGATACCGATGGCAACCCTGCCCTTAGAATGGCACTACAGACGCGCGAACAGCATATCAAAAGAGACAAGGCCACCTCGAACATCTGCACGGCCCAAGTGCTATTGGCGGTCATGGCAGGCATGTATGCCGTATACCACGGCCCCAAGGGGCTACAATTTATTGCCAACAAAGTACACAACAATGCAAAACTGTTGTCGTCGCACTTAACGGAAATGGGCTACACGCAACAGAACACCTGTTTTTTTGATACACTTTTGATTACGGTAGACGACAACAGGGCCATCAAAGAAAAAGCTGAAAACCTCGAGATAAACTTCCATTATATTGATCGAGACAAGGTCTCAATAGCCATCAACGAGGCCACCAGCACAGCGGATTTACAAAAAATTGCGGCCTGTTTTGGCAGCACCAATGGTTTCGGAAAACCGGCAGAGGGTAAAACCCTTCAAATAATTTCGGGGCCACTACTACGGAAAATTCCTTTTCTAGAACACGAAGTCTTCAATTCGTACCATTCCGAGACCGAATTGATGCGCTACATTAAAAAATTGGAGCGGAAAGATTTGGCGTTGAACCATTCGATGATATCGTTGGGCAGCTGCACCATGAAACTGAATGCCGCCTCTGAAATGTTGCCCCTGAGTTGGAACAATTGGGCCAACCTGCACCCCTTCGTTCCTATAGAACAAGCTGAGGGGTATCAAATCATGTTAAAGGAACTTGAAGAATACCTCAACGAGATTACCGGTTTTGCCGCTACCTCGTTGCAGCCGAATTCGGGCGCCCAAGGCGAGTATGCCGGATTGATGACCATTCGGGCGTACCACGAGTCGCGGGGCGAAGGCCATCGAAACATCTGTATCATTCCTGCCTCGGCCCACGGTACCAATCCCGCTTCAGCGGTCATGGCCGGAATGAAGGTAGTGGTCACCAAAACCGACGAAAAGGGCAACATTGATGTTGCCGACCTAGAAGACAAGGTAAAACTGTATTCAGAAAACCTTGCTGCATTAATGGTCACCTACCCCTCTACCCATGGCGTTTTTGAATCTTCTATCAAGCACATTACAAAGTTGATTCACGACCATGGTGGACAGGTTTATATGGATGGGGCCAATATGAACGCCCAAGTTGGATTGACCAATCCGGCCACCATTGGTGCCGATGTGTGCCATTTGAATTTGCACAAGACCTTTGCCATACCGCATGGCGGTGGCGGACCCGGCGTGGGGCCCATCTGCGTGGCCGAACAGTTGAAGCCTTTTCTGCCTACGAATCCTGTGGTGGCCACCGGTGGTGAAAAAGGTATAACCGCAATTTCTGCAGCCCCTTGGGGCAGTGCTTTGGTATGCCTGATCTCATATGGCTATATCAAAATGTTGGGGGCCAAAGGGGTCACCGAAGCCACTAAAATTGCCATTCTCAATGCCAACTATATCAAAGAAAGGCTGAAGGGGAAATTCGATGTGCTCTACTCAGGTGAAAAGGGAAGAGCGGCCCACGAAATGATTCTTGATTGCAGGCCCTTTAAACAACATGGAATCGAGGTCACCGATATTGCAAAGAGGCTGATGGATTATGGTTTCCATGCACCCACCGTATCGTTCCCTGTGGCAGGCACCCTGATGATAGAACCTACCGAAAGTGAGAGTTTGGCCGAACTGGACAGGTTCTGCGATGCCATGCTGGCCATTCGAAATGAAATAGATAGTGTCTCGGCAGATGAACCGGACAATGTGCTAAAAAATGCACCCCACACCCTACAGATGGTCACCGCTGATGAATGGGACTACCCGTACACTAGGCAACAAGCGGCATTTCCCCTGCCATTCGTATCAGAAAACAAATTTTGGCCATCGGTGCGAAGAACAGATGAAGCCTTTGGGGATCGTAATTTGATTTGCACCTGTGCGCCGATAGAGGCCTATGCCGAAGAGGAAATGTCTTAAACCTTGCCGTATTATCGCACCATTTGGGGCATTTCTAGGCCTGTCCATCCATTTGTCAAAGCCACGGTCCAAATGGTTGAACATAGTAACCTGCAGCCCATTTCAATGGACTTTTTCACGAAAAAAGCCAATATTTGTGCTATAAACAATACCAAAAACAAATGAAAATAGGCATTACAGGTACGGGAAGTTATATTCCTCCGATTGTAACGAAAAATGACGATTTTCTTGACCACCACTTTCTCAGTGAAGATGGCAGCTCTTTTGGACATGACAATACTGTAATCATTGAAAAATTTAAATCGATAACCGGTATTGCGCAGCGTACCTACGCAAAACCAGAGCACAATACCTCCGATTTAGGTTTTTTTGCTTCGGAGAAAGCCATAAAGGATGCAAAAATTGATAAAGAAGAGCTAGACTATATCATCTTTGCCCATAATTTCGGTGACGTTTCCTACGGAAAAATACAGGGTGACACCTTGCCCAGTTTGGCGACCAGGGTAAAACACCGATTGGGCATCAAAAATCCGAGATGTGTGGCCTACGACGTATTGTTTGGTTGCCCAGGCTGGATAGAGGGCGTTATTCAAGCTCAGGCCTACATCAAGAGCGGCATGGCCAAAAAGTGTTTGGTAATCGGCGCAGAGACGCTATCAAGAGTAGTAGACCAGCACGACCGCGACAGTATGATCTATTCAGATGGTGCGGGCGCGACGATAATTGAGGCCACCACCCACAACGGCGAAATTTTGGCCCATGCCTCTGCCACCTATGCCAATGAAGAGGCCTACTACCTGTTTTTTGATAAGACCTACCATCAAGAGGGTTGTTCTGACACTCGCTACATAAAAATGCATGGTCGAAAAATATATGAATTTGCCGTAACCCATGTTCCACAAGCCTTGGCTGATTGTCTCGACAAGAGCGGTGTGGGCATTGATGAGGTAAAAAAAGTGATCATCCACCAGGCAAACGAAAAAATGGACGAGGCCATCGTAAAGCGCTTTTATCGAATTTACGGCAAAGAGATGCCCAAAGATGTTATGCCGATGATCATACAGGACACGGGTAACAACTCGGTGGCCACAGTACCCACGCTGTACGATATGATCTGCAAGGGAGCGTTGCCAGAACATAGGCTCAGTAAAGGTGATGTTGTTATATTTGCCAGTGTTGGTGCGGGCATGAACATCAATGCCATTGTATATCGATATTAAATGTACGAGAACAACTATCCGAGTAAACGCTACAGGCACACCCTCGAATTCTTAAAAAAACACATTGACCCCCAAGAGTCGATACTCGACCTTGGGGTGGCCAATCCTTTTTCTGAAATCATGAAAGCAGAAGGGTACCAAGTGGAAAACACCAAGGGAGAAGACCTTGACTTGGATTTCAACACCGTGGCCGACTCAGATGCCGAGGTGGTTACCGCATTTGAGATTTTTGAGCACATGGTGGCACCTTTCAACGTACTTCAAAAAATAAAGGCCCGAAAATTGGTCGCCAGTATTCCACTGCGGCTTTGGTTTGCCCCGGCCTATCGCAGCAAGACCGACCCATGGGACCGCCATTACCACGAATTTGAAGATTGGCAGTTCGATTGGTTGCTCGAAAAAGCCGGATGGACCATCAAAGATTCAGCCAAATGGACAAATCCGACAAAAAAGATAGGTGTCAGGCCTTTGTTGCGTCTTTTTACCCCTCGCTATTATATTGTATATGCGGAAAGAAATAACTAATTCCTCCCTGTCATTTCAAACGCAGTGAAAAATCAAAAATCGAATCAGATTTTTCAATCCCCCGAATATTCGGTGTCATTTAGAAATGACAAAAAACAAGTATTGGGATTTGTAATTTGTTTTTTGGTATTTTAGCAAATGCGAATTTGCATCATCATTCCCGCCCATAACGAAGAAAAGTACATCCGTGACTGCTTGGATTCCTTCGTCAAGCAGACACATCAGGTAGATGATCTGATCGTTGTTGATGACCATTCCACTGACAACACCTATGGCATTGCCACTGATTATGCCGAAAAACACCATTGGATCCGGGTTCTAAAACATGAATCATCAGACGAGCATGTTCCCGGAGGCAAAGTGGTACGGGCCTTCAACTACGGTCTTCAACATGCCCCTGACTTTGATATACTGGGAAAATTCGATGCTGATATCATTTTGCCAAAGAACTATTTTGAGACCATGCTCAACCATTTTCAGTCCAATTGGAAATTGGGTATGTGTGCAGGCCTCATCCATATCAAAAAAGGAAACGACTGGGTGTATGAAAACATTGCCGGCAAAAACCACATCAGGGGCCCCGTAAAACTATACCACCGGGCTTGTTTTGAGAAAATGGGTGGTCTGAGGACTGGCGTCGGCTGGGACACTGTTGACGTTCTTTTGGCCCAATATCATGGCTTTGAAACAAAGGTCGACCAAAGTCTTATGGTAAAACACCTACGACCAACGGGGCATGGTTACAGCCGAAAAAATTACCGTGCCAAAGGTGAGGCCCTTTACAAAATGCACTACGGAATCGTATTGGCCAAATTGGCAGCGCTTAAAATGGCTTGGCAGGCGCGAAGCCCCAGATTGTACCTACAGGCTGTATTCGGTTATCTAGAGGCCATGTTAAAAAAAGTGCCTCGATACGTAACGGCCGAGCAAGGTGCCTATATCCGAAAATATCGCTGGAGGGGAATTTTCGAAAAGCTCAAGCCATGAGCACATAACACCTCCACGAAAAAAGGGCAAAAAAACTATCAGTTTTTTAACGCCTCTGAAATGGGTTCGCCGGTCACCCCATTCGGAAAAGCCATCCCCAATAAAACAGAAATGGTCGGGGCAATATCGGGTATCTCGGTGCGTTCGGCAGTGTTTCCTTTTTTAATTCCCTTTCCGAAGAGCAGCAGGGGCACATGGGTGTCATAAACCATGGGAGACCCGTGTGTAGAGCCCGTGCGCGAGTACGATGCGAACCCCGGGGGCGGCACCAACAGAATATCGCCCGAGCGCTTTTGGTTCCATCCGTTCTGCAAGATATTGGGTAGACCCGAAGTGTAATTTGTGCGCCACATCTGATGCGCCGTGTACACCTTATAGACGTTGTCATAACCCAGCAGTTCCATGGCAATCTCCTCCTGTACATCATCCAAATCCATATCGAGGTTTCCGATTACCTTGTGGTCTAGAAAAACCTGGTTGTTCGATATGTCTTTTACGATATTGGTGGTACCATATCGGTACTTCAAAAATGCCTCAAAGCGCTGCTTCTGGGCATTGTTGTTCAAATACCCGGCAGGTATCTTTTGGTCGAAAAGGTAGGCCGGCACATTAATGGCCCCGTGGTCAGCCGTCAAAAAAACCGTATACTCGCCTTCGCCAACATCCTTATCAAGCGTGTTGAAGAGGCGTTCCAAATCATTGTCCAATCGCAGGTAGGTGTCCTGCACTTCCTTGCTGTTCACCCCAAAAAAGTGCCCCACATAATCGGTGCTCGAATAGCTTATGGCCAAAAAATCAGTGATGTCGTCTTTGCCCAAATCTTCACCTTCCAATGCGGCCAAGGCAAAGTCGGTGGTCATACTATTACCATAGGCCGTTATGCGAAGTAGGTTGAATTTTCCATTTTCATCCCATAATTTCGGCAGATCATGTGGAAATACGGTGCTGGTCTCTCCCTGAAACTTGCCCTCATATGAGTTGGCATCGGGGCCACTTTCCAAATATGTATTGATAGGCTTTAAAGTTGTCCATGGTTTTTTGTAGGCCTCAACGGCATCTGAACTATTGAAATCGCTCACCCATTGTGGCAGGGCATCCATATAATAGGAACTGGTTATCCAATTTCCGGTGGATCCGCCCTCAAACCAGTAGGCAGCGTTTGCGGTATGCCCCCCTGGAAGCACCGCTCCCCTATCTTTGAGGGCAACGGCTATTACCTTGCCCCTCATTTGGGTATGTAGGCGCAACTGATCGGTCATAGTGGTCGTCAACATGCGATGGGGCGACATTTTGCCGGCATCGCCACTGGTACCCACAGATTCAAAAGCGTCATCAGAGGCACAATAAACAGATTCACCCTGCACCTTGTCATACCAATTATTGCCAATAATACCATGCATTGAGGGTGTTGCACCCGTATATACAGAGGCATGGCCCGGGCCGGTACTGGTGGGCGCATAGTTAAAATGGTGGTTTTTACAGTTAAAGCCCTGGCTTACCATTCGTTTGAACCCTCCCTCGCTGTAATGGTTCCAAAAGCGAGTTAAATAATCATAGCGCATCTGGTCCACTACAATGCCCACAATCAACTTTGGAGAGGCGGTGCTATCACTTACCGGTTTCCTTTTTTTTCCATTTCGTTGAGCAATACCAACACACATACCCGCCACTAAAAAGAGGGCCATAAAAGATAGAATTCGTTTCATTTTACAAATGGTTCTGAAGTGAGCAAATCTATTTAAATATCCCTATAAATTATAGAAAGTACGGTTAAATGAATGCAATATTCTTATTTTTACCCTATAAGTCTATTGCATACATGAACTACCTTGCATCTATTGGCAAGTACTTTATTATGATTTGGGAGGTTTTCAAAAAACCGACCAAATGGCCCATCATGAGAAATCTGATCTTGAAGGAAATCGATGAGCTGATCTACAACTCATTGGGCATTATCATTTTTATTTCTTTCTTTATCGGAGGTGTTGTAACCATTCAAACGGCACTGAACCTGACCAGTCCTTTTTTACCAAAAAGCCTGATAGGTTTTGCAACTCGGCAGTCGGTCATATTAGAGTTTGCCCCCACCTTTACTTCCATTATCATGGTCGGCAAAGTGGGGTCGTACATCACCTCGAGCATCGGCACCATGCGGGTGACCGAGCAAATCGACGCACTTGAGGTTATGGGTGTCAATGCCCTCAATTATTTGGTTTTCCCAAAAATAATCGCCATGCTCTTTTATCCGTTTGCAGTGGCCATAGCCATGTACGTGGGCATTTTGGGCGGATGGGTCGCAGCGGTGTTCGGGGGCTTCGCGCCCAGTGGCGAGTTTATACAGGGCCTGCAAGAAGAATTTATACCCTTTCATGTGACCTATGCCTTTATAAAAAGCTTGATCTTTGCCTTTGTAATAGCTACGGTGCCCTCGTTTCACGGATTTTATATGAAGGGAGGCGCTTTAGAGGTGGGCAAGGCCAGCACAACTTCTTTTGTGTGGACCAGTGTGGCCATTATAATACTTAATTATGTTCTGACACAACTTTTGCTAGGCTGATGATAGAGATAGAGAACATACACAAATCGTTTGGCGGCACGCATGTGCTAAAGGGCATCAGTACCGTTTTTGAGCAGGGCAAGACCAATCTGGTCATCGGGCAAAGTGGATCGGGCAAAACAGTGTTGATGAAATGTATGTTGGGCCTAATAGAACCTGATGAGGGAAGCATTTGTTACAGCGGCCAACGTTATTCTGAACTCTCTTTGGATGAGCGACGAAACCTGCGCCAAGAAATGGGCATGGTTTTTCAAAGCAGCGCGCTGTTCGACTCCATGACCGTGGAGGGCAATGTGATGTTTCCTTTGGATATGTTCACCAAACAATCAAAAAGTGAAATGCAAGATCGGGTAGATTTCGTTCTCAAAAGGGTAAATTTGGTAGATGCCCACAAAAAATACCCATCGGAAATATCAGGCGGCATGCAAAAACGGGTGGCCATTGCCAGGGCCATTGTCATGAACCCCAAGTATCTCTTCTGCGACGAGCCCAATTCTGGCCTAGACCCAAAAACAGCCATTCTTATCGACAATCTGATCCAAGAGATTACGCGCGAGTACGGTATTACTACCATTATCAATACCCACGACATGAACTCGGTGATGGAAATCGGCGAAAAAATCGTTTTTCTCAAAAACGGTTATAAAGAGTGGGAAGGCACCAACAAAGAAATCTTCAAGACCGACAATGAGGCCGTTACCAATTTTGTGTATTCATCGGAATTGTTCAAAAAGGTAAGGCAGATGTATATCGAAGAACGTAATTAATTTTTTTATTGAAAAATGTCAAGCTGAGCGTTTATAAAAGGGCACATTCGCCAATTAATCATTCACCGTTTTTACTTGAATCTTGTTGTTCTGCAACCGTATTTTCAGCCAGTTTGTCAACTTGGCTTCCTCTTTTTGAACCTGGTCAGCAGAAATGCCATCTTTCCATTTAACCTCAAATAGTGGAATAGTGTCCAATTTATTGAAGTCGGTCTGGATTCTATAGGAGAATCCCAATGCGGACAAGTTCTCATAATTTGCCCGGGCCTCGGCACTGATATCTTGGAAGGGAATCTGCAGGGCAGCATTTTTGCTTAGGTTGGCAATTTCTTCCTCAAGTACCCTTATTCGTTCGTCTTTGGTCAACAACTCGGCCTTTTTCGACTCGTAGAGCTCGCTGATGTAGTTGAACTTTTCCTCGGAATCATCTTTACCGCCCTGAAGTACTCGCAGTTCGGCATTTTTTAGACGGCTGTAATTATTCTTCCGATTGCGCCATGAATTGATGACATTCTCGGGTATTTCTTCGTTGCCCATGCACACTATCTCGATATAGGCGTTATCATCGTTCACGTACACCAGCTCGGTCAGGTTATCAACATACCGACCATTGTTCTTGAACTCGTAGAGTTCAATGGTCTCGCTCAAAAACTCCTGCGCTTGTTTTTTAAAGAGCGACTCTTTAAAAACCTTGTAAAATGTGAACCCGGCCGGAATCATGACCGCCAAGCCCACGATTGAAGCGACCCTTGCAATAAAACGGCGTCTCTTCGAATTGGCATAGCGTACCATGGGAAAACGCAAGTATTTGATGACCAAAAAAGTAGCCAGACCAATAAAAATGGTGTTAATGATAAAGAGGTACATGGCCCCTGCGGCGTAGCCTACATTGCCAATGGCCAGACCAAACCCCACGGTACAGAGTGGTGGCATCAGGGCCGTGGCAATTGCGACACCAAAAATGACACTTGCAATGGTTCCTTTCTTGGCTCGGGCAATCACCAGCGCGAGCCCACCGAAAAAGGCAATCAACACATCACGAATGTCTGGTTGTGTTCGCGCCAGCAATTCTGAGGACTCATCCCGCAAAGGGAAAAAGTAGAAAAACAGAAAGGCCGTCACCGCACTCAGCACCACCATCACCACGAAGTTTTTGACCGAACGCCGAAGAGTATCGATATCATTGATCGCCAATGACATGCCCATGCCTAAAATCGGACCCATAAGAGGCGAAATAAGCATTGCACCGATAACAACCGCTGTGGAATTTGCATTCAGCCCCACAGATGCAATAAAAATAGAGCAGACCAAAATCCAAGAGGTATGGCCTTTGAACGGAATATCGGCAATGATGGCTTCTTTTGCGGCCACTGGATCCGTGTTGCTACGGATTTCCAAAACCTCCACTAAAAATTTTTTGGTGCTTCCCAAAAAACCCTTAAAGTCTTTTTTCGTTTCCTCCCCACTACCCTCATTGGAAGTAGGGCTCACATTGTCTTGGTCAAATTTGTTTTCCATAGTTATTAGGCAAACGTATCCCCAAATTTTTTCTGAACCTCGGCACGTACTTCTTTGATTCCCTGTTGTTTCGATTTGGGAAAAATCAACAGAACATCATCTTTATCAACTATGATATAATCTTTCAATCCATCGACAACGATCACTTTTCCCTTACCGGCATGAATCATGTTTCCAGTGGCATCATTCAACATGGCCCGTGCATTGACCACTGCGTTGTCGCCGCCGTCTTTTGGTAGTTTTTCATAGAGTGCGCCCCAAGTGCCCAAATCGTTCCAGCCAAAGGATGCAGGTAGGGTATAGATAGCCTCTGATCTCTCCAAAATAGCGTAATCAATCGAAATGTTTTCTGCCTTGGGATAATTTTTTTCAATAAAGTCTTTCTCTTTTGGAGTGTTGTAACATGCCACACCTTTTTCAAATAACTCGTATTGCACCTTTTGATGTTCTTTAAACGCCTCGATAATGGTTTTGACACCCCACATGAATATACCGGCATTCCATAAGAAATTACCCTGTGCAAGAAATTGCCTGGCCGTATCCACATCAGGTTTTTCCCTGAATTGGACCACCTTTTTTAACTGTTCGCCGCTGCGCTTATCAAATTCAATGTACCCAAAGCCCGTGTTGGGGTGGGTCGGCTGAATGCCCAAAGTGCACAGTACCCTTTCTTGGCTACACTTGTCAAAGCATTTCGTCACATCACTCTCAAAGGCCTCCTCATCCTCGATCCAGTGGTCGCTGGGGGCCACGATCATCACTGCATCTGGATTCATTTTCTGAATTTTCAATGCCGCATATAGAATGCAGGGGGCCGTGTTGCGCATGGCGGGTTCGAGCACCACCTGTTCTTGTTTGACCGTGGGTAACTGCTCGAGTACCAAATCATTATAGCGTTCGTTGGTCAAAATCAGGATGTTCTCAGTGGGAATAAACCTGTTCAATCGAGAAAACGTGCTCTGTAACAGTGTTTTGCCCACACCGAGCATATCGTGAAATTGCTTCGGGTAGGCTTCTGTACTTACGGGCCAAAAGCGCGAACCTACGCCTCCGGCCATCAATACGGCATAATAGTTTTTGTTCATATTACATTCTGCTTCAAATTGTCATTTTGAACATAGTGAGAAATTTAAAACCCCGATGTAGAGATTTCTCAATCGTCCCATTAATTATCAGGTCTAATATGTTCACATAATGCTCAATAATAAACTGTTTTAGCATTTAGCTGATTAATTCCACCTCAGCATTTGGTTGGAACAAATATAGTTTACCCGTCGCCAATTCAATGCATTCGTAACGTTTTACCCGTTTTTTTCCTTTTTTGAAAAGTTTGCCGTTGTAGAGGCGAAAGGTACTGCCTGTGGGCAGTTCAAACACGTAGCTTTTGGTACGCTCTATGGGGTCGAATTCTTTCAGTGCTACGGATAGTTGCGCATCAGTACTGCTGCTCGCCTTCGGATTTTTAAAATGCCGGGCGATCAAAGGCAACAATTGAGCGGGAAATATTTCGGGCCGAATGAAGGGCAGCATTAACTGTTGAAAGGTATGTTTCCACTCCGCCCCGTGGGGTTTTATACGCCTGCCATACCGTTCAAAGGCCACCAAGTGGGCTATTTCATGCACCAAGGTGATAAAAAAGCGGTATTTGTTGAGCGAGGCATTAACGGTAATCTGGTGCCCGCCATTGGGCATTTTACGGTAATCACCGTGCCGTGTCACCCTATGGTTCACAATCTTGAGGTGCACCCCATAGGTTTTGATGAGTTCAAAACAAGGGCCAACGGCCCGTTCGGGCAGGTATTTTTGCAGTGTTTTGTTCACTGGGCAAAAATAGGGGTTTTGGCTTTAGATAGATACACCGCCATATATTGTAATACGGTTGTTTTGTGCTAAATTGGCTGTACAACACTGTGTTTTACATACATATATGACCAACATCACGAATGAAAGAAATCTACGAACCAAAATTTGTTGAAAAGCTTTTTGACAAAATGAGTAGTTCATATTCAAAAATGAATTACATAACCTCATTTGGATTTAGCGAAAGATGGAGAAGAAAATGCGTTGAAGAAATTGAAATCGAAAAAGGAAAAACAGTTGTAGATTTAATGACTGGAATGGGAGAATGTTGGAAATATATTTTAAAGAAATCGGACGGAAACGCAAAATTAGTCGGACTTGACTTCTCAACCGAAATGATAAATCGTGCGAAAAAAAATAAAGGAAAGTTCGAAAAATCAAAAATTGTAATTCTTAAAGAAAACGTCTTTGAGAACTCAATAGCAAATGAAACAGCGGATTATATCATTTCGGGTTTTGGATTAAAAACATTTAATGATAAACAGCTTGAAAAATTAGCAAACGAAATTGATCGAATTCTAAAACCAAACGGAAAATTTTCGTTGATTGATATTTCTGTTCCAAACAGTAAATGTCTAAAACCATTTTATATGTTTTACTTGAAAAATATTATTCCGATTTTAGGTAAATTATTTCTTGGAAGTCCAGAGACCTATAGAATGTTAGGAGTTTACGCAGAAGAATTTGGAAACTCAAAAAACGTATATCGGATTTTTAACAAACGGGAATTTGAAGTTGAATATGTGGAATATTTTTATGGTTGTGCAAGCGGAATTAAAGGACGGAAAATAAAATAACTATTGCCAACATTGAATAACCGCAATTATGGCGAATTCGACTACCCTTCGACTTCGCTCTGGGCAGACTCACGAATCTGTTCGGAATTGCTAAAGCCAGTGACTAAACCAGAAAATTAACGCATAAAAACCCTTAACTGACGCTTACTCAAAACCGCTAACTTCAAACCTAAATTTTCACTATCTTTAACCTCCTTGAAATCAGTGCTTTTTAAGCAGTTCCCTCCGTGACGGAAATTTTTCCGTCCTTACAAACGATAACACTTTACACCTATCGTCATGAAAAAAAGACAAATGATGTTGCTAGGGCTATTGGCCCTGTTGGCAGTTGCTGCTTTTATCTTTTCAAAGACGCAACAAAAAACCGAACCACAGCCACAGATGGCCTCGATGAACTTTATCAAATGTACAGTTGCCAAATTCATGCTCACCGATGTCGATACCACCCAAAGTTGCTGACAAGGCTTCACCCAAAGAGCGGGCACTCATCAAGGCGCTGTCTTCACGTTATAGTGATGATATGGGCAAAGACATTACCGAGCTGAACATGGCCTACATGGACGCGATGGCCAAATTGGCCAAGCAGTTCACTGATGATGCCGATGTGCAGACCCTATATGCAGCAGCCATTATGAACACCATGCCGTGGAACTATTGGAACAATGATGGCAGTCCTGCCCCCAATACCCTGAAGGGAAAGGCCGCTCTTGAAAAGGCCGTTGAGATCAATCCGGATCACCCTGGGTCACACCACTACTACATTCACATGGTGGAACTGTCCCAACCCGACTTGGCGGTGCCCAGTGCCGACAGATTGGGTGCACTCATGCCCGCAGCGGGCCATTTGGTGCACATACCCTCGCACATCTACATTCGTGTGGGCCGTTATCTAGATGCCGTGGAATCAAACCAGAAGGCGATTTTGGCCGATGAGGATTATATCTCACAGTGCTACTCGCAAGGCATGTACCCACTAGGATACTACCCCCACAACCTGCATTTTTTATGGTCGGCCGCGAGCCTATTGGGCGATAGTAAGACAGCTATCGATGCCGCAAAAAAAACGGCTGAAAAAGTGCCCACTGCAGAATTGGCGACCTTACCCTTTTTGCAGGATTTCGCCTCCACACCCCTTTTGGCCTACACCCGTTTTGGAAAGTGGAACGAGATTTTGACCATTCCCTACCAAGGGGATGACTTTAAACATCTGAAATTGATATGGCATTATGCTCGAAGTATTGCTTTTTTGAGGAAGAACAACCTCAAGGAAGCCAAAGAAGAACTGCAAGCCATTACTGCCATGAAAGATGACCCCGAACTCGAAAATGTAATTGCGAATTACACCAATCCTACATCCATTATCGCCAAAGTGGCCTACGAAGTAGTATCAGGTGAAGTAGCTGCTACGGAAGAAAATCTTTCCAAAGCCATCGAACATCTTGAAAAAGCTGTTGAGTTGGAAGATCAATTGATCTACAGTGAGCCTGCTCCATGGCACATTCCTTCACGGCAAAGCTTGGGAGCCATTTTGATAAAAGCCGAAAAATATGGGGAAGCCGAAAAAATCTATAAGGAGGATTTAGAGCAACTCAGACAGAACGGTTGGTCACTGATGGGACTTTATCAAAGTCTCAAGGCTCAAAACAAAATGGATGAAGCCAAAAAAATAAAAGAGGAATTTGACAAAGCGTGGGAACATGCCGATTTTGAGATAGAAAGTTCTGTCTTATAAATACTAAGGCGTACTATTGCTTACAGGCAGCAGTTTGCCATTGTAATATTGCTGTCCTGTTAGGGCAAAATCTTTAATGTATTGGGCCATCTCAAGAGCCGTTACAGGGGCTTGGTAACCAGGAAAGGCCTCTTCGAGCATTTCGGTCTGTACGGCCCCCAGGGCCAGTACGTTGAACGAGGGACCACTTTCCTTGAATTCCTCGGCAAGCAATTCGGTAAGTGTGATTACCGCCCCCTTGCTGGAACTGTAGGCCGAGAGGCCGGGAAATTTCATGCTGCCCTGTACGCCCCCCATCGAACTGATGGTGACCACATGGCCTTTTTTGTCCATTTTGGGCAACACGGTACGGGTAAGTTCGGCCACACCGAAGACATTTACCTCATAGACCTTTTTAAACTCTTCTGTAGAGGTTTCCAAAAAAGGCTTGTTCAACAAGCTTCCGGCATTGTTTATCAGTACATCCACCTTTTTCCACCCCTCCAGAAAATCAGAAACTTTTTGGTAGTCGGCAACATTGCCCAAATCGAAAGAAAAGGCGGTGACTCCCTTCAAATTCAAATCTTTGATGGGTCTTTTATTTCTCGAAAGGGCCAGTACCTGATGGCCGTCTTTGACAAACAGTTTTACCAATTCGAAGCCGATGCCACGGCTGGTTCCCGTGATGATGATGTTTTTGTGCATTTCTACATTTGTAATTCCCGCTACCGATAGCCATCGGGAGGCGGGAATTTTTTTACCAGATGGATTCCTGCTTTCACAGGAATGACAATCTCCTTCTATTTTATTTTAATCTCTTGCAACGCGGCGTTTGCAATACCTTCCAGTACAGGAATCATCTTATTCACCATGCTGGCCATGTGGCCGAAATCCATTTCACTGTTTTCGTCATCGGGCTTATGGTAATAGGCAAAGTTTTCGAAATCGAACGTGCAGTAGGTGTGCGATGGCACCCCGAACACTTTGTAAAAAGGATAATTGTCTGACCGTTTAAACAGGTCGTACTCCTTGGCCGTGGGCAAATACCCGACCAAGTTTTCGCCTGCATATTTGTTGCTGACCTCGGCCAAATTAGACATTTCGTATCCAGTAATGTACAAATCATATTTCTTGCCGTGCAAGGGCACGCCGGTCATCTCAAAATTGAGCATGGTGTAGAGGTCCACATCCAACTCCTTCAATTTTCTGGCCAAGTGTTCAGACCCCAAGAGTCCCTTTTCCTCAGCACTGAAGAGGGCAAAGATGATACTTCTCTTATTGGTTTTGTTAGAGCCGAAATATCGTGCCAACTCAAGTATGGTTGCCGTGCCGGAAGCATTGTCGTTGGCGCCATTGGCAATGTAATCGCCGTTTACTGGTTTTACCACCCCAATATGGTCGTAATGGGCCCCTATTAGAATATATTCGTTCTTAAGCGCTGGGTCGTTCCCCTCCACTAACCCTACCACATTGTACGCGGGTTTCTTAAAGTTGGAGAGGGTATCCCTAAAGGTTTTGAAATAAGGACGTACCCCATAGCTTTTAAAATGGTCCTCGATATAGCGAGCGGCCATTTCAATACCCTCACTGCCGGTATCCCTTCCCTTTAAATCGTCCGATGCCAGAAAGTCCATATGCGCCCCTATGATTTCTGCATCGGTGAAGGCCATTTTTTTGGAAGTGCCGGAAAAACCGCTGGTACCAGCCTTCAACCCATCAGGACCTGTAGGAGGCGTGGGGGTCGAAGGTGCGGAGGTGTTATTGGGTGTCTGTACCATTTTGGTCGTTCCGCAGGCCAAAAACAACAGTGACAAAAGTACTAGGATGTTCCTTTTCATATTCTTTGTGTAACGTTTTAAAGATAAAAAAAGCATCCTGATTAGAGGATGCTTTTATATTGAGATTCCCGCTTTCACAGGAATATTATGCCAACATGGTCACCGGGTTCTCTAAATAGGCCCTTAAGGTCTGTAAGAACTGTGCTCCGGTGGCACCATCGACAGTTCTGTGGTCACAGGCCAAGGTAATCTTCATGGTGCTTCCAGCCACAATCTGCCCATTTTTGACAACGGGCTTGTCCACAATGGCCCCGACCGATAAGATGGCCGAATTGGGCTGATTGATAATCGAGGTAAACTCCAATATACCGAACATGCCCAAGTTAGAGACAGTGAACGTGCTACCCTCCATTTCGTCGGGCTTAATTTTCTTGTTTCGTGCCCTGCCGGCCAGATCCTTTACCGCCGAACCGATTTGGGTAAGGCTCATCTGGTCTGCAAACTTCAATACGGGCACCACCAAACCATCATCTACGGCAACGGCCACCCCCATATGAACATGGTGGTTGTAAATGGTGGTATCACCATTCCAAGAGGTATTCACCTGTGGATGTTTTTTCAAGGCCATGGCACAGGCCTTCAACACCATATCGTTGAACGACACCTTGGTATCGGGCAACTCGTTGATCTGGGCCCGTGAGGCCTTGGCATTGTCCATATCGACCTCAATGGTAAGGTAATAATGGGGTGCCGTAAATTTCGATTCGCTGAGACGCTTGGCAATAACCTTTCGCATCTGCGAATTTTTGACCTCTTCCGTACTCTCTTCGCCAACGGGCAGTTGCACCGGTGCGACCGAGGTGGTCGAAGCTTCTTGTACTTGGGTTTCCAAAGAAGCCGCTTTTTGTTCAGAAGGTTGGTAATTTTCAACATCTCGCTTGATGATACGGCCATGGTCGCCGGTACCTTTGACCTGAGACAAGTCTATGCCCTTTTCAGAAGCGATTTTTTTGGCCAAGGGTGATACAAAAATGCGCTGTCCGTTTTGGCCAGACGTCTGCATGCTCTCGGCCGGCTTGTCCTCTTTGGGAGCCTGTTGTTGTTTTTCTTCCGTAGGTTGTTGGGCACTCTCATCGGAAGCGCCGCTCCCAGCGTGTGCACTTAAAACGGCATCGACATCAGTGCCCTCAGGACCGATAACGGCCAAAAGTGAATCTACGGGTGCCCCTTCGCCTTCTTGAATACCGATATGGAGCAAGGTTCCTGAGTAGAATGATTCAAACTCCATTGTGGCCTTGTCGGTCTCGATTTCCGCTAGAATATCACCTTCTTCCACACTATCCCCCACTTTTTTGAGCCATTTGGCAACAGTACCTTCTTCCATGGTATCGCTCAACCGGGGCATGGTAATGATTTCAACGCCCTCTGGTATCTCTGCAGAACCTGTGGCAGCTGTTTGATTTGCATCCGTATCAGATGCAGATGTATCTTTTGCTGCAGGGGTTTCCTCACCTGAACCAGACGCATCTTGACCGTTCAGAAGCCCTGAAATATCCTCACCTTCTTCACCAATTATGGCAAGCAATGAATCTACTGGTGCCCCTTCGCCTTCTTGAATACCAATATGCAAAAGTGTACCCTCATGAAAAGACTCGAACTCCATAGTGGCCTTGTCGGTCTCGATTTCGGCCAGAATATCGCCTTCCTCCACCTTGTCTCCCACTTTTTTGAGCCATTTGGCAACGGTACCTTCTTCCATGGTATCGCTCAACCGGGGCATATTGATCACTTCTGCCATAGTGCCTATAATTTATGTTGTAAAAATGGATAATCTTCTTGTGCGTACACCACATCGTACAGCTGTTCTTTTGGAGGAAAATCAGACTCTTCAGCAAACTTTTCGCACTCGTTCACCAGGTCTTTGACCCTTTTGTCAATTTCCTTCAATTCTTCTGCGGTGGCATAATTCTTTTCAAGAATGACATCTTTAACTTGGGTAATGGGGTCAATTTTCTTGTACTCCTCTACCTCCTCTTTGGTTCTATAATGCTGTGCATCTGACATGGAGTGACCACGGTAACGATAGGTCTTCATCTCTAAAAAGGTAGGGCCACCGCCTGTTCTTGCGCGTTCAATGGCAGTGTGTACCTCTTTGGCCACAGCGGCCGGGTCCATCCCGTCCACATCGCCGCAGGGCATTTCATAACCAAGACCGAGTTTCCAAATCTCGGTGGTGTGGGCAGTACGCGCCACTGAGGTTCCCATGGCATATCCATTGTTCTCACAAATGAATACCACGGGCAATTGCCACAACATGGCCAGGTTAAAGGTCTCGTGCAATGAGCCTTGACGCACCGCACCATCGCCCATGTAACAAAGGGTCACAGAATCGCGTTTAAAATATTTATCGGCAAAGGCCAAACCAGCCCCAAGGGGAATTTGCCCCCCTACGATGCCGTGCCCACCGTAAAAACGATGCTCTTTTGAGAAAATGTGCATAGATCCGCCCATACCCTTCGAGGTGCCGGTCACCTTGCCATACAGCTCGGCCATGACCTTTCTGGGGTCAACCCCCATACCAATGGGCTGCACATGGTTTCGGTAAGCCGTGATCATGCGGTCTTTGGTAAGGTCCATAGCGTGCAAAGAACCTGCCAAAACTGCTTCTTGACCGTTGTATAGGTGCAAAAAGCCCCTTACTTTTTGTTGAATGTAAACTGCTGCCAGCTTGTCTTCAAACTTTCGCCAGAACAGCATATCTTCATACCATTTAAGATAGACCTCTTTCGTAATTTTCTTCATCAAACAACGTATTATATCATGGATGCCCTGAAATAGGGAAAACAAAAATACATATATATCCGTTCACGAAAAAAATTTGGTTCAAGAATTGCCAAGAAAGGTACTGTCAAAGGCCAATGGCAACAAATCTGCAATGGACCCGCACTTATAAATAGGTCCGCTCTCGCCCCTAAAAAGGATGGTTATGGGCGATTTTTGGCGTTGTTCATATTCCGCAATCGACTGCCTGCAATTGCCACAGGGCGCTGCGGGGGTCATCAGTTGGGTATCTTTTGATGAAGCACATATCGCTATTGATTTTATGGTTTTTTTAGGATGTTGTGCCCCTGCTTGAAAAATTGCCACGCGCTCGGCACACAGACCCGATGGGTAAGAGGCGTTCTCTTGGTTGTTGCCCATTATAATTTCCCCGGTTTCCATCATCACTGCCGCTCCCACTGAAAATCTGGAATAAGGGGCGTAGGCCTTGGCCCGTGCCTTTTCCGCTTCTTTTATCAGCAATAGTTCTTCGGGCGACAACTCGCTCTCAGAGTCCAAGATTGTCAGTTCAAAGCCAATATGTCTCTTCTCCATAAAAAATAAGGTATTGCCTAAAAATAAGAAAACCTGTCAATCGACAGGTTTTAAAATTGTTTGTTGGGTCTTAACTAGTCGTTATAGAATTCCTCACCCAAATTAAACGTGAGTGAAAAACGCAAAGTGTTCTCCAGCGGATTTCTGACCTGCGAGGTCGAGAACAGGTATGACAAGTCTATCTGTGCCGCCTTGAACTTAAACCCGGCACCCAATGTGAAAAATTGTCGGGAACCTTTTTCTTCGCTCTCGTTGAAATAACCCGTTCGCAACATAAACACATCTTGATAGCTATACTCGGCACCCAATGCCCATGTAATCTCTTTCAGCTCTTCACTGAAACCGTCGGGGGCATCTCCCAGCGATTCAAAAACTCCGTTGAAGAAACTGATCTGTTGGTACTCATTGTTATCTTCGGCATCAATGTCTCCATCACCATCAAAATCGCGTGGTGTAGGCACCATTAACTTGTTGAACTCTGTGTGCAGCCCCAAGGTGTTGTCGGCATCAAAAATAAAGTCAAAGCCAGCACCAAATTTTAAATTGGTGGGCAAGAAATTTTCTTGGCCCCCTTCGTCATATTGTATTTTTCCACCTAGGTTCGAAAGATTGAAACCGGCCCTCCATCGACCGTCAAAACTGTTATAGGCAATTTCACGCGAACGGTAAAAACCGGCCACATCTACCGCAAAGGCGTTGGCTGCTTGAGAATCTACATTCTGTACCTCTTGAAACCTCAGATTGGAACTGATGAAACGACCACCGACTGCCATCGAAAAGGTCTCGCTCAACTTCAAGGAATACGATCCATCAATGGCAAATTCATTTGGCTTGACCAAGGTTGCCTCTTGGTCTATGGTCTGTCGGAGTTCGATCTCACCAAGGCCAAAATACCTCAAGCTCACGGCAAAAGCGCTTCTTTCGTTGATTTTGTTGAAATAGTTCGCGTTGAGTAGCGAAACGTCGTTCACGATACTTTCTAGATACGGGGTATAACTAATGCCAATTCCCATTTTTCGTTCGGCAAATGCAAACTTGGCAGGATTCCATTGTTGCGAAAAGGCATCCACGCTTGTGGCCACCCCCATATCCCCCATACCTGACGCCCGGGCATCAGAGGCGATATTCAAAAAGGGAACGGCCGTGGTAATTACCCTTTCTTGCTGGCCAAAAGATTTGAAAAGGCCTACGAATAGAAAGCAAATCAGTAATTTTTTCATTATTCTCATTTAGTTACAATAATCGTAAAAGTCAAAAAAACACCTCGAAAGATAAAATAAATTAGATGTATTACCTGTAAACGGGGGTTTTAACAAATTCTTGTGCATGGCTACACTTTTTTTTGAACTTTTCACCCTGTGATTTATCCATTCGAGGAAGTTTACTTTGCCAAAATTCCGTAGCTCCATTTTTAGTACAGTGGCTATACTAATTTGGTGTTTGCACCGTTATCAATGTAGCCTTAGTCGGAATAGCAAGGTTTTTTGTGAACAATTAGCAGTACCACAAAATATCTTGCATTTTTATTCGTTCTAATGGCGAAACCGAATGTAAACACTAATTGAATTATTAAAGAAAAACGGGTTATGCCCCGATTTCTAAGTACTCAAGCCCAAATTATGAAAAAACACTCGATAAAGGTCGTACTTTCTTGTGCAGCAATAATGGTAGGCATCACGGGCTGTAAAAACTCGTCGTTGTCTTCGTCAAAAAACATTTCTCGAGCCACAGGATGGAAGATCAATGCCAAAGAAGGCGGTTTTCAGTACAACTCTGATTTTAAAGAGCAAGAGACCCCTCCGGGAACCGTGTTCATCGAAGGCGGAACCTTTACCAAAGGTAGGGTGCAAGACGATGTGATGCATGACTGGAACAATACTCCCACCCAACAGCACGTGCAATCGTTCTACATGGATGAGACCGAGGTGACCAACAAAATGTACATGGAGTACCTTGACTACCTAAAAAAGGTATATCCACCCGAAAATCCGAGGTACGAAAACATTTATAAGGGAGCGTTGCCAGATACATTGGTCTGGCGAAACAGGCTTGGTTTCAACGAAACGATGACCAACAACTACCTAAGGCATCCTGCCTACGCAGAATACCCGGTTGTGGGCGTAAACTGGGTCCAGGCCACCCAATTCGCCGAATGGAGAACCGATAGGGTAAACGAATTGATGTTGGCCAAAGAGGGCTACCTTCAAGAAGAGGCCCTTTACAGCGCCTTGAACGGTGAGGTTGAAGGCACCTTTAGCACAGAGGCTTATTTGAACAACCCCGAATCTGTATATGGGGGGCAAATTGACTCTCTGCAAGGCAAAAAGAAAAAAGATTCTATTCCCGTCTTTGCAAAAAGAAGCAGTGGTGTTTTGATGCCTGAATATCGATTGCCCACTGAAACCGAATGGGAATATGCGGCCCAAGCCCTCGTAGGCACAAGGGAATACAACAATTATAGAGGAAGGAAAAAATATCCTTGGGAAGGTGACTATACCCGTAATGGCCAACGTGTGGGCCGTGGCGATCAGTTGGCGAACTTCAAACAAGGAAAAGGCGATTATGGTGGAATTGCAGGTTGGTCAGATGATGGTGCCGATATCACGGCCCCGGTAAAATCATACAAACCAAACGATTTTGGTCTTTACGATATGGCCGGAAACGTCTCTGAGTGGGTGGCCGATGTTTACCGACCCATAGTCGACGATGAAATCAGTGATTTTAATTACTTCAGGGGCAACATCTATACGAAAAAAGCCATTGGCGAAGATGGTAAGGTCAAGATATTGAAAGATTCAATCGTCTATGATACCTTGCCAAACGGAAGGATTGTTGCAATCAATCTTCCTGGCGAGATCAAAGAAGAACCCGTTGGAGAGGAAGAAACCTACTTGAGGATCAACTTCTCAAAAAGTGACAACAGAGGGTATCGCGATGGTGATCCAGGCTCGTCAAGATTTTTCGAACGCTTCAGCGATGACGAAGACGATGCCAGAAGAATGTACGACTCGCCACAGCACAAGGTTGAGCGCGACTCGACCGGCAAAATCTTGCGACAGTACGATACCTCGAACTTCAGAACCTCTTTGATAAACGACGAGGTAAGGGTCTACAAAGGTGGTTCTTGGCGCGATAGGGCCTACTGGCTAGATCCTGCGCAGCGTAGATACCTACCACAGTACATGGCTACAGATGATATAGGCTTTAGATGTGCCATGTCACGGGTCGGTTCAAAATCAAAGACAAAAAACAAGAGTGTACGGCACAAAAAAGCCAAATAAAAACAACATGTTTTGATATAAAAACCCTGATTGAAAAGTCAGGGTTTTTTTTATCTTCGACCCATGACTTTAACCGCACTTCACAAGCTGTTTTTAGAGCATCCGAAAATCTGTACCGATACACGTAAAATTGAAAAGGGCTGTCTCTTTTTTGCCCTGAAGGGCCCAAACTTCAATGGCAATGCATTTGCATCTAATGCAATAGAAAAAGGGGCCGTCCACGCGGTCATCGATGAAAAAGAATTCCATGTAGAAGGGAAGACCATTCTTGTAGAGAATGCTTTGGAAACATTGCAGAAACTTTCTATCTACCATCGTAATTACAGCAATGCGAAGGTGATTTCGCTCACGGGAAGCAATGGAAAAACGACCACCAAAGAGCTGATCCATGCCGTGCTTTCAAAAAAATACAAGACCATCGCCACCAAGGGCAACCTCAACAACCACATCGGGGTTCCACTGACGTTGCTTTCAATTCAACCAGATACCGAGATGGCCATTGTTGAAATGGGTGCCAACCATCAGGGCGAAATCGCCTTTCTCTCTGGCATTTCTCAGCCCGACTATGGCTATATCACCAATTTTGGCAAAGCCCATCTTGAAGGTTTCGGTGGTGTCGAAGGGGTTATTAAAGGAAAAAGCGAGCTTTACAATTACCTATTGGCCAATGACCGGTATGTTTTCATGAATGCCGATGACCCCATACAAAGGCAAAAGCTGGCATCGTACACCAAAAAAATAGGCTTTAGCACACACGACCCTCAATACTACATCATACGGCCCATAATGACCAATCCTTTTCTGGAAGTGGCTTTTGACGACCTTCAGGTAAAAACCCAATTGATCGGTGAATATAACTTTACAAACTGTGCCATTGCCATAACCATGGGCAAGTATTTCAATGTACCCGTTGAAGACATCAAAAAGGCCATAGAAGCATATAGGCCACAGAACAACCGCTCAGAGGTAATCGAAAAAAACGGCCACCGAATCATCTTGGATGCCTACAATGCCAATCCTACCAGCATGATGGCGGCATTGAACAGCTTCAAGGCCATCGAAGGCGAGAACAAGGTGCTTTTTTTGGGAGATATGTTCGAATTGGGTGATGCGGCCCACGAAGAACACCAAAAAATATCGGAAGCCATTGGCAATCTCGGTTTTGAAACAGCCTATTTGATCGGCGACAATTTTGGCAAAACGGAGAATGGTTATCCCAAGTTTGAAAGCTTTGATGAGATCAGGGATTATCTGACCAAACATCCTTTACCGCCTTCCACCATTCTTATAAAGGGATCACGGGGAATGGCATTGGAACGTTTGTTGGAAATTCTGTAGAAAAATTGTGGAGTATACTGGATTCGAACCAGTGACCTCTGCCCTGTCAAGGCAGCGCTCTAAACCAACTGAGCTAATACTCCTAAAAGGGGGTGCAATATCGGAAATTTATCACCAATCTCCATACTCTGCAGAATTCTTTTGTGTTTCGTGCAGCGTTATGCGCAGTTTTTGCCCGGGCTTCAGTTCAGGCTTCAATATATCATAGATGACCTTCACAAAATTTTCGGTCGAAGGTAGAATATGCTCAAACTCCGGGCAATCTTCATTTAGGTTCTTATGGTCAAACCTGTCTTCTACTTTTTCCTTGATCAACTGCCCCAACTGCGCTAAATCCATTACAAAACCGGTGTCTTGGTCCACTTCGCCCCTGATTCTCACCTCAAGGTCAAAATTGTGTCCGTGATAATTCGGACTGTTACATTTTCCAAACACCTCAACATTTTTCTCTTGGCTCCATTTGGGGTTGTGCAGCCTGTGTGCAGCATTGAAATGGGCCTTTCTGCAAATTGTCGCAATCATGCTGCGAAGTAAAGAAAAAAACCGGTAATAACCAGTAGACAATTACCAACAAAAAAAGGCCGCCCGATGGGGCGGCCCTTTAAAATTTGCTGCTTATAGATTGTTCAAACAGTAATCGAGCAGTTCTGCATCTACCGGTGGGTTTGGACTAATGTCGACCACCGTATTTCCGTTGGCTGAAATTACCGTGGCGGAAACCTCTTCATCAAAAGCTCCTGATGTAAACACGATTGAAATCTCTTGTGCACCATCGGGCACTGTAAAGGTTGTGGTTCCCGAAGCCCCATTGTCCAATGTGTAGCTTGTTGCCTCCCCGTCTATGGTTACGACAAGGGCGGCATCGTTCCAGCCATCCCCAAAGGAATCCTGAAAATTGATGGTCCACACCCCTGGTGTTGGCACTGTTGGTGGACAAACCACTGTGGACACATATGCAAATGGTGAGCTAAAGAAAGACCCGCTGGCCACAGTGCCCGCGGCATTGTTTGTGAAAACACGACCATCTGTCAATTGGGCCTCAAGCCTAAAACTGAACTGATCACCACCTTCCACATCATCAAAATCAATGCCTGTTGCGGCAAGTGCCTCTGCATAACTTATGGTGAGGTCACCTCTAGGCAACCCAAATGGCCCAGTGGTAAAATCGGCAGGAGTAAGGGTCACTATCAAATTCTCACCAGTGCTTAGATCGCCTCCAGCTGTTGTATTGTCAACAAATGATACAAACACCCGCACTTCTTGAAGTAGGTTTCCATTTTCTTTGTCTTGGACTTCAAGCGTAACACCCCATTCAGAGCTGGTATCAAAAATATTGAAGCTCGAGCTGATGGTATTGACCGTTCTTAATATCAACCCTCTTTCGACTGTGTCGAAAACTTGGTCTATTATTTTATCATCGGCGCTGCAGGCCATCATTAAAACCCCAATCGCAATCGCCAAATATCTTTTTATGTTTTTCATAAATCTCAATTTTAAATTTTAGTTAGCTGGAGGGAATGAAGGTCCTGCAGGGTTGTTGTCCCAGAATACCTGTACCGTATGGTCAGACTTTTGGGTTATGTTCGGATTTGCCGTAACCGCCTGGTTCGGATAGAACATTGACCTAGGGAACGCCCCTGGACTTGGCTCCCTGTTGGGTTGCAAAGTGGTGGGAAAACCCGTTCTTCTATAGAAATTATAGCTCTCGATTCCGTTGCCATAATGGCTCACCAAGAACTGCTCAGCAAAAACATTCCACTTGTCATCGCCGGTGGCCGCATTGAAATCTGCAATCACATCTGCCACAAAATCGTTTACATCAGCTGCGGAAGGGGCAAATGAAAGATCTGCAGCGGGATCGTTGCTGCCGAACGATTGAACCTTAGTAATCTGCTTGTTGAGGGCTCTTTCAAGTGCAACCGCAGCCGCCCCTGTATCACCGGATGCCAATGCCATTTCTGCAATCCAAAAATCGACCATATAAGCGTTCAGTATTGGAGTTATGCCCAGACCTCCGGCCCCAAATGAATTCGGATTGCTGTTCTGTGCAATGGCCTCAAAGCTATTGTCGTCAAAACGGCCGCCTGCAGGATAGACCCCATAGGTACTTCTCAAGAGCCCATCAGGAGGTGTTCCTTCGTCATCACCATGGTCCCTACCCCAATAACCGTTTGGCAGATTGCAGAAAGTAAAGCCGCCAGAAACATAGTGCGCAGGTGGCGTTTGCAGTGAGCACCTCAGAACCTCTTCATTTGGTGGGTCTTCTTGCCCTGGAGAGGTGGGTGACTGTCGATAGAAATAATAGCGTATTCTGGGATCATCATTGGTCTGCATCTGGTTCATGAGCCAATTGGAGTTGTAGTCACCCGCACCGGCCGAAGCATAGTTCAAGCCATATCGAGGGTGCCGTGTATCTGGCTGTGAAGCGCTGGTTCCGGTCCAAGTCCAATCCAAATCATCGGCGTTGTCTTGAATATAGTCACCAGAAGCTACGATGGCATTGAAACTTGCCATGGCCGATGGATCTACCAGCCTTCGTTGGTTATAAATCTTCAGTTTCAATGTATTGGCCGCCTTGGTCCATTTTGAGTAATCGTTCCCATAGAAGTAATCAGTACTCGGATTGGTGGAAGCGGTATTGTTGAAATTCACAATTGCTTGGTCCAACAGGGCCAAGGCCGCATCGTAAACCGAGGCTCCATCATCCAACGAAGGGTTCAATATCTCTGGTGCCTGAACTGCTTCAGTGTAGGGAACATCCCCAAAGAAATCAACCAAAGACACCATGACATAGGCTTCGATAAACTGGGAAATCCCTAAGTGCCTGGTCAATCCGGTCTCTTCTGCCACCGGGGTCAGATTTCTGATATCGAATAGGATACCCCTATAGGCATTGTCCCATTCATCATCTGTATCGATATCTTGATAACCACTTTGATAATCACGGCTATTGTACGCCTGCAGTCTGGTAAGCTCCATTCCCAAAACAGAGAGTCCATCGCCATTTACGTTACCTCCCGTTTGAAAATTGTCTTGTGGGTCGCCCGTGGCATCACCATCGATGTGCCTTGCAAAATCTTCTTGAATGGAGTTCAAGAAGAAATCTGGACTTGCCTGGGCAGGTGTCAAAAAGTTTGGGTCTTCGGTAAGGTCGAGCTCGTTGGTCTCGCATGAAGCCATTACCAACAGTGCCGAACTAAAAGCCAGTTTGAAATATGTCTGTAGTCTTTTCATTTTTCTGTCAATTTTTTTCATCTTAAAAAGTTGCTTTTACGCTTAGACCGTATCTTCTAGAGCTGGGCCCGTTCAAGAAATCAAAGCCAAAGCCATTTCCAACACCAGTACCTGAAACATTGGGGTCAAAATTGGCCCCATCAGGAGTGTTCACGGCATCCCACCAGAGGTTCTGCCCCGAAATTGTCAGCGACAACGTTCCAAAAGGTGTTTTGTCCAAAAATTTCTTTGGCAGTGAATACCCCAAAGAGACCTCTTGAAGCCTTATAACCGTGGCATCGTAAACCTGCAATTCGCTCGGACCGAACAAGACGTTGTTGAAATAGTAGTCAGAGTTGTTGATCTGTACGTCATTGGGGGTACCATCACTTTGTTTGACACCCGGCAAAACAAATGTGTTCTCCCTATCAAGGGTCTCGGTAATAAGCCCCCTGCCCAAAAGCGTGGCAATGGTACTTGAATAGATATCGCCCCCTTGGGTGTAGTTCAACTGAAAGCCAAAGCTGAAATTCTTGTAAGACAAGCTATTGATCAAGTTGGCGGTCCAGTCAGGGTTCGGATCACCGATTACCCCATCCTGTGAATCTTGCACAAAATCACCGACTGCATTGGTGACAAAATTTCCATTGGCATCGCGTAATATTCTACTGCCATAGATGACGCCCAAAGGTTGGCCCTCAATGGCCGCATTACCCAGGTTTCCAAATCCGGAGTAAACAATCAAGTCAGTATCTTGGCCAAGATCGGTAACCTCAGTTTCGTTGGCCGTGAAGTTGATATTGGAGTTCCAATTGAACCCATCGCTTTCTTGACTTCTGAACCAATTTACGCCAAGGTCAACTTCGATACCCTCACCCTTGATCTCGCCAACGTTGGTATTTGTTTGAAAAAAGCCCGAAGAGGGGTCCAAAGGTTGCGTAACAATAAGGTCAGTGGTCGTTCTTTGAAAGAGCGATACATCCAAGGTAATTCTGCTGTCCCACCATCTCGACTCAATACCTACCTCTATCTCAGAGACCTGTTCTGGCTTTAAGTCGGGATTGCCCAAGGTAAGCCCAGTAGTGTTGGTCACAATATTGGTGCCGGTGTTGTCTTGAAAATCTTGGGTGTCAAGAGACAACCGGTTCGCCACGGGGTATGAATCGGAGTTCTGGTCTGGGAAACCCGCCGAAGTTCCATATCCGGCCCTTAGTTTTAGATAACTGAGTGCATCTCCCTTCAACCCTTCAAAGGCCGTGGTCGGTACAAACGATACACTTGCACTGGGATAGAAAAGCGTTCTGTTGTCTTTGTCAAGATTGGACACCCAATCGTTTCTGCCCGCCAGTGTCAAGAAAATTATATTGTCATAATCGACCTCAACCTGCCCGTACAGTCCAATTACATTTCTTTCAAATGTTCGTTGTATTTCGTTTTGGTTCAAAAAGTTAAAATGCCTCAACACCCCAAACACTTGTTGACCATCACTTGAGACACCTTGCTGGGTAAAGGTCTCACGCCTACCGTTGAAACCAATATTAAAAGTGGCCCCAATTTGTTCGGTCAAGTCGTAATCTCCGTTCAGGGCTATGTTATGGTCCCAAATGGTATTGTTGTTGTTCCAAGTCTCATAAATACCGCTCTGAAGCCGAATATCGTTACTGTTGCTGTTGACACCACCCTTGTTCTGGAAATTGACATTTGCCTCATTATAATTATCGAGGCCCAACCGGTATATGACATTCAGGTTTTCGTTGAAATCGTACTGAAGTCCGATGTTACCAAAAACCCTATTTGTTTCCTGTCTGGTACCCGAGTTGGCGACTGTCCATAGAGGGTGTTGTATCGAATTGTTTTGTCTATAGTAAACACTACTGCCATCAATAGGGTTTTGAAAGGGAAGCCCGGCCACATCAACCGATCGTGGCGTAAAGAAAAGGTCGCCAAAAACTGAGGAACCGCTACCTGTTGCACCATTGCCCTGGCTCAGTGCCACCGGTGGTGAAATGAACTTGGTTCTGGCGTAGTTCAGGGTGCCCGATACAGTAAACTTATTGCTTAATACAGCTCGGCCACCAATTCCGAAATTGTTTCGGTTAAGCGAGTTGCCCGGTGTAAAACCGACATCTTTTAAGTAGCCATAATTGGCGTTATAGCTAATCTTTCCGTCATCGGATGCACCGGTAATATTGATTGAGGTATTGCTCACCGTGCCGGTTTTGAAGAAATTTCCAAAGTTGTCGTAAGGTTGCCATTTGTATCTCGCATTGGCAAACTCAGGAAATGCCGATGAAAATGATGCGGTAGAATATGGGTGGGGTAAGGTGCCCTGATCATCAAAGGCCGAACTATTGCCCCAACCTGCTACGCCATCACGGTCAAAACTAGGCCCCCAGTTACTGAAGAACCATCCGAAGGCCTGGTCGAAACCGTTACCATATTGGTCTTGGTACTCGGGCTCTGAGGCCAATTCGTTAAAGAAAAACGATGAGGTAACCGTAATCTCGGTCTTTTTGGCTCCTTGGCCTCCTGAACCAGCTTTGGTGGTTATCAAAATAACACCGTTTCGCCCTAAAGACCCGTACAAAGTAGAAGCCGCCAGACCCTTTAAAACATTGACACTCTCAATACTGTTAGGGTCAAGGTCCAAGAAACGGCTAGAACCGTTGTTTCCATTTATAAAGTCTTGTCGAGAACCCTGACGCCCCGAAGGATTGGTATCGGCATTGAAAGGCACCCCATCGACAATGAACAACGGCTGGTTGCTCTGGCTGAAAGAATTAAAACCCCTAATGATGATATTGGTACCGGAACCCGAAAGACCACTCTGCTGGGTGATGTTCACCCCAGAGGCCTTGCCGGTCAATACTCGGCCAATATCGCCCTCAGGCCTTTCCTCTAGTTGTTCGGTACCCACCTCGGCAACGGCATACCCAAGGGCTTGCTTTTCCCTTTTTATACCAAGGGCCGTAACCACCACCTCTTCAAGGGCCTGTGTATCTTCCTGCATTTGGACGTTTATCACATTTTGCGCCCCAACTGTTCTTCTCTCGTCTTTTTGCCCAATGTAGGAGTACACCAGAACTTGCCCTGTGCTTGCATTGATGGCATAATTACCATCAAAATCGGTCTGGGTACCAACACTGGTGCCCTCAACAACAATGTTGACCCCCGGCAACGGTATGCCACCTTCGTCGGTGACCGTACCAGTAATTGTTTTTTCTTGGGAATGGACAGTTGTCAAGCTGAGCAGCATGACCATCAACGCCCCAAACAGTTTCTTTACTTTCATAGAGTTAAAGTTTTGTTAGTAAATCGTAATTGAGTCAGGCAATTGAGAAAGGCGGGCGGAAGAAGTGTGTTGATAGCTAATTCAAATAATACCTCTAAATGAAAACAAAACTTAATGGAATGCTGTTTTGGTTTTAAAGAAGTAAGGCCTCTCACCGCCCTACCTTTACAATTGCACTACAAAACAACCAAAGGCGCCTATAGCTCGGGTACTTTTAAAACGGGGAGTACCTCAAAAAAAACCTTGCCCATCGGAGAATACCCTTTTTAACATTTTATAGGTAGCACCTTACATTGAAAGGGGTTTGTGAAAGAATTGCCAAAGTGGGCCAGTTGGTAGGTTTAATAAAGAACAGGATAGCCCACCGCAAAAAAAAGAAGCATCTTTAAAGCTCCTTTTTCTTTAGAATATATAAACAGATATATCGACTACTATGTACCCGAACTTGAAGAAAATGGGAATTTACTCCACAGGTGTACCCAAACCTTTTGTTCTTAGGCCAAAGTAACCCCCATGTTAAAGTTCAATGGAATTGAAACTGCTGTGGGCTATTTTCGGTATAGGCCCATAGGTTTCTGAAGTCGTTTGGACTTAGGCCCGTGTCTTTCTTAAAGGCATTGTAGAAACTATTCTTGCTATTGAAGCCCACTTCGTACATAACCGATTTAACACTGGAAAAAGGTTTTGATACCAACAATTCCTTGGCTTCATTAATACGGTAAAAATTCAGCAAGGCATAGAAGTTCATCGCATAATATTTGTTGATCACTTCTGAAACCTTATATCTGTCATAACCGATGTGGTTAGAAAGCTCGACCAAACCAATATCGTTTTGTCGATAAATCTTTTCTTCTTCGAACGCCGATTCTATGCTGTTCTTAATCGCGACCGCCTGCTCTAGGGTCAACCCAGATTTTTTATACTTTTCTTGGGTGTAAGCACTTGTTTCTACATCGTATTCCATTAGATACCTCTTGGCCCAGACCTTTAAAAACTTTTTCATTTTTGAACTGATTATTTTTTGATTGATGAACTACTAGTTACCCAGAAATGAAGAAAAGTGGGGTTTGCCCGATAAGAATTTACCTGCAAAACCATAAAAGCCGATAGGGGATTACTGTTTAAAAAGTGAATTCAAGCAATTGTCATCAGCCAAACAAAAAAAGCCCCCGATTTCTCGGAGGCCTTGTCTTTAACTGTGTGGGCCCTACTGGATTCGAACCAGTGACCCCCTGCTTGTAAGGCAGGTGCTCTGAACCAACTGAGCTAAGAGCCCGTACCATTTCTGTAAATGGAGTGCAAATATAGCATGATTTTTTTTGTAACCAAGAAGAAAATTGGCAAAAAAATCAGACTACCTCAGCTACGACGAAAGTGCTTCCGCCCACAAAAATAAAATCCCCTTTCTGGGCCGCTTTTTGTGCAGCCTCAAGCCCCAATGACACCGTTTTGAAAGATGTGCCGGCCAAACCCACTTCATTTGCCATAAGGGCGAGTTCGTCTTGATCGAGCCCCCTTGGCACAGAAGGTTTTACAAAATAATATTCGGCCTGTTTCGGAAATAGGGGCAAAATGGCATCAAGATCTTTATCGGCGACAAACCCCAATACCATATGCAGTTTTCTAAAGTCATTTTGGCCAATCTGTTCCAACACGGCGTTTATTCCTTCCCTATTATGTGCCGTATCGCAAACCACGGTTGGGTTGTTCTGTAAAACATGCCATCGCCCCATGAATTGTGTGTTCTCGATTACCTTTTTTAAACCGTTTGCCATGTTCTTCTCAGTAATCTCAAAGCCTTCCAGCATATTCAAACAGGCTACCACCGCTGCTTGGTTCTTCTTCTGGTAAGACCCCAACAAATCGGTTTCATATACCTGTATGGCCATTTGGTCGGCAAAAACAATGTCCGACTTCTTTTGGGCGGCCATCAACCTAAACACAGCTTCGGTCTCTGGTTGGGTTTCGCCAATTACAACAGGTACTCGCCTTTTGATGATACCTGCTTTCTCAAGTGCTATTTTCTCTAAGGTATTGCCCAAAAACTGCATATGGTCGTAACCTATGTTGGTAATTAGGGAAACCTCTGGCTTTATGATATTGGTAGAATCAAGCCTGCCGCCCAATCCCACTTCTATTATGGCAATATCAACCCCCTCATTGGCAAAGTTATCAAAGGCCATTCCCACGGTCATCTCAAAAAAAGAGAGCTTATTTTTGTCCAAAAAAGCCCTGTTCCGTTCTATAAACCGTATAACATCGCTTTTGGAAATGGGAGCCCCATTTATTTTGATTCGCTCTCTAAAGTCTTTTAAATGTGGTGAAGTGTAGAGTCCGACCTTGTACCCCGCTTCTTGCAAAACCGAGGCGAGCATATGGCTACAGGAGCCTTTTCCGTTGGTTCCTCCGACATGGATGCTCTTGAACTTTCTTTCTGGGGAGCCCAATTTTTCTGCGAAGGCCTTTATGTTGTCTAGTTTGGCATTGAGCGCAGAAGGCCCTTTTTGCTGGTACATAGGAAGCTGGGCAAACATCCACTCCACCGTTTTCTCGTAGGTCACTACTGCCCAAGTTTAAAATTCACGACCACAAAGCCTATTTGCTGTGCAGGTGCGTCAGAATCCAGATTCCACTTGTGGAGAAAAGCGGTCTTTTTGGCCGGCTCCAACAAACATGGTGCATTGTTTGTGGTGCCCTTTACACCAGGGGTTGCCTGAACCACCTTGCCTGTTCTGTCGACAACGATGCGCACCACCACCCGGCCCTCTTCATTACATTGTTGCTGTACTTTGCCCTTACTGACCAAAGAACGTCCGCTAAGGCCATAACCACCCGTGCCACTGCCACTACCGGGGGCACCATAATAAGTGGTAGCGTACGGGTCGCCATCGGGTTGCCCCTTGTCGCCCGGCCGGTCGTCATCGCCTTCGCTGCCAGAGGCGTTTCCGTCAGATTTGCCAATGCCCCCGATAAGGGCATCCAATTTTTTCTTCTTGGCTTCCTCTTGTTGCCGTCTGCGCTCTTCGGCCTCTAACCGTTCGCGCTCTTTACGTTCGGCCTCGGCCTTGGCTTTCTCTGCGGCCTCTTCCGCTTTTCGCTTGGCCTCGCGCTGTTGCTTGATCTTTATCGATTCTTCAGATTCTTGGGTCAGCACCTTTTCAGTGGGCTGTTCTTTTTCTGCGACCTCCCCCTCTTCGACTTCCGGTTTCTGGACCGGCTGTTCGACCTGTTCCTGAATTTCTTCGGGCGGATTGGGCGGTTCGGGTATCTCCCTGGGCTGGGATTGTATTTTTTGTTTTGGTTGTAGGTTGCCACTGCCGAAATCCATAGTTCCAAAATTTACGGCAATTCCGTTCTCAATGGGTGGATCTAAATAGGTAAGCCCTATATAAAAAAGCAATAGCAGTAGCAGGCTTAACAAAAAAGTGGTAAGCGCGAATGATTTTTTCTTGTGTCTCGTGTCTAAAAATGACATTACTTGGGCCGCACGGCCAAGATGACCTTGTAATTGTTGCGGTTTGCGATATCCATCACATTCACCGCTTCCCTAATGGCAACGCTTTCTTCTGCCCGTAGGATGATTGTTGGCTTTTCTTGGCCTTCAAGTGCTTTTTTTAATTCAATTTCAATGTATTCTCCGTTGATCTGCTCGTTGTTCACGTAGTATCTCAAATCCTTATCGATGGTAACCGAAACGTTCTGTGTATTGGTCGACTTGCCCTTGGCCTTTGGCAGTAAAAGATCTAGGGCATTGGGGGCGTTTGAGGTCAGCATAAAGAAAATCAGCAAAAGAAATACAATGTCTGTCATCGACGACATGCTGAACTCTGGACTGACCTTGTTTCTACCTTTCAGTTTCATATGGTGCTATTAAACGGGTTCGTTCAATAAATCTAAAAACTCGACCGCGTTGGCCTCCATCTTGTGTACCACCTTATCGGTTCGGTTCACCAAGTGGTTGTAGCCGATATAGGCAATAATGCCCACAATCAAACCGGCTACCGTAGTGGTCATGGCAGTATAGATACCAGAGGCCAATAGCCCCATTTCTGCCTGCCCGCCACTACTGGCCATTTGGTGAAATGCCAAAATCATGCCAATAACAGTCCCCAAGAAACCTATCATGGGTGCTGCACCGGCCACAGTAGCCAATATGCTCACGTTCTTTTCAAGCTTGTACACTTCCAGTGTGCCAGCGTTCTCTATGGCCACATTGATGTCTTCCAAGGGCTTTCCTATGCGCGAAATCCCTTTCTCCGTCAAACGGGCCACCGGTGAGTCGGTCTGTGCACAAAGTAATTTGGCCGCTTCAAGTTTGCCGCTCATCACATGGTCGCGAATCTGGTTCATGAAATTCTTGTCGATCTTTGAAGCCGCCTTGATGGCCAAAAGCCTTTCGAAATAAATGTACAAAGCCACGGCCAGCATAGCGAACAGCACAGAAATAATCACTATGCTCCCTGTACCGCCGTTAAAGATAAGATCGATAACTGACAGTGTTTTTTCTTCTGAAATGGATACGCCCAATTCAGCCCCTTCTTCCAAATCTTGAAATAATAGCATAAAAATCCCCAATTTTTGTTGCAATAATAACGGAGATTTTTTGAAATAAGTATGCCTAGAACATAAAATCGCGCATCAAAATGAATACGAGTGCCCCTGCGACAAATCCTACGAATGCCAACCAGGCAATTTTTCTCAGGTACCAAAAGAAATCGATTTTCTCCATTCCCATGGCCACCACACCGGCAGCTGAACCTATGATCAGCATACTTCCACCGGTACCGGCCGAATAGGCTATAAAGTGCCACAATGGATGGTCCGTCGGCTCAGAGAACATACCCATACTGGCGGCCACCAACGGCACATTGTCGATAACGGCCGATCCAATACCCAATAACATGACCACTATATCGGTCTGCGGAATGGCTTCGTTCAGGCTCTCGGCATAGTTGAATAGAATGCCCAGTGATTCCAATGCGGCTACCGCCAACAATATTCCCAAGAAAAACAGGATACTGGGGAGCTCTATCTTGGTCAAGGCCGTATGTACGGGGCTATGGTGCGAAGATTCGGCATGGCCTTCGTCAATGGCAGAACTGATACTGAACTTGGCATTACTGTATATCTCAGCAAAAGTCGCCACTATGGCCAATGAGAGCATCATGCCCACATAAGGGGGCAAATGTGTAATGGTCTTGAAGAAGGGCACAAAAACAATAGACCCCAGCCCCAAATACAGCATGGTAGGGCCAAATTTTGATTTTGGTGCCTCAGTTTCTTCAACATCTGCATCAATGTGCCCTCTAAACACTTTGAACCTACTGGCAATCAATGTAGGCACTACCGTGCAGAAGACAGCTGGCAAAAGCACCCGTTTTACCAAAGAGGCCGCCTCGACCTTCTCGGCAATCCAGAGCATTGTAGTCGTTACGTCACCGATGGGCGACCAAGCACCCCCTGCATTTGCATTGATAATAATAAGGCCTGCAAACCATAGGCGTGTTTCCCTATCCCTGATAACTTTTTGTAAAATGGTCACCAAAACAATGGTAGCGGTAAGGTTATCGATAATGGCTGATAATATAAAGGCCAAAATGGAAAATATCCATAACAGCTTTGTTTTGCTCCGTGTCTTTATATAGCCCTTAATGGTGGCAAAACCATCAAAATAATCAATTATTTCCACAATGGTCATGGCCCCTAACAAGAAGACCAAAATCTCAGCAGTCTTGCCCAAATGATGAAGCAATATTTCATCGATATGGGTGGGTTCCAGCTCTTTGAGCTGGGCGTTTACCTCAAACACATCGAGATGGGCAAGGGCAATTATGGCCCAAAGAATTGCCATCATCGCCAGTGCAGGAATCAGTTTATCAATTTTTAGATTGTGCTCTAGGGTAATGGCCAAATAGCCTGCAAGAAAAACAATTATGATTATGGTTTCCATGGTATAGTTGGTTTTATGGTAAAAGGTTGACCAAGTTCAACACGCCTAAAGATATTCAAAAAACTTTTTTGATCACAAGGCAAAAGGGGCTAAATAATCGATATGTTTTTTTTGCGCAATTCAAATTGGACAGAACTCTACATGGTTTTGCATAATTCTCATTTTTGCCCCTTTATCGATAAAAAAGATGCAGTGAAACCTTATATTTGCACTGTTATTTTGTTCATACTACAACTATCATGAATTTTACACTTTCCGAAGAACAATTGATGATACAGCAGGCCGCGCGCGATTTCGCGCAGACCGAATTGCTACCGGGTGTCATCGAACGCGACGAAAAACAAGAGTTCCCCAAAGAACAAGTAAGAAAAATGGGGGAACTGGGCTTTATGGGTATGATGGTCGACCCTAAATATGGCGGCAGTGGACTGGATACCCTCTCTTATGTATTGGTAATGGAAGAGCTTTCAAAAATCGATGCATCGGCCTCAGTAATCGTGTCGGTGAACAACTCATTGGTCTGCTGGGGATTGGAAGCCTTCGGAACAGAAGAACAAAAACAAAAATACCTCACCCGCCTGGCCACTGGCGAGGTAATCGGGGCATTCTGCCTCTCTGAACCTGAAGCGGGCAGTGATGCCACCTCACAAAAGACCACCGCTATTGACAAAGGCGACCATTATATCTTGAACGGCACCAAAAACTGGATCACCAATGGCGGATCGGCCGATATATATCTGGTCATGGCCCAGACCGATGTTGATAAAGGGCACAAGGGCATCAACGCCCTGATCGTGGAAAAGGGCATGGAGGGTTTTGAAATAGGCCCTAAAGAGAACAAATTGGGCATTCGCGGCAGTGACACCCATTCGTTGATCTTTAACGATGTAAAAGTGCCCAAAGAAAACCGGATCGGTGAAGATGGTTTCGGTTTCAAATTTGCCATGAAAACATTGGAAGGGGGCCGAATAGGTATTGCGGCACAAGCCTTGGGCATTGCTGCGGGCGCTTATGAGCTTTCCTTAAAATATTCAAAAGAACGCAAAGCGTTCGGCACCGAGATTGCCAACCACCAGGCCATTGCCTTTAAATTGGCCGATATGCAAACCAAAATTCAAGCGGCCCGCTACTTGGTCTACAAGGCCGCATGCGATAAAGACAATGGTGAAAATTATGGGCTCTCGAGTGCCATGGCCAAGTTGAATGCTTCAGAAGTGGCCATGCACACGACCGTTGAGGCGGTGCAGATACATGGTGGTAATGGGTATGTAAAAGAATATCACGTGGAACGGTTGATGCGCGATGCCAAGATCACACAGATCTATGAAGGCACTTCTGAAATTCAGAAAATCGTTATTTCAAGGAATATTCTGAGGGACTAAATAATCTTTAGACTTATGCAAGCTAATTCAAAGACTGAAAGTAGGATTAGACATAATTTTTAAACCAGCAGATTCAAAAAAGGGTGATGGCCAAACCAAAGTTAACAGCAATCACCCTTTCTTTTGATTTTCTACAATGTTATTCATTTTTTTATCTTCCTATTGTCGGTAACAACTACATTTTTTCGAGTACCAGTATAAATTAAAGGGTATACATAATAAAGGTTTTTACTTACCATGAGGTGCTCCGATTGCCCTTCGATATCCGTGACGAGATAAATCTTTCTCTTTAAACTGAGTTCGTTATGAATTTCCCAAAACGCCTTGCCTTTTGTGAAAATTTCTATTGTTCTCAGTTTGGAAGGGTTCAGTGCTTTTTTTTTCCTTATTTCGGCATTGGTATGATATTCTACCTCACCTTCTGGGGAAAGCCCTTTGAGATTGGGAATATCAAACTTAAAATAGTCAGTGTCAAAATTTGTATCCGCACTTGAAATCGCAAATCCGAAAGAAAGACTTTGTTCACAGGAGTATGATAGCAAAGGGGCATCCACATATAAGTAGAGGGTGTCATTTTGACCCTGCATATAAAAAGAGCAAATCAATGCTGTCAATGCGAAAAATTTAGATTTCATTAATTACAATTTTTGGTGTATTCCGTTTTTGCAGCATTTTCAACAAATTCTTTTTTACCTTGAAGGTATGCATTGTTGCCGATTGTGTTTTTATACTCATCTGTTTCCTCCAATCCTATCCATCCGATAAATTCCATCAACTCTTGCAAGGTAAAGTTATTGTATAAAAGGTTATTTTGCCCATTAACATTGGACAAAAAGTCATTATTGCTATCATTCAGCAACGGATGCAATGACATCAAATTCTGTACCATTTCATCCCTTAAGCCGGTTGTGTTAAACGAATTGTGATTCCATTGGGGATTGGATTGAGCATAATTTTTGTAAAGATTAATCATCAGGGCAGTCAGGCCAATATACGAATTGTAAATCACGTTGTTACTAATGAAAATAGGATAACCATCAGAATCGAAACCTGTTATTGCGCCCATCTCAACCAATCTGTCAAGGAGTTCGGCATGTATACTTTCATGAATCAACATTAGGGCTATCTCAATGTTGGAAGCACTGGCCACCGCCTCGGGATCTAATAATATATCATAAAGTCTAAAAGTTGTACCATTTGCAGAGCCTTTGGTGAAAGCATCTTCTCCACCAGGGGTTTGCGCAATCTTAAATCGTATGTTAGCAATTTTATCAGATGCGAACCGAGTGTTGATCACATTCTTAAAAAATGTATTTGATTGAGATTTTAGTTTATCATATACACACTTTACCTTCTGATTGGACAGCACGGATTTATCCAAAATAATTTGGTCATCGAAATCCACCTCTGCATCTTGGCTCATTGCAATCATAGCCTCTAATGCAAATGCCTTTTCAAATGAGGCATCTTCACATTGCACATTGTTCTGGATAAGATAGTCGCTTAATGCCTGAGCATGTGCAGGATTGGTAAACATATCCGTATAAGCTTCAGAAGCAATGTCTGGGCAAAGTCTATTTACAATACTTGAGAAATGGTTTAGATTAATGGTAACAGTTTGTCCTGGACCATTATCACAACCTGATTTACTACCAATATTACTTATGTCTCTTTTGCTAATGGGCGCTGTGGCCTCACAATTGGTATAATATTCAAAAGTGGTTGTAGTGCCATCTGACCATTTTATGACTATATTGATTCTAGTGGTACAAATATCGGGGCCAAGACTAAAGGCATTGCCATCTGGCGCGTGGTTGGCTGTAATGTTGAAAGTTGTAGCACTATAAAGGTGGTGGGTAACGGTCGGAGCAGTAGGATTATTGTTTCCCAACCAAACTATCCCCTGTGCCGAAGTCGAAACGGTTTCTTCATATTGGCTGCTTGAACCGGTATTCTGATAGGCCCCGGCTTGGTACGCCGTATAACTCTCCCAAAGACTTGAAAAACTAATCGATCCTGTGGGTATATCTGTTGAGGGGCCCCATAACTGATGCCAATCGGTTTGGATTAAGTCTGGATTTTCAATCGGTGAGCTAGAGGTTGAACCTATTGCAGAGCCGTCTTCGTTGCAATCGGGCATGCCCATGGCCAGCTTTCCTGATTTAAAATTTATGGCATTAAAAAAGCGGTCAAAATTATAAGTGTAATACTTACCCTGAAATTTTGCAAAGTCATAACCGCTTCCCCGATATGCCTCAAGGGCGTGAGGCGCCACGACATACCTCCTTATTTTCGGACTTAGAACATTGCCATTCTCATCTACTGGGACTATTAGATTGTAAAACTCATCATCTGATGCACCATCGACAAATATTGGAAAGGTATAGTTCTTATTACCAGTAGTACTTTCTTTAATCCATTTTATGATGTTCATATCTATGACCGCTTTTTTATAGGACAAACTTTTCGAAGCCCGTGTAGACTTTCCTGTGATATTTTCCAATACCTCTACAATATGGGGCACTTCTTCTACTTTCGTAGAACCCATTTCAATTCTTTGGGGTAGTTCTATGCTATCATTTTCAGGAGAATCGATACCTTCACCCCCTAATTAATCTGTTAGATTTTCATTGCTGCAGGAGAAAAGGACAAAAATAAATAGTAAGTATTTTAACTTAAAAACATAAGTTTTCATTTTATTTAATTAAAGTTTAATCCTGTTAAAAATATAAAATATTCTAAAAAAATATTCAATACAATAATTTTTATGAGTATGACCCTACAGCCGAAATATGCTACACTCATATATTTAGAAAAAAGCAATTCTTAAACAAAAAATCAATTTTTTCTATTGAGAAAATGGTAAAATACACCCCTTCTAATTCAGATATTGAATTTTTTTTAGCGGTTTGGTTCAAACATTGATTATTCCTTTTTGTTTGTTCGCCGAGGTTGAATTTTATTTATAGTTTAGGATGTTTTTCACGAAATATCCTAATCGATGAAACCAGAACAACAAGGACTCTATCTACCGGAATTTGAGCACGAAAACTGCGGCGCAGGATTCATCTGCAGCCTAAAGGGAAACCGCTCAAACGACATTATACACAAGGCACTCGAGATTCTCGACAAACTCGAGCACCGGGGAGCCGTCAGTGCTGATGGCAAAACTGGTGACGGTGCGGGCATTCTAATCGACATTCCGCATGATTTCTTCACAGATGTCTGTGATTTTAAATTACCTGAACCTGGTGATTATGCCGTGGCCAATGTCTTTCTTCCACAGAAAGAGAACCAACGTAACTATTGTATTGCCGAATTTGAAAAAAACATTAAAGAACAAGGGCTGGAATTGCTCGGTTGGCGTGATGTGCCCGTAAACAAATCCGTCCCGGGCCGAATCGCAGCAGAGACAGAGCCTTTCGTAAAACAAATATTCGTCGCAAAGGGAACGAGCAAAGATGCTTTCCAGTTCAACCTGAAGCTCTTTATTGCGCGGAAGAAAACAGAATATGCCATCATTGCATCAAAATTGTCTCAGTCGGGCTTTTTTTATGTACCAAGTCTTTCGACCAAGATTATTATTTTCAAGGGGCTTCTGATGCCGAATGACATCAGTCGCTATTACAAAGACCTGTTAGACCCCCGAGTGGTCACCAAGCTGGCATTGGTGCACCAACGGTTTTCAACAAATACCTTTCCCACGTGGGATTTGGCCCAGCCATTCCGCTATATGTGCCATAACGGCGAGATCAATACCCTACGGGGCAATGTGGCCCGTATGCGCTCACGCGAAGAACTGATGAAAAGCCCATGGTTCGGTGATGAAATAAAAGAAATCCTTCCCGTCGTATTACCGGGCAAATCAGATTCGGCGAGCATGGATATGGTCGTGGAAATGCTTTTGATGACAGGCCGTTCTCTGCCAGAGGTAATGATGATGTTGGTACCCGAGGCCTGGGAAAAAAACCCAGCGATGTCTGAGTCTAAAAGGGCCTTTTACGAATACAACTCTTGCCTGATGGAACCTTGGGACGGACCCGCTTCCATCCCCTTTACAGATGGCAACTACATTGGTGCCGTATTGGACCGGAACGGTCTACGCCCTTCACGTTATTCAGTTACCAAAAACGGGTATGTGATCATGTCTTCAGAGACCGGGGTGGTAGACCTCAAGCCAGAGGAAATTGAATTTCATGGCCGATTGGAGCCCGGAAAGATGTTCTTGGTCAACATGGAAGAGGGGCGTATAGTCAACGACGAGGAAATCAAGGAAAAAATTGCCAAAAAACATCCTTACAAAAAGTGGTTAAAAGACAATTTGGTGCATCTCAAAGACATTCCCTACAATGATTGCCCACTGTTCTTTGGTGAATTTCCGCTGGAAACAAGAAGAGCTGCCTTTGGGTACACTTTGGAAGATATTGACACCATTATATTGCCCATGGCCAAAAAAGCCAAGGAACCCATAGGATCAATGGGCTCAGATACACCTATTGCGGTACTTTCTGAACGTCCGCAGTTGATTTACAATTACTTCAAACAGTTGTTTGCCCAAGTGACCAACCCGCCTTTGGATGGCATCAGGGAAGAGTTGATTTGTGACATCAGCCTGACATTGGGCAGTGACCAGAACATTTTTGAGATCAACGAACTGCATTGCCGCAAGTTGAAAATTCAGAATCCCGTAATTTCCAAAGAGGATTTGGATAAGATCAAGAACTATGATGCCAGCCCAGACTATAAGGTAGTCTCAATTTCCATGCTTTACGAAATCTCCAAGGGGCACAACGGTTTGGAGGAAGCACTCGAATCCATTCTGGATCAAGCTTCGAAAGCCGTGGACGAGGGTACCAACATCATTATTCTTTCCGATCGCATGATCAGTAAAGAAATGGCCCCGATTCCGGCACTTCTGGCCTGCTCATATGTGAACAGTGGCCTTCGAAGGTTGCAGAAGCGCTCAAAACTCAGTATCATCATAGAGTCTGCTGAACCCCGAGAGGTTCACCACTTTGCCCTTTTGTTCGGTTTTGGTGCCAGTGCCATCAACCCTTATATGGTCAACGAAATCATCGCACAACAGATTGAAGAGCATGATATTACAGAGTATTCATTTGATCAGGCCATCCAAAACTACAATAAGGCCATTGGCAAAGGCATCTTGAAGGTGATGAACAAGATTGGTATTTCCACCCTAAACTCGTACCGCGGGTCGCAGTTGTTCGAGTGTATCGGGCTCAACACCAAAGTGGTGGACAAGTATTTTCCGAATACTCCCACTCGAATACAGGGTATCGGCCTTTATGAGATTGAAAAGGAGATTGCCAAGCGCCACAGAAAAGCTTTTGAAATAGGAACGGTTCCGGCCAATCTCGATACCGAAATCGGAGGAGAATACCGTTGGCGCCGAAACGGTGAAAAACATATGTTCAACCCCTTGAGCGTGGCGTTGCTGCAAAAGGCCGTCAGACATAACGAACCCACCACCTACAAAGAGTTTTCCGAGATGGTGAACGAGCAATCAAAAAATCTGATGACCATCCGTGGGCTGTTCGAATTCTCAAATTTTGACCCTATACCCATCGATGAGGTCGAACCGTGGACCGAGATTGTAAAACGCTTTAAAACCGGCGCCATGTCGTACGGCAGTATTAGCAAAGAGGCCCATGAAAATCTGGCCATTGCCATGAACCGTATTGGCGGCAAGAGCAACTCTGGCGAAGGCGGTGAAGACCCAGAACGGTTCTACAAAAACCAATCAGGCGATTGGCGAAACAGTGCTATCAAGCAAGTGGCTTCAGGCCGATTTGGGGTAACTTCGAATTACCTGACCAATGCCCAAGAGATCCAGATAAAAATGGCCCAAGGGGCCAAGCCGGGCGAAGGCGGTCAATTGCCGGGGCCAAAGGTAAACCCCGCCATTGCAAAAACCCGAAATTCAACCCCCTATGTGGGCCTTATATCACCACCGCCACACCACGATATCTATTCAATCGAAGACCTGTCCCAATTGATCTTTGACCTAAAATCTGCCAACCGCGATGCACGAATCAATGTAAAACTGGTTTCCGAAGTTGGTGTGGGCACCGTAGCGGCCGGGGTCGCAAAGGCCAAGGCAGATGTAATCTTGATTTCTGGTTTCGACGGTGGAACAGGTGCGTCACCCCTAACCTCATTGAAGCATGCAGGGTTGCCCTGGGAACTCGGTATTGCCGAGGCCCAACAAACGTTGGTGCTCAACGATTTAAGAAACCGTGTCATACTGGAATGTGATGGCCAATTGAAGACGGGTCGAGATGTTGCCATCGCATGCCTACTCGGAGCCGAGGAATTCGGTTTTGCAACCGCCCCATTAGTGGCTTCTGGTTGCATTATGATGCGGGTATGCCACTTGAATACTTGTCCGGTCGGCATCGCCACGCAAAACCCAGAACTGCGAAAAAAATTCAAGGGCAAGCCCGAGCACGTGGTCAACTACATGTATTTTGTAGCACAAGAGCTGCGTGAGATCATGGCCAAACTAGGTTTCCGAACCGTTGATGAAATGGTGGGACAGGTACAAAAATTGGATAGAAAAAAGGCCATAGAACATTACAAGGCTGCTGGCATTGATTTAACACCTATCTTATACAAGGTAGATGTTCCGAAAGGCACTAAATTGTACAATACCGAAAAACAATACCACGGCATCGAGAAATCAATTGAGTTTGATATCATCGCCAAAGCACACCCTGCCTTATTTAGAAAAGAAAAGACAACACTTGAATTCCCCATAAAAAATACCGACAGGGCCATCGGTGCGATCATCAGCAATGAAATTTCGAAGATTTACGGCGCCGAGGGGCTGCCCCCAAATACGTTGAAACTGAACTTCACCGGTTCTGCGGGCCAAAGCTTCGGTGCTTTTGCCACCAAGGGCCTCACCATGGTCGTCAATGGCAACACCAACGACTATTTGGGCAAGGGGCTATCCGGTGCAAAATTGGTCATCAAGGTACCTGACAAATCCACATTGGTGCCCGAAGAGAACATCATTACGGGCAACGTAACCCTGTATGGTGCTACCTCTGGCGAGGCCTATATAAATGGCAAGGCCGGTGAACGTTTTTGTGTTAGAAACTCAGGGGCAAAGGCCGTTGTTGAAGGCATCGGAGACCATGGTTGTGAATATATGACCGGTGGCGTGGCCGTAATCCTGGGCAAAGTAGGCCGAAATTTCGGGGCAGGCATGAGCGGTGGCATTGCCTATATTTTTGATGAAGACCGCACTTTTGAACAAAACTGCAATGGAGAAGCACTGAACCTGCTTCCAGTTGAAGAAGACAATGATATCAAAGAGTTACGGGATTTGATAGAAAACCATTACAATGTGACCCTAAGCCCATTGGCCCAACGGATTCTAGAAGACTGGGAAAGCAG
>NZ_CP011071.1:2372500-2525000 GCF_000963865.1 Flagellimonas lutaonensis
TTAAACCAGAACAAAATGGCATTATAGAAAAGTTCAAATCGGCGGGGCTCAGGTCTGACAATGCCCTGCAGACACAAGCCAAAATTCAGCTTTACAACCACTATTGCACAAAGAACAAATGCCTACAATGTGCCGTGGGCACCAGTTTATTGAACGGAAATTTCTAATTTTAACCATGCGTTGGTTCTACAGCATACTATATTATTTTCAAAAGAGGGGCTTTGAAGTTTGTGAGCGTATAGCCGAACGGTTGGGCATACGGGCCAGGGTAGTTCGCACCTCTTTTATTTACCTCACCTTTGTAACGTTGGGTTTTGGCTTTGCACTATATCTATTCATTGCCTTTTGGCTCAAAATAAAAGATTTGGTGTACACCAAAAGAACCTCTGTATTTGACCTCTGATGATGCTTAGACTTTTCCGCTCAAAAATTGTCGTCGCCCTAATCTTGATGGTTTTGGTGCTTTTTTCTGGTGTGCTGGGATACCGGTATATTTCAGACTACACATGGGTTGAAGCTGTTTACATGACCATTATCACGGTCACCACGGTAGGTTTTGCCGAAGTAAAGCCTTTGGATACCGAAGCAAAGATTTTTACCGTATTTTTAATCGTTACCAGTGTGTTTATATTCGGATTTGCCATTTCGGTGATAACTGAATATATAATGAGTAGAAATTCACTGCAAATTTTAAAAAAGAAAAGGTTGAAGAACATAATCGAGAATCTTTCAGGCCACGTTGTCATATGCGGATATGGCAGAAATGGCATGCAGGCGGCCGACAAGTTAAAGGCCTACAATATGCCCTTTGTGGTTATTGAAAAAGATAAGGAGATAATAGAAAAGCACGAAGAAGACATACTCTTTGTGGAAGGCGATGTGAACGAAGATGAGGTGTTGTTGCAGGCTGGTGTGGACCGTGCCAAATATTTGATTACGGCGGTACCCGACGATGCCGTAAACCTTTTTGTGGTGCTATCGGCAAGACAACTCAACGAAAACCTTTTCATCATTAGCCGCGCCTCACAGGTTACCTCTTCTAAAAAGCTTGAATTTGCCGGGGCCAATAAAGTCATCATGCCCGACAAAATAGGGGGCGACCATATGGCTTCATTGGTGGTTATGCCCGACCTCATCACCTTTATGGACCAACTGTCTGTAGAGGGCGAAAACAGCACGAATTTAGAAGAGGTAGAAATAGAAGATTTCACCGATCAAATGGATTGTAAGTCCATCCGTGATCTGGATTTACGCCGCAAGACAGGTTGCACTATTATCGGTTATGTAGACCCCGAAGGAAATTATATCATCAACCCAGAGGCTGATTTAGAGCTTGAACCCAAAGGAAAAGTAATTGTGTTGGGAAGGCCGGAGCAGATTCGAAAACTAAATCGTATGTTCCAAATCGGCTAGTGAATCGACCGATAAATTTGATTGCGTTGAATTTTTTTAGGATATTGTCCGACTTTAAATATCGAACCAAAAGTTGCCAAATACCAAAAACCTATGATGAAGGGATACATTTCTGCGCTGTTTTTAATGGTAGGATTGACAGCATTTTCACAAGATTTAACAGTAAAAGAAACAATTCTCAACCCATCTAGCAACATCAATGATGGTGCTATAGATTTGAAAGTCACCGGTGGTACGCCCCCCTACACTTACAAATGGAGCAACCAAAGTACTCCGCTGACCTCGCCAAAGGCGGTTGGCCTGGTTGAAGGCGTGCCCTATTCGGTTACCGTTACCGATGCCAATGGGCAGTCGGTCACCAAGGCCTTCACAGTGCCTTCCGATGCCATAACAGAGGTATTTAATGGTACCATGACACCAGCGGTAAGTGCCCTCGGCTCTATACTGTTTTGGGATCCTTTTGCCGCTATCGGAATCTACGATCCCATTGCCTACGCTGATTTGAAATTAGTTGGCACTCCTGGTTGGTCTGCTGAGGTAGAAGATAAGTTTGTGCTCAAGAAATGGTTGAAACCAGAAGGGGCCAAAGTTTCAAAAGGCGATGAGATTGCTATAGTCTCTAGCGATAACACCGAAGACAAAACAGTGGTTGCCACTGCCAGTGGAACACTCCACTATTTGGTTGAAGAGGGGCAGGTCATTTATAACTCTGACAATGCAGAGCACGTTATAGAACAAGGCGCCCACTATTTAGCAGAGATTCGATATGACGAACCTGTTGTGATGACGCATCCCAACGGAGACCCTATCACAAAGGGTATCCCATTTATTGTGATTTGGTTGGTGCTCGGGGCACTGTTTTTTACCCTTCGCATGGGCTTTATAAACATTCGTGGTTTTAAGCATTCCATCGATTTGGCCAAAGGAAAGTATGACGACCCAAATGCACCCGGGCAGGTAACCCATTTTCAGGCATTGGCCACTGCGGTTTCAGGTACCGTTGGCCTGGGCAACATTGCAGGTGTAGCCGTCGCGGTATCACTAGGAGGTGCCGGAGCCACTTTTTGGATGATTGTATGCGGATTATTGGGCATGTCGTCAAAATTTGTGGAATGCACCTTAGGGGTAAAGTACAGGGATATTTTACCTGATGGGCGTGTTTTTGGAGGTCCAATGAATTACCTCCGCTATGGTCTTGAGAAACGAAACATGAAAGGCTTCGGAAAGGTTTTGGCCGGTCTATTTGCAGTTTTGGCGGTAGGCGCCTCTTTCGGTGGTGGCAACATGTTTCAGGCCAACCAGTCTTTTGAACAGTTGGCCGGTCAATTTCCATCATTGGCTGGTAACGGATTCTGGTTTGGTGTTGTCACCGCTATTTTGGTCGGGGTGGTCATTATTGGCGGTATCAAGAGTATTGCCAAGGTTACTGGTAAGGTAGTGCCCTTTATGGCATCCATCTATGTTTTGGCTGCCCTTGCAGTCATCATTATGAACATACAAAATATCGGACCGGCATTTTCGGCCATTATCGAAGGTGCTTTTAGCCCCAGTGCCCTTAAAGGTGGTATAATCGGGGTGTTGGTCGTTGGCTTTCAACGGGCAGCATTTTCGAACGAGGCAGGTGTTGGTTCTGCAGCCATTGCACACAGTACCGCTAAAACAAACCATCCGCCATCGGAAGGTTTTGTGGCACTGTTAGAGCCTTTTATAGACACCGTGGTGGTTTGTACCCTTACCGCCTTGGTGCTCATATTTACCGGTATGCACGAGGTAGGGGGCATGGCAGGAGCCCAATTGACCTCCGATGCTTTTGGTAGTCAGATTTCGTGGTTCCCCTACGTATTGGGCATTGCAGTGTTCCTGTTTGCTTTCTCTACCATGATCTCATGGTCTTACTACGGCATGAGGGCTTGGACCTACCTTTTTGGGAAGAGCAAGCGATCTGAGATGATCTATAAAATGCTGTTCTTGGTATTTGTTGTAATTGGGGCTTCGGTAAGTTTGGGTGCCGTTCTCGATTTCTCAGATATGATGATTTTGGCAATGAGCTTCCCGAACATCATTGGTCTGTATATCATGTCAAGTGAGGTAAGGGCCGATTTGAACGATTACTGGAACAAGCTTAAGAGCAACAAACTTTTCAAAAAGGTTGAGGTGAAATAGTTTCAGTGCCAAATGAAAAGAATTAAATCCCACTTCAGGCTTGGCCGCCGATTTGGAGGCTTTAGCAGACAAGAACGAAGTGGGATTTTCTTTTTGCTGCTTGCAATTGTACTTTTTCAAGGAATTTATCTGGTCTGGAACCATTGGGTCCAAAGTGACCGTTCGCCATTATTTAGCCTTGATGAGGCAGGGCAACAGCAAGTGGATAGCCTCAAAAATAGGTCGATGGCAGGGGATACCGTTACAATTCGACCCTTCAATCCAAATTTTATTTCAGATTATAAAGGGTATACCTTGGGAATGTCCGTGGCCGAGATTGATAGGCTGAACCAATATCGGTCACAGGATAAATGGATAAATTCCCCAGAAGAGTTTCAAAAGGTAACGCTGGTCAATGATTCGCTGTTAAAGGCCATCGAGCCTTATTTCCGCTTTCCTGAGTGGTCGGCTGGCGCAAAAGAACGGAAACCGAGAAGTCTTCAGAAAAAATCCACTACCTCCGTAGGCAATTTGAATACCGTGACGGCCGATGAGTTGAAGAAGGTGTACGGTATCGGTGATAAGCTCTCGGCACGTATCGTAAAGTTCAGAGACCGTTTGGGCGGTTTTTTGGTCAACGAACAATTATACGATGTCTATGGGCTGGAGCCCGTTGTGGCAGACAGGGTTTTACAACGTTTTCAGGTACAAGAGCCGCCGCAAATACAGCCTATAGACATCAATACCGCCAGTAAGCAAGAATTGGTAAGTCTAATATACATCGACTACGATTTGGCAGATGCCATTTTGGCTTATCGCCAAAAGAACGGTAGAATCGAATCCTTTGACGAATTGGCCGCTATACAGGGCTTTCCAAAAGAAAAGATTGATAGAATTAGGTTATATTTGTCCCTATAAAAAATTGCTATAAATGATTACTGAAACCATGTCTTCCATAAATTTTGATTACTCTGAGACCCAGAAGATGGTTGCCCAATCGGCAAAAGACTTTGCCGAGCAACATATTGCACCCCATGTTATGGAATGGGATGAGGCACAGCACTTTCCGGTAGAACTTTTCAAAAGAGCGGGTGAAATGGGCTTTATGGGCATTTTGGTGCCCGAAGAATTGGGAGGTTCTGGCTTAGGTTATCATGAATATGTTGCGATTATTGAGGAAATTTCCAAAGTAGACCCATCAATAGGTCTTTCCGTGGCGGCCCATAATTCATTGTGCACCAATCATATTCTTTCTTTCGGAAACAATCAGCAGAAGCAGCGCTGGATTCCAAAATTGGCGACCGCTGAATGGATAGGTGCCTGGGGGCTTACAGAGCATAATACGGGATCTGATGCAGGAGGCATGAATACCACTGCCGTGAAAGACGGGGACCATTGGGTTCTGAACGGAGCCAAAAACTTTATTACCCATGGAAAGAGCGGTGATATTGCCGTGGTCATAACCCGCACGGGCGCTAAAGGCGATAGCCGTGGCATGACGGCATTTGTCATAGAAAAGGGAACACCCGGCTTTACAAGCGGCAAGAAAGAAAACAAATTGGGCATGCGAGCCAGCGAGACGGCAGAGTTGATTTTTTCTGATTGCAGGATACCCGATACCAACCGATTGGGCAAAGTGGGCGAGGGGTTCATTCAATCGATGAAGATATTGGACGGCGGAAGAATATCCATCGGGGCACTGTCTTTGGGTATCGCCAAAGGTGCCTACCAAGCGGCCCTGAAATATTCACAAGAAAGGGTGCAGTTCGGCAAACCTATCAGCAAGTTTCAAGGCATCTCATTCAAGCTGGCCGATATGGCAACCGAGATAGAGGCGGCAGAGCTGTTGTTGCACAAGGCTGCCTTCGTAAAAAACCAAGGGAAACCGGTTACAAAGCTGAGTGCCATGGCCAAAATGTATGCCTCTGAACTATGTGTAAGGGCAGCGAATGAAGCCGTGCAGATACACGGTGGCTATGGGTATACCAAAGATTTTCCGGTTGAGAAGTTGTATAGGGATGCCAAACTGTGCACCATCGGTGAGGGCACTACCGAAATTCAAAAAGTGGTCATTGCTAAAAATATTTTGAAGTAAATGGTACAATCATAATATGATTTGTATATTTGCGCTCCGAAATTCAAAAGAAAGGAGGTTGTAGCCTATGTTGATAATACCTGTAAAAGAAGGAGAAAATATCGATAGAGCCCTGAAGCGCTTCAAGCGAAAGTTTGATAAGACCGGTGTTATGCGCCAGTTGCGTCAGCGACAGCAGTTCACCAAGCCTTCTGTAAAGCGCAGGGCCGAAATACAAAAAGCCCAGTACATTCAAAGCTTAAGGGACAAAGAAGAGCTATAGGCCTTCTGAAGACATAATTGAGGTCCGTTGCGGAAGATACCTTCTGCAACGGATTTTTTTGTGGCATTGAACGACTGGTTTTCATTTAGTAATTTTGAAACATGTCTATCGATGCCTTTGTACTTCACCTTTCAAAAGAAAAGAACTACTCGCCCCATACGGTTCTGGCATATCAAAATGATGTAATGGCCTTTGCCGATTTCTGCGAAGATGAGCATCAGCTTGCGGAGTTGGTCGAAGTGCAATACCCCATTATCAGAAATTGGATTGTCAACTTGGTAGAAGCGGGACTTTCCAACAGAAGCATCAACCGCAAGATGGCATCGCTTAAGGCCTATTATAAGTTTTTGCAAAAAACGGGTTTGCTAGACGCATCACCACTGGCCAAGCACAAGGCTCTAAAAACAGATAAAAAGGTAGAGATTCCGTTCTCAGAAGACGAGATGCGAAAAATACTCTCGCAGATTCCTTTTGGGGAAGATTTCGAGGGTGCGCGCGACCGGTTGATCATAGAGATGCTCTATACCACCGGTGTAAGAAGGGCAGAATTGGTCAACCTGAAATTGGTAAATGTAGATGCATCACAGCAAACCATAAAGGTGCTGGGCAAAAGAAACAAAGAACGAATAGTGCCCTTGCTCGATACGACAATGGGATTTTTAGACCAATATCTTCGGTATCGTAACAATCTTGAAAACATCCATGAGCCCACCCATTTGTTATTGACTAAAACGGGTCATAAAATTTATGAAAATCTTGTCTATAGAATCATAAATAAGTATCTTAGTATGGTGTCTCCGAAGGTGAAAAAGAGTCCACATGTGTTGCGGCACACCTTTGCGACACATCTCTTGAACAACGGGGCAGACTTGAACTCTGTGAAAGAGTTGTTGGGGCATTCGAGCTTGACATCGACCCAAGTCTATACGCACAACAGCATTGCCGAGCTGAAGAAAGTGCATCTTTCTGCCCATCCTAGAAACAAGAACCGATAGGATTCTTGTCATTGTTTAACGTGGTCCGCGCCTTGGGCCAAAAAAAGTAATCATATGAAGGTAAATGCACAATCTGTAAATTTTGTGGCCGACCAAAAATTGTTGGGATTCATTCAAAACCGAATGGATAAGTTGGATTTGTTCTATGACAAAGTGATCAGCTCAGACGTGTACCTCAAGGTTGAAAATACCAGTGCCAAAGAAAACAAGATTGTTGAGATAAAAGTGCACGTGCCGAGAGACCGTTTCATTGTAAAAAAACAATGCAAATCATTTGAGGAAGCGGTAGACTCGGCCTGCAGTTCACTCGAACGCAAGCTCGTTAAGCGGAAGGAGAAAATGCGGGCAAAGGCCTAGCTAAAATTTTTGAAAATTTGTTTTGAATACTAAAATAAATATATACATTTGCAGTCCGTTAGAAATAACGGGCTTTTTTTGTGTTAAAAAGGGGCGAAAACGCCGATGTAGCTCAGCTGGCTAGAGCACGTGATTTGTAATCTCGGGGTCGTGGGTTCGAGTCCCTCCATCGGCTCATAAAGTATTGGAAATTAGGCGGGGAGATACTCAAGCGGCCAACGAGGACAGACTGTAAATCTGTTGGTTTTTACCTTCGCAGGTTCGAATCCTGCTCTCCCCACAAAGGTTGGTAAATCACATGCTCCAAATACCAAATTGCAGATAATTCATTTTATGGGATTTGGATTGTGAAATATTGGATTTAAGTCTTGCGGGAGTAGCTCAGTTGGTAGAGCGTCAGCCTTCCAAGCTGAATGTCGCCGGTTCGAACCCGGTCTCCCGCTCAAAAAACTTCCTGCGAAGGCAGGAATCTCTTTCTTATTGAAGAAGAGATGTTAAACACTTTACGCCGACGTAGCTCAGGGGTAGAGCGTTTCCTTGGTAAGGAAGAGGTCACGGGTTCAATTCCCGTCGTTGGCTCAAAGAAAACGATTTGTACACTAATATAAACTAAGATTAAAATTTTTAAACATGGCAAAGGAAACTTTCGATCGTTCCAAACCGCACTTGAATATTGGTACTATTGGACACGTGGATCACGGAAAGACAACATTGACTGCCGCTATCACTAAGGTGTTGGCTGACGAAGGTCTTTCAGAAACAAGAAGCTTTGATTCTATTGATAACGCTCCTGAAGAGAAAGAAAGAGGTATTACTATCAACACTTCACACGTGGAGTACCAAACAGCCAACAGGCACTATGCGCACGTAGACTGCCCTGGTCACGCCGACTATGTAAAGAATATGGTTACAGGTGCTGCCCAGATGGACGGTGCCATTTTGGTGGTTGCTGCTACCGATGGTCCTATGCCGCAAACTCGTGAGCACATTCTTTTGGGTCGTCAGGTAGGTATCCCACGAATTGTAGTGTTCTTGAACAAAGTTGACATGGTTGACGACGAAGAGTTGTTGGAGCTTGTTGAGATGGAAGTAAGAGAATTGCTTTCTTTCTATGAGTACGACGGTGACAACGGACCTGTGATTGCAGGATCTGCACTTGGTGCTTTGAACGGAGAGGAAAAATGGGTGAAGTCTGTAAAAGATTTGATGGAGGCTGTTGACACTTGGATCGAGCTTCCTGAGAGGGACGTTGACAAAGATTTCTTGATGCCCATCGAAGATGTGTTCACCATTACCGGACGTGGTACTGTAGCCACGGGCCGTATCGAAACTGGTGTTGCCAAGACCGGCGACCCTGTTGAGATCATTGGTATGGGTGCAGAGAAATTGACCTCTACCATTACTGGTGTTGAGATGTTCCGTAAAATCTTGGATCGTGGAGAGGCTGGTGACAACGTAGGTATCTTGTTGAGAGGTATCGAAAAGACCGACATCAAAAGAGGTATGGTGATCTGCAAGCCAGGTTCCGTGACTCCGCATGCCAAGTTCAAGGCTGAGGTCTATATTCTTAAGAAAGAAGAAGGTGGCCGTCACACGCCATTCCACAACAACTACCGTCCACAGTTCTACGTGCGTACAACTGACGTGACAGGAAACATCAACCTTCCTGACGGTGTTGAAATGGTAATGCCTGGCGATAACTTGACCATTACCGTTGACTTGATCCAGCCTATCGCATTGAACGTAGGCCTTAGATTCGCCATCCGTGAAGGTGGTAGAACCGTAGGTGCCGGTCAGGTAACTGAGATTTTAGATTAATCATATTCAAAATAGTATTGCACTTAAGGGTGTCCCGCTTACAAGCGGGATACCTTTCGGTGTAATTATAAACGGGTGTAGCTCAGTTGGTAGAGCACTGGTCTCCAAAACCAGGTGTCGGGAGTTCGAGTCTCTCCTCCCGTGCGAAGTAAAAAGGCGTGTTCGGGTCTCTCCGGAGTTTATGCTGAGTGCAGCCGAAGTATGCAGAAAAAGATAAGTTCAATATGCTCACTTACGTAAAGGAATCTTGGGAAGAGTTAAAAAACAATGTTACTTGGCTCAATAGGGAAGAAGCTTCGAACCTTACGGTCATTGTTGCGGTATTCTCCATAATCTTTGCCTTGGCAACATGGGGTGTCGATACCGTTTTCAGTAAGTTGATAGCATTATACTTTGAAAAATTAATAGGATAGGCGATGTCTGAGGTATTGGAGAAAAAATGGTACGTCGTTCGAGCTGTAAGTGGCCAAGAACACAAGGTCAAGGGGTATATTGAAAGCGAGGTAGAGCGACAGGGCCTTGGTGATTATCTTGAAGAGGTTTTGGTGCCCACCGAAAAAGTCGTGCAGATCAGAAACGGCAAGAAAATCAACAAAGAACGTACCTATTTTCCCGGATATGTTATGGTGAAGGCCAATTTGGGTGGCGAAATGGTCCATGTAATCAAGTCGATAACCAATGTAATCGGTTTCTTGGGCGAGACCAAGGGCGGTGACCCCGTACCCTTGCGAAAGTCCGAGGTCAATAGAATGTTGGGCAAGGTAGATGAATTGGCGGTGAACACCGACAATGTGGCCATACCATTTGTGTTGGGCGAGACCGTAAAGGTAATCGATGGCCCGTTCAACGGATTCAACGGTACGGTAGAAAAAATCAACGAAGAAAAACGCAAGCTTGAGGTAATGGTGAAGATTTTCGGAAGAAAGACACCTTTGGAACTCAGCTACATGCAAGTAGAAAAAGTATAAAAGTTAAGAGCTGTTACATAGATAAATTGTGTTGCTTCCAAAATTTGACACAATTCAAATTAATTAAAAACAATGGCAAAAGAAGTAGATAAGGTTGTAAAACTACAAGTTAGGGGAGGTGCTGCGAATCCATCGCCGCCGGTCGGACCCGCCTTAGGTGCTGCCGGCGTTAACATCATGGAGTTCTGCAAGCAGTTCAATGCGCGTACGCAGGACAAACCAGGCAAGGTATTGCCCGTTGTTATCACGGTTTACAAAGACAAGTCGTTTGACTTTGTAGTAAAGACACCACCGGCGGCCGTTCAGTTGATGGAAGCAGCTAAGATTAAAAAAGGATCTGGCGAACCTAACAGAGTCAAGTCGGGGTCGGTTACCTGGGATCAGGTAAAGGCCATTGCCGAAGACAAAATGGTCGATTTGAACGCCTTTACGGTAGAGTCAGCCATGAGCATGGTTGCAGGTACCGCACGTTCGATGGGCCTTAAGGTTTCAGGCAAGAGACCCTTTTAAAATCTTAAAAAGCAATTTAGAATGGCAAGATTGACTAAAAAGCAAAAAGAGGCATATGCCAAGATTGACAAGAACAAGTTGTACTCTCTTGAAGAAGCCTCAGCTTTGATAAAGGAAATTACCAATGTAAAATTTGATGCCTCTGTTGATTTGGCGGTACGTTTGGGCGTTGACCCACGTAAGGCGAATCAAATGGTTCGTGGTGTGGTGACCCTGCCCCACGGTACCGGTAAAGACGTAAAGGTTTTGGCATTGGTGACCCCCGACAAAGAGGCAGAAGCCAAAGAGGCAGGTGCCGATTATGTTGGGTTGGATGAATACTTGGACAAAATTAAAGGCGGCTGGACAGACGTAGATGTTATCGTCACCATGCCCAGTGTGATGGGTAAATTAGGTCCGTTGGGCCGAATTTTGGGCCCACGCGGTTTGATGCCCAACCCCAAAACAGGTACCGTTACCATGGATGTTGGTAAGGCGGTAGCTGATGTAAAGGGCGGTAAAATCGATTTTAAGGTAGATAAAACCGGTATTGTACACGCTGCTATCGGAAAGGCATCTTTCTCAGCGGATAAAATCGCCGGCAATGCCAAAGAATTGATTGATACCTTGGTGAAGCTAAAACCTACTGCGGCAAAAGGGGTGTATATGAAAAGCATTTACATGTCAAGCACCATGAGTCCCAGCGTTCAATTAGACCCTAAAGCAGTTTAATAGATAACTGGTAGTTAATATTGTAACAATGACAAGAGAAGAAAAAGCAACCGTAATTGAAGATTTGACTGCACAGTTAGCTGAGAACGCCAATATCTATTTGGCCGATATCTCAGGGTTGGATGCGACGACGACCTCTAATTTGAGAAGGGCGTGCTTCAAAGCCAATATTAAACTGTCTGTGGTTAAAAATACATTGCTCGCAAAGGCAATGGAAGCTTCGGACAAAGATTTTGGAGAGCTTCCAGAAGTGTTGAAGGGCAACACCTCTTTGATGCTTGCAGAAACAGGTAACGCACCTGCAAAGCTTATCAAAAACTTTAGAAAAAAGTCAGACAAACCCGTTTTAAAAGGTGCCTTTATTGAAGAGGCCATCTACATCGGCGACGAGAACCTCGATACTTTGGTGAATATCAAATCTAAAGAAGAGGTTATCGGAGATATTATCGGACTATTGCAGTCACCGGCCAAAAATGTTATTTCTGGCCTTAAATCAGGTGGTGGTAAATTGGCCGGTATACTCAAGACTTTGTCTGAAAAATAATTTGTACGCACTAAAACTAGTATATTTTAAAAATTTGATTAAACGATAGAAAAATGGCAGATTTAAAAGATTTTGCAGAACAGTTGGTTAACCTTACGGTAAAAGAAGTAAACGAGTTGGCCGACATTTTGAAAGAAGAATACGGTATTGAGCCCGCAGCTGCAGCTGTTGCTGTGGCCGGTGGTGCTGCCGCTGGTGGTGGCGATGCCGAAGCAGCTGAGGAAAAATCAGAATTCGATGTTATCCTTAAGGCTCCAGGTGGCTCTAAGTTGGCCGTTGTTAAATTGGTGAAAGAATTGACAGGTCTTGGCCTTAAAGATGCCAAAGACATTGTTGACAGCGCACCAAAGGCGATTAAAGAAGGAGTCGCCAAAGACGAGGCCGAAGGCATCAAGAAATCATTGGAAGAAGCAGGAGCAGAAGTTGAGCTTAAATAATAGCGTCTACCATAATGATTTGGTTAAGGTCTTTTTCGCCGCTGGCGGATAAGACCTTAGCCTGTTTATAAAGACGTGTGCAAAGTCGCACACTGCCCAATAATAATATTCACGTACAAAATTTGTCCATTGATGTTCAAAAATCAGACTGAAAGAATAAGTTTCGCATCCGCTAAGAACATACCGGAATACCCGGATTTCTTGGACATTCAGATTAAATCGTTTCAAGACTTTTTTCAGCTTGAGACCAAATCTGACGAAAGAGGCAATGAAGGGCTGTACAACACCTTCATGGAGAATTTCCCCATAACAGATACCAGAAACCAGTTTGTACTTGAGTTTTTGGATTATTTCATCGATCCGCCTCGGTATACGATTCAAGAATGTATTGAGAGGGGGCTTACGTACAGCGTGCCGTTAAAGGCCCGTTTGAAATTATACTGTACCGATCCCGAACACGAAGACTTTGAGACCATTGTTCAAGATGTGTATCTAGGCACCATTCCGTACATGACACCAAGCGGCACTTTTGTGGTCAATGGCGCTGAGCGGGTCGTGGTTTCGCAGTTGCACCGATCGCCGGGCGTATTCTTTGGTCAGTCGTTCCATGCCAATGGCACCAAGTTGTATTCGGCAAGGGTCATTCCGTTCAAAGGTTCTTGGATCGAGTTTGCGACCGACATCAATGGCGTGATGTACGCGTATATTGATAGAAAGAAAAAATTGCCCGTGACAACCCTTTTCAGGGCCATCGGTTACGAAAGAGACAAAGATATCCTTGAAATCTTTGACCTCTCTGAAGAGGTAAAGGTCTCAAAGGCAGGTTTGAAAAAAGTTTTGGGCCGTAAATTGGCCGCAAGGGTATTGAACACTTGGCACGAAGATTTTGTTGATGAAGATACCGGCGAGGTGGTATCCATCGAGCGTAACGAGATCATTCTAGATCGTGACACCGTTCTTGAGAAAGAGCATATCGAGCAAATACTTGAAGCTGATGTCAAGACCATTCTTCTCCACAAAGAGAACAATGCCCAGTCTGACTACGCGATCATCCATAATACACTACAAAAAGATCCCACGAACTCTGAAAAAGAGGCCGTTGAGCACATCTACCGACAACTGCGTAACGCAGAACCGCCAGATGAAGAAACGGCCAGGGGCATTATCGATAAATTGTTCTTCTCAGATCAACGCTATAACCTAGGTGAGGTTGGGCGCTATCGAATGAACAAAAAACTGGGTCTTGATATTTCTATGGACGAGCAGGTCTTGACCAAAGAAGATATCATTACCATTATCAAATACCTGATAGAGCTTATCAACTCTAAGGCTGAGATCGACGATATAGACCACTTGTCGAACCGTCGTATCAGAACCGTGGGCGAGCAGTTGTCACAACAATTCGGTGTGGGCCTTGCCCGTATGGCAAGAACCATCAGAGAGCGTATGAACGTTCGTGACAATGAGGTCTTTACACCGATTGATTTGATCAATGCCAAGACGTTGTCTTCGGTGATCAACTCGTTCTTCGGCACAAACCAGTTGTCTCAGTTCATGGATCAGACCAACCCATTGGCCGAGATTACGCACAAGCGCAGAATGTCGGCACTGGGGCCAGGCGGTCTTTCACGTGAAAGGGCTGGTTTTGAGGTTCGTGACGTTCACTACACGCATTATGGTAGGCTGTGCCCGATTGAGACCCCAGAGGGTCCGAACATCGGTCTGATTTCATCCCTATCCGTATTTGCGAAGGTGAATTCAATGGGCTTTTTGGAGACCCCCTATAGAAAGGTTGAAAACGGCAAGGTCAATACCAAAGACTATATATACCTAAGTGCAGAGGAGGAGGAAGGCATGAAGATAGCCCAAGCCAATATTCCTTTGAAGAGTGATGGTACCATTGACCAAGACAAGGTAATTGCAAGGGAAGAGGGCGATTTTCCGGTGGTAGACCCAAAAGAGGTCAATTACACCGACGTGGCCCCCAACCAGATTGCATCCATTTCGGCATCGCTTATCCCATTCTTGGAACACGATGATGCAAACCGTGCCCTGATGGGGTCTAACATGATGCGCCAAGCTGTACCGTTGTTGAGGCCTGAGTCTCCTATTGTGGGTACAGGACTGGAACGACAAGTAGCCACTGATTCTAGGGTATTGATCAATGCAGAAGGCGATGGAGTGGTCGAATATGTCGATTCGCACAAAATAATCATCAAGTACGATAGGTCTGATGAAGAGCGATTGGTTAGCTTCGATGACGATTCGAAAACCTATGAACTTGTAAAATTCCGAAAAACGAACCAAGGCACCTGTATCAACCTTAAGCCGATCGTAAGAAAGGGCGACAAGGTAAAAAGAGGCCAGGTACTATGCGAAGGATACGCCACGCAGAAAGGCGAGCTGGCCCTTGGTAGAAACCTAAAAGTGGCCTTTATGCCATGGAAAGGGTACAACTTTGAGGATGCCATCGTGATTTCTGAAAAAGTGGTTCGTGAAGATATCTTTACCTCTATCCATATCGATGAATATGCCTTGGAGGTTCGCGATACCAAATTGGGTGCCGAAGAATTGACCAACGATATACCGAATGTATCAGAAGAGGCCACAAAAGACCTTGACGAATACGGTATGATCCGTGTGGGTGCAGAGGTAAAACCAGGTGATATCCTAATAGGAAAGATTACACCTAAAGGGGAATCAGATCCTACACCTGAAGAAAAACTGCTCCGTGCCATCTTTGGTGACAAGGCCGGTGATGTGAAAGATGCTTCTTTGAAGGCACCACCATCGTTGAACGGTGTGGTGATCGACAAAAAGCTGTTCTCAAGGTCTATCAAGGATAAGAGAAAACGTTCAGAAGACAAAGAGGCCATTGCCAGATTGGAGATGGACTATGAGGTGAAGTTCCAGCAGTTGAAAGATGTTCTTGTAAAGAAACTCTTTGAGCTCGTCAACGGTAAAACTTCACAGGGCGTTCAGAACGATTTAGGTGAAGAGGTGCTTCCAAAAGGCAAGAAGTACACTATCAAGATGCTCAATTCAGTTGATGACTTTGCACATTTGGTGAGCGGTAGCTGGACAACGGATGAGAAAACCAATGCTTTGGTCAACGATTTGTTGCACAACTATAAAATTAAGTTGAACGACCTTCAGGGTAACCTAAGAAGAGACAAGTTCACGATTTCAGTGGGTGATGAACTACCTGCAGGGATCATGAAGTTGGCCAAAGTGTACATTGCCAAGAAACGTAAGTTGAAGGTGGGAGATAAAATGGCGGGTCGTCATGGTAACAAGGGTATCGTCGCCCGTATCGTTCGCCAAGAAGACATGCCTTTCTTGGAAGATGGAACACCTGTTGACATTGTCTTGAACCCACTGGGCGTACCATCGCGTATGAACATTGGCCAGATTTACGAGACAGTACTTGGCTGGGCGGGGCAAAAACTCGACAAGAAATTTGCCACCCCGATTTTTGACGGTGCAACATTGGACGAAATCAACGGATATACCGATGAGGCCGGCGTACCAAGGTTCGGCCACACCTATCTCTACGATGGGGGCACTGGTGAGCGTTTTGACCAACCAGCAACCGTTGGAGTCATTTACATGTTGAAACTGGGCCACATGGTCGATGACAAGATGCACGCTAGGTCTATTGGGCCGTACTCACTTATCACGCAACAGCCATTGGGTGGTAAGGCACAGTTCGGTGGCCAGCGTTTCGGTGAGATGGAGGTATGGGCATTGGAAGCCTACGGCGCTTCATCGACCCTTCGCGAATTGTTGACCGTAAAATCCGATGACGTGATCGGTAGGGCCAAAACCTACGAAGCCATTGTCAAAGGAGAAAGCATGCCAGAACCTGGATTGCCAGAATCTTTCAACGTATTAATGCATGAACTCAAAGGATTGGGTCTAGACATCAGGTTGGAAGAATAAGAACATTATTGAACAAGTATTTAAAGCTATCACCATACTATTATGGCAAGAATTAAAGATATTAATACGCCAAAGAGGTTTAACAAAATTTCAATAGGTCTTGCATCGCCAGAGGCAATCTTGGCTGAATCGCGAGGAGAGGTTTTGAAGCCTGAAACCATCAACTACCGAACGCACAAGCCCGAACGAGACGGTTTGTTTTGCGAGCGTATCTTCGGTCCGGTGAAAGATTACGAGTGTGCCTGTGGCAAGTACAAGCGTATACGGTACCGCGGTATTGTCTGTGACCGTTGCGGTGTTGAGGTGACCGAGAAAAAGGTGCGAAGAGATAGGGTTGGACACATCAACTTGGTAGTGCCCGTGGCCCACATCTGGTATTTTAGGTCGTTGCCGAACAAAATCGGATACCTTCTTGGATTGCCATCCAAGAAGCTCGATATGATCATCTACTATGAAAGGTATGTGGTCATTCAGCCGGGTATCGCCAAAGGTCCGGAAGGAGAGGAAATCAAAAAAATGGATTTCCTTACTGAGGAAGAGTATCTGAACATTTTGGAGACCTTGCCGGCAGAGAACCAATATTTGGAAGATTCCGATCCCAACAAGTTCATCGCTAAGATGGGAGCAGAATGTCTAATCGACCTATTGTCGAGAATAGACCTCAAAGAGCTTTCATATGAGTTGAGGCACAAAGCCAACACCGAGACCTCGAAACAACGTAAAACAGAGGCGTTGAAACGCCTTCAGGTCGTAGAGGCTTTCCGTGAGGCACAAGAAAACCGTGAGAACCGTCCAGAATGGATGATCATGAAGGTCGTACCGGTTATTCCACCAGAACTGAGACCTTTGGTTCCGTTGGATGGTGGCCGTTTTGCGACCTCTGACCTGAACGACCTATACAGAAGGGTCATCATCAGAAACAATCGTTTGAAGCGCTTGATGGAAATCAAGGCGCCAGAAGTCATCCTTAGAAATGAAAAGAGGATGCTTCAAGAGGCGGTTGATTCGTTGTTCGACAATACCAGAAAGGCATCGGCCGTGAAAACCGAGTCTAATAGGCCATTGAAGTCACTTTCAGATTCGTTGAAAGGGAAGCAAGGGCGTTTCCGTCAGAACCTTTTGGGTAAACGTGTTGATTATTCGGCACGTTCGGTCATCGTCGTGGGCCCTGAAATGAAATTGTACGAATGTGGTCTTCCGAAAGATATGGCCGCAGAACTGTACAAGCCCTTTGTGATTCGAAAGTTGATAGAAAGGGGTATTGTAAAGACGGTTAAATCTGCCAAAAAGATAATAGATAAAAAAGAGCCCGTTGTATGGGATATTCTTGACAACGTTATCAAGGGCCACCCTGTATTGTTAAACAGGGCCCCCACATTGCACCGTTTGGGTATCCAGGCATTTCAGCCCAAATTGATCGAGGGTAAGGCAATTCGTTTGCACCCATTGGCTTGCACGGCCTTTAACGCCGACTTCGATGGTGACCAAATGGCGGTGCACCTTCCGTTGGGGCCTGAGGCCATTCTTGAGGCGCAGTTGTTGATGCTGGCCTCACAGAATATTTTGAATCCTGCGAACGGTTCACCGATTACCGTGCCGTCGCAAGACATGGTTTTGGGTCTTTATTATATGACCAAAGAGCGAAAGTCTACCAAAGAGCACCCCGTTAAGGGAGAGGGATTGACCTTCTATTCAGATGAAGAGGTGGTCATTGCCTTCAACGAGGGTAGGGTTGACCTGAATGCCTGTATCAAGGTAAGGGCCAAAGATTTCAATGAAGATGGTGAACTGGTCTATCAAATAATCGAAACCACCGTTGGTAGGGTATTGTTCAACCGTGTGGTACCTGAGAATGCTGGTTTTATCAACGAGGTACTGAACAAAAAATCGCTTCGAAACATTATCGGAAAGATTTTGAGCGTTACCGATGTGCCGACGACCGCCGAGTTCTTGGATAAAATCAAGACCATGGGGTACGAATTCGCTTTCAAGGGAGGCCTTTCGTTCAGCTTGGGTGATATTATCATTCCAAAGGAGAAACAAGAAATGATCGATGATGCCAACCGGCAGGTAGATGGTATCATGGCCAACTATAACATGGGTCTTATTACAAATAATGAAAGGTATAACCAGGTTATTGATGTTTGGACCTCTACCAATGCCATGCTGACCGAATTGGCGATGAAACGAATTCGTGAAGACCAGCAAGGTTTCAACTCTGTTTATATGATGTTGGATTCTGGTGCAAGGGGTTCTAAAGAACAGATTCGTCAGTTGACCGGTATGCGTGGTCTAATGGCGAAACCGAAGAAATCTACGGCCGGTGGTGGTGAGATTATCGAAAACCCGATTCTTTCTAACTTTAAGGAAGGATTGTCCATTTTGGAATACTTTATCTCGACCCACGGTGCCCGTAAAGGTCTTGCCGATACGGCCTTGAAGACAGCAGATGCTGGATATCTGACACGAAGATTGGTTGATGTATCGCAAGATGTGATCGTGACCATTGAAGATTGCGAGACCTTGAGGGGAATCGAGGTACAGGCCTTGAAAAAGAACGAAGAGGTAGTCGAAACACTTGGTGAACGAATTCTGGGCAGGGTTTCGCTACACGATGTGTATGACCCAATGACGGAAGAATTGTTGCTGAAATCAGGTCAAGAGATCAAAGAGGCCGATGTAGCGAAAATAGAGGCTTCACCTATCGAAAAAATCGAAGTTCGCTCTGCTTTGACCTGTGAGGCACCCAAGGGTATCTGCGCCAAATGTTACGGAAGAAACCTCGCCACCAATAAAATGGTGCAGCGCGGTGAAGCCGTTGGTGTGGTCGCTGCCCAATCAATTGGTGAGCCCGGTACACAGTTGACGCTTCGTACGTTCCACGTTGGGGGTATCGCCGGAAACATTTCTGAAGACAACAAGTTGGAAGCCAAATATGATGGTATCGCTGAAATCGAGGATTTGCGAACTGTCGAAGGAGAGAATACCGAAGGCGAAAAGGCAAACATCGTGATTTCACGAACCACTGAAATCAAGATTGTTGACCAAAAAACCGGTATAACGTTGAGCACCAACAACATTCCTTATGGCTCGCAACTGTTCATCAAAAATGGGGCAAAAGTCAAAAAAGGAGATGTTATTTGCCAATGGGATCCCTATAATGGTGTAATCGTATCTGAGTTTACAGGTCAGATTGCCTATGAGAACATTGAGCAAGGTGTTACCTATCAAGTTGAGATCGATGAGCAGACTGGTTTCCAAGAGAAGGTAATCTCAGAATCTCGAAACAAGAAATTGATCCCCACCCTACATATTAAAGATGGTAAGGGAGAGGTATTGCGTTCTTACAACCTACCCGTTGGATCACACTTGATGGTGAACGATGGTGACAAGATCAAAGAAGGTAAGATTTTGGTCAAGATCCCGCGTAAATCTGCAAAAGCAGGGGATATCACAGGTGGTCTGCCAAGGGTTACGGAGCTGTTCGAAGCTAGAAACCCATCCAATCCGGCTGTGGTCTCAGAAATAGATGGCGTGGTATCTTTCGGTAAGATCAAAAGAGGAAACCGTGAGATCATCATCGAGTCTAAACTGGGTGAGGTCAAGAAATACTTGGTCAAACTTTCAAACCAAATTCTGGTGCAAGAGAACGATTACGTTCGTGCTGGCATGCCATTGTCTGATGGGTCGATTACCCCTGACGATATTTTGGCTATCAAAGGCCCTTCTGCCGTACAGCAGTATTTGGTAAACGAAGTTCAAGAGGTATACCGTTTGCAAGGTGTAAAGATCAACGACAAGCACTTTGAGGTGGTCGTTAGACAAATGATGCAAAAGGTTCGAATAGAGGATCCGGGCGATACTGTCTTCTTAGAAAACCAGTTGGTTCACAAAGATGATTTTATCAAGGAAAACGATGAGATTTTCGGCAAGAAGGTGGTTGAAGATCCAGGAGAATCAGAAAACCTTAAAGCTGGTCAGATCATTACAGCACGTGAATTGCGTGACGAAAACTCGTTGCTCAAGCGCTCTGACAAGCAACTGGTCACTGCCAGGGATGCTATTGCAGCCACTGCCACTCCAGTACTTCAGGGTATTACCAGAGCATCATTGCAGACCAAATCGTTTATTTCTGCGGCCTCTTTCCAAGAGACGACCAAAGTATTGAACGAGGCAGCGGTGAACGGTAAGGTTGACACGCTTGAAGGATTGAAAGAGAACGTTATTGTGGGTCATAAGATTCCTGCCGGTACCGGTATGAGGGACTACGATAGTATAATCGTGGGTTCCAAGGAAGAATATGATGAGATCATGGCCCGCAAAGAGGAATTTAAATTCTAGATACAAACAACGGACCCCGGCCTAAAAAACCGGGGTTTTCTTATATAACCCATTTTATGGCTGATAAAGAGAAAAAGCAAAAGCAGATTAACATAGAACTTGATGAGAAAACTGCCGAGGGAATATATTCCAACTTGGCAATCATCAATCATTCAGTCTCAGAGTTTGTAGTGGATTTTATCAGTATGATGCCGGGCACACCCAAAGCAAAGGTCAAAAGTAGGATTATTTTGACGCCGCAGCACGCCAAGAAGTTTCTAAAGGCCCTTAACGACAACGTGGTGCGTTTTGAACAGGCCCATGGCACCATAAAGGATTATGAACAGCCCCCAATTCCGCTCAATTTTGGTCCAACTGGGGAGGCTTAAAATAAAAACCCTGACCACAAGTCAGGGTTTTTTTGTTTCATGTCACCGCAACCAACCCTTTTGAATGCCTTTTTGGGCAAAGAAAATCAAAAATGCCCCGATTGCCACCACTAGGGCGGGTGTTACATATGCTTGGGGACCAAAAGCTTCTGCTGCATTTTGAAGGAACAACCAATTGATAAACTGCAACACGGCCGCTACCAACGAAAGGACGAATAAGGGTTTGGCCCATTTTTTTCGAAGCAAGAGTGCTATACTCGCCAATGCCCCAGAAAATACCGCAATGGCAAATGCTGCGGTGGCCCATGCTGGGATGGAAGTGAACAGTTCGCCCTGTTCTTCGGTCAATGCTTCTACAACAGCCGTTTTATTAAAGGCAAGATTCAAATAATTGAAAACGCCCACTAAGTTCCAAAGAAGGGTGATAATTCCCACCACCCAGAACCGCGCTGGGGGTTTAACTACAGTACTGGTCATAATCGTAAATTTTATTGGTTATGCCAGAGTAAAGTACGAAAAAAGATATTATAGTTCTTTTTCTGAAGTAAAGCGAAGCTTTACGGTCGGGTATTTTTGTTGGGTCATTTGTAACGAGAAGGCCGAATCGGCTAAAAACACCAACTGTCCGCTTTTATCTTTTGCCAAAAATTTTTGCTTCACACGCTTGAACTCCCTGAACTCGTCATTGTCACTTTCAGGATCTATCCAACAGGCTTTGTATACAGGAAAATTTTCATAGGTGCATTTGGCCCCATATTCGTGCTCCAACCTATATTGAATCACCTCGTATTGAAGCGCTCCTACAGTTCCAATAACCTTTCTCCCGTTCATTTCAAGTGTGAACAATTGGGCTACCCCCTCGTCCATCAACTGGTCAATGCCCTTGTTCAATTGCTTGGCTTTCATCGGGTCTGCGTTGTTGATATATCTGAAATGTTCAGGGGAAAAATTGGGTATGCCCCTATAATTCAGTGCCTCACCTGAAGTGAGTGTATCGCCAATTTTAAAATTTCCTGTATCGTGTAGGCCTACGATATCTCCTGGAAATGAGACATCGACAATTTCTTTTTTCTCGGCAAAAAAAGCATTCGGACTCGAAAACTTGAGTTTTTTGCCAAGTCTGACATGCAAATAAGGTTTGTTTCGTTCAAAAGTTCCTGAGACCACCTTGACAAAGGCCAGACGGTCTCTATGCTTGGGGTCCATGTTGGCATGTATTTTAAATACGAAGCCAGAAAAATCTTTTTCATTGGGCTTCACCAATCTTTCTTCTGCTTTTTTTGGCCGTGGCGTAGGCGCAATCTCAACAAAGCAATCCAGCAGCTCTCTTACCCCAAAATTATTGAGTGCCGAACCAAAAAAGACGGGTTGCAAGGCTCCATCTAAATAAGCTTTCTTATCAAATTCAGGATACACGCCCTTGACCAATTCAAGGTTTTCACGTAGGGTCTGTGCAGCAGTTTCCCCGATGATATTCTCTAAGTCGGGGTCTTCAAGATTATCAAACGCAATGGTTTCTTCAATATTTTTTTTGCTGTTGCCACTGAACAGGTTGATGTTTTTCTCATAGATATTATAGATTCCCTTGAAATCGTATCCCATTCCGATTGGAAAGCTCAATGGGGTTACCGAAAGCCCCAACTTTTGCTCTACCTCGTCCAGTAGGTCAAAAGCATCTTTTCCTTCCCTATCCAGTTTGTTGATAAAAACGATCATCGGTATGTTCCGCATTCGACATACTTCAACCAATTTTTCGGTCTGTTCCTCAACACCTTTTGCCACATCAATTACCACAATAACGCTGTCCACAGCAGTTAGGGTTCTGAAGGTGTCTTCGGCGAAATCCTTGTGTCCAGGAGTGTCTAAAATGTTGATTTTGAAATTTTTATATAAAAATGCGAGTACCGACGTTGCCACAGAAATGCCCCTTTGTCGCTCAATTTCCATGAAGTCGCTGGTGGCCGATTTTTTTATTTTGTTATTTTTTACGGCCCCCGCCTCTTGAATGGCACCTCCGAACAGCAGCAATTTTTCGGTCAGAGTAGTTTTACCGGCATCGGGGTGCGAAATGATTCCGAAAGTTCTCCTTCGGGCAATTTCCTTTTCAAAATCCATGCAAAAAATTTGGGCAAAAATAGGGCAAATACAACGATTTTGGTATGCTTTTCGAAAAGCTAATGGTCACCAGTTCTTCTTGGTACCATTGTTAAAGAGAAATATTGTACAAATTTTTGATTTTCAGGAAGTCCGAGGCAAGGAGGCTCAACGTATGTACATAGATGGCAGATGGGAAGAATCCTTAGACCTTTTATCGAATAAAATAGGATTTAACTGATTTAAAAAGTAAATATGTACAAGGTTTGGCATATAGTTTTAATGCCATATCTTGCACCAGTTTAAGCAAAGCCCCATATTCTTAAACCTTGAAAGCCTACAAAGCCATGGTGATACGTTTACCTGAAAACTATCATTTATGGAGAAAATTACTTTTTTGGCCTTTAGGAGTGCGGCTCTTTCATTCGTTATTTGCTCCTCTGCCTTTTTGTTTTTAACACTTCTGGCATCTTTCGATGATTTTTCTTCCTCCCTTTCTCTTGGTACAACCTATGTCGATACCGATGGGGATGGTGTGTTCGACCAATATGACATTGACGATGACAATGACGGAATTATCGACGCTGTTGAGGATAAAAACACAGATGGCGATGGTAATCCATCGACCAATGCAACTGACTCTGACGGCGATGGTACACCCGACTATTTGGATGTGGATTCAGATAACGATGGGTTGCTAGACAATTACGAAGCACAGCGTTCTTCTAATTTCATTGAAGCTTCTGATGTTGATTCGGATGGAAACGGGTTGGATGATAACTATGAATCTACACCCGGAGGTGGTGAAGGCCTGACTCCCATTGATACTGAAGGTGACAACATTGCCGATTATGTTGATATCGACTCAGACAATGATGGTATTCTAGATCAAACCGAATCAAGCACATTGGGCACTGATTTTGACTGTGAAACCATCCCTAACTTGAAATTTGGCCAAGAGCCGGTTCTAGAGTCGGGCGAGGCTTTCAGTGAAGGTGCCGTATATAGAATAAGCAATGTCTTTCAGGGCACTGATGCACTGATAACCGTCGAAGAAATAGTCAATGGCAGAATTGATGTCTTGGATCAAAATGCAATCGATCCTGAGTATTTCAAGCCTGAGATTCAGTTTGAGTTTACAGATAATGTCCGAAGACCCCACGTTGATTTGAGAATATCATTGGTCTCCCAAGGCACCAATAGTCCCAAGGTACTTGAAGAATTGATAGCTAATTTTATCGATGTTGATGGAAACCAACAGTACCAAGAATTCAACCGCTTTGACCTTCCGGTAAGTTATACAGTTGACAACCCTACCGAGGTGGTGGTCAACACTACTTCGGGAGGTCTTTTGATAAATGGCGGTTTTGAAGAATACGATGGTATTTCCAATCAAAATCCTTCGGTTAATGTAGCGGTGCAATTTGTTGATATTTCCACCTTTGTCTTTAGGTTTGGTGTGCAGACAAGCACTACTGAAAACTTTAAGACCATCGTAAGGCAATCGGGTATTCAGTTTTCTTGCATGGACAACTTTTTGGATCCCCAGACCACAACTTTTAGCGAGGATGTGGATTCTGACGGTGATAGTTTTCCTGATAGGGTTGATATAGACAGTGATAATGATGGTATTCCTGATAATGTGGAAGCACAGTTGACCGACGGCTACATTCCACCAACGGGCAATGATACAGATGGGGATGGTTTGGATGACGCGTATGATGATGGTGATTTCGAAGGATTGAATCCTGTAAATACAGATGGAACTGATAATCCCGACTATCTGGACGGTGACAGTGACAACGACCTTGTGCCGGACAACAACGAGGGCAACGACTTCGACTTCGACGGGGTGCCCGATTGGACGTTTGTGGGCGAGGACACGGACGGCGACGGCCTTGACGACGGCTACGAGGGCGCGGATGTCGACGACGGCTTCGACGTGAACGACGAGATCGACGACCCCGCGAACGACCTTCCCGATACGGACGGCACGGAGGACGTGAACTACCGGGACCTTGACGATGACGGCGACGGCATCGACACCCCTGACGAGGATGCCGACGGGGACGGGGACCCGACCGATGACGACACGGACGGCGACGGCACGCCCGACTATCTGGACCCCGACAACGGCCCCGACACCGATGGTGACGGCGTGCCCGATGTGGTGGACATCGACGATGACAACGACGGCATCCTGGACACGGTGGAGAATCCCGATTTGGATGGCGACGGCGACCCCTTGACCGACCCGCAGGACAGCGACGGCGACGGCCGCCCCGACCACCTCGACATCGACTCGGATGACGACGGGATCCCGGACAACGTGGAGGGGCAGCCCACGGAGGGCTACGTGCCCCCGAGCGGCAACGACAGTGACAACGACGGCCTTGACGATGCCTACGAGGGCAGCGGTGACGAGGGGGTGACGCCCGAGGACACCGACGGCGACACGGCACCGGACTATCTGGACGGTGACAGTGACAACGACCTTGTGCCGGACAACAACGAGGGCAACGACTTCGACTTCGACGGGGTGCCCGATTGGACGTTTGTGGGCGAGGACACGGACGGCGACGGCCTTGACGACGGCTACGAGGGCGCGGATGTCGACGACGGCTTCGACGTGAACGACGAGATCGACGACCCCGCGAACGACCTTCCCGATACGGACGGCACGGAGGACGTGAACTACCGGGACCTTGACGATGACGGCGACGGCATCGACACCCCTGACGAGGATGCCGACGGGGACGGGGACCCGACCGATGACGACACGGACGGCGACGGCACGCCCGACTATCTGGACCCCGACAACGGCCCCGACACCGATGGTGACGGCGTGCCCGATGTGGTGGACATCGACGATGACAACGACGGCATCCTGGACACGGTGGAGAATCCCGATTTGGATGGCGACGGCGACCCCTTGACCGACCCGCAGGACAGCGACGGCGACGGCCGCCCCGACCACCTCGACATCGACTCGGATGACGACGGGATCCCGGACAACGTGGAGGGGCAGCCCACGGAGGGCTACGTGCCCCCGAGCGGCAACGACAGTGACAACGACGGCCTTGACGATGCCTACGAGGGCAGCGGTGACGAGGGGGTGACGCCCGAGGACACCGACGGCGACACGGCACCGGACTATCTGGACGGTGACAGTGACAACGACCTTGTGCCGGACAACAACGAGGGCAACGACTTCGACTTCGACGGGGTGCCCGATTGGACGTTTGTGGGCGAGGACACGGACGGCGACGGCCTTGACGACGGCTACGAGGGCGCGGATGTCGACGACGGCTTCGACGTGAACGACGAGATCGACGACCCCGCGAACGACCTTCCCGATACGGACGGCACGGAGGACGTGAACTACCGGGACCTTGACGATGACGGCGACGGCATCGACACCCCTGACGAGGATGCCGACGGGGACGGGGACCCGACCGATGACGACACGGACGGCGACGGCACGCCCGACTATCTGGACCCCGACAACGGCCCCGACACCGATGGTGACGGCGTGCCCGATGTGGTGGACATCGACGATGACAACGACGGCATCCTGGACACGGTGGAGAATCCCGATTTGGATGGCGACGGCGACCCCTTGACCGACCCGCAGGACAGCGACGGCGACGGCCGCCCCGACCACCTCGACATCGACTCGGATGACGACGGGATCCCGGACAACGTGGAGGGGCAGCCCACGGAGGGCTACGTGCCCCCGAGCGGCAACGACAGTGACAACGACGGCCTTGACGATGCCTACGAGGGCAGCGGTGACGAGGGGGTGACGCCCGAGGACACCGACGGCGACACGGCACCGGACTATCTGGACGGTGACAGTGACAACGACCTTGTGCCGGACAACAACGAGGGCAACGACTTCGACTTCGACGGGGTGCCCGATTGGACGTTTGTGGGCGAGGACACGGACGGCGACGGCCTTGACGACGGCTACGAGGGCGCGGATGTCGACGACGGCTTCGACGTGAACGACGAGATCGACGACCCCGCGAACGACCTTCCCGATACGGACGGCACGGAGGACGTGAACTACCGGGACCTTGACGATGACGGCGACGGCATCGACACCCCTGACGAGGATGCCGACGGGGACGGGGACCCGACCGATGACGACACGGACGGCGACGGCACGCCCGACTATCTGGACCCCGACAACGGCCCCGACACCGATGGTGACGGCGTGCCCGATGTGGTGGACATCGACGATGACAACGACGGCATCCTGGACACGGTGGAGAATCCCGATTTGGATGGCGACGGCGACCCCTTGACCGACCCGCAGGACAGCGACGGCGACGGCCGCCCCGACCACCTCGACATCGACTCGGATGACGACGGGATCCCGGACAACGTGGAGGGGCAGCCCACGGAGGGCTACGTGCCCCCGAGCGGCAACGACAGTGACAACGACGGCCTTGACGATGCCTACGAGGGCAGCGGTGACGAGGGGGTGACGCCCGAGGACACCGACGGCGACACGGCACCGGACTATCTGGACGGTGACAGTGACAACGACCTTGTGCCGGACAACAACGAGGGCAACGACTTCGACTTCGACGGGGTGCCCGATTGGACGTTTGTGGGCGAGGACACGGACGGCGACGGCCTTGACGACGGCTACGAGGGCGCGGATGTCGACGACGGCTTCGACGTGAACGACGAGATCGACGACCCCGCGAACGACCTTCCCGATACGGACGGCACGGAGGACGTGAACTACCGGGACCTTGACGATGACGGCGACGGCATCGACACCCCTGACGAGGATGCCGACGGGGACGGGGACCCGACCGATGACGACACGGACGGCGACGGCACGCCCGACTACCTGGACCCCGACAACGATCCCCCTCAAGAAGACAAGATTGAGGTAAACCAATTGGTTACTCCAAATGGGGATGGAAGGAATGACTTTTTGTTTATCCGCGGAGTAGAAAATGCTAGGAACAATACATTGAAGATTTTTAACAGATGGGGGGTTGCCGTTTACGAAGGCAAGAACTACAATAACATCAACAATGTATTTGATGGCCGGTCAAAAGGTAGGTCAACCCTATCAGCGGACAATTACCTGCCTTCGGGGGTATATTTTTATATATTTGAGTACGAATCAGAACAAGGAAAAATAACCGACACCGATTACCTCTATATAAGCCGATAATCTGTTAACTTACAGCATGATAAGAAAAACCATATCGATTCTTTTACTGCTTTTCTGTATGGCATCTCCGAGTGTTTTTGCCCAGCAAGATGCGCAGTATACCCAGTACATGTACAATACCTTGAGTGTCAACCCGGCATATGCAGGCTCTAGGGGTCAGTTGACTTTTGCAGGTCTTTATCGTTCACAATGGGTGGGGTTGGATGGCGCCCCTGAAACATTTACAATCAATTTACACTCGCCAATAAGAAATAGCAGATTGGGATATGGTATTTCGATAGTGAACGATAATATTGGCGATGGAGTGGTACAAGAAACCTATGTAGATGCTGTGTTGTCATATACCATTGATGTTTCCTTGGATGCCAAACTATCGTTTGGATTTAAGGCAGGGGGCAATTTGTTGAGTTTGGATTATAATGGATTACGGAACTTTGACCAAGAAGTTGTAGATCAAGAAAACATCGACAACCAATTTTCACCCAATTTCGGATTGGGAATCTATTATCATACTGACAAATTCTACGCAGGTGTATCGGCCCCGAATATTTTGGAAACGGAATATTTCGATAATAGCGGGGGCGATAGCAACTCAATCAATTTTTTGGCCGCGGAACGAATCAATTTTTATGTGATCACTGGCTATGTTTTTGATTTAAATGGAAATCTGAAGTTCAAACCAGCTTTGTTGACAAAAGCGGTTGGGGGTGCGCCCCTTCAAGTGGATGTTTCGGCCAGTTTTTTGTTCAATGATCGGTTTAGTTTTGGAGCGGCCTATCGTTGGGATGCGGCCGTTAGTGGCCTTATTGGCTTTCAGCTTACCGAACAGTTAATGTTGGGATTGGCCTACGATAGGGAAACCACTGAGTTGGGGGGCACCCAGTTCAATGATGGTTCCTTTGAAGTTTTTTTACGGTTCGAATTGTTGAAATCGTTCCAACGAACAGTGTCACCACGCTTCTTTTAATATTTGATGATTATGCCAAAAAGATTACTGCTGTTAACGATATTGATCTTAGGGTTTGCCAGTTTGGAAGCCCAAGAAAAACAATTGGACAGGGCAGACAAAAAATACTCCGATTATTCTTTTAGGCCCGCCATCGATATTTATCAGCGAGTTCTCGAAAAGGGCTATGTGTCACCTGAACTGCTTAAAAAACTTGGAAATTCATATTATTTCAATGCGGATTATGAAAAGGCGGGTGAAGTGTACAAACGCTTGTTTGAAGAGTATCCCGAAGAAATGGGTACCGACTATGTTTTTAGGTATGCCCAGACCCTGAAAACATTGGGAGATTATCAGGCCTCAAACAAAATGATGGCCCGATTTGAAGATATGGCCGGCGACGACAGTAGAATTGCGGCTTACCAAGACGATTATTTGGCCAAGATCGAAGAAAATTCTGGAAGGTATGACATTGAACCCTTTCCATACAACAGCAAGTACTCCGATTTTGCCGCTACCTTTTACAAAAAAGGCTTGATTTTTTCTTCGGATAGAGACACGGGAAACCTTGCCCGCTATAGGCACACATGGAATGCCAAAGATTTTTTGGACCTATACAAAGTAGATGCCGACAGCGTTTCACAAGGGAAAGTGGTGAAACTTGAAGGAGACGTGAATACAAGGCTTCATGAATCTACATCGGTGATTACCAAAGATGGGGGTACCATGTACTTCACGCGAAACAATTTCTTGGACGGCAAGAAATACAAAGACCAAGAAGGCATCACCAGGTTGAAAATATATAGTGCCACAAATATGGATGGCGAATGGACCAACATCACCGAACTGCCTTTTAACAGCGATTCGTATTCAGTGGCGCATCCGGTTTTGAGTCCAGATGAAAAAACGCTGTACTTTGTTTCCGATATGCCCGGTTCGCACGGCGAGTCTGATATTTTTATGACGAAGATAATCGGAGACGGCACGTATGGCCCCATTATCAATTTAGGAAAGAACATAAATACCCAGGCACGTGAAACATTTCCGTTCATAACCTCTGACGGGGTATTGTATTTTTCTTCTGATGGCCATCCCGGGTTAGGGGGATTAGATGTTTTTGCCACCAAAATTGCTTTTGGATACGACGAGCCAATAACGAATGTCGGAAAACCAGTTAACAGCCCGTACGACGATTTTGCATTCGTTATTGATGAAGAGACCAAGAGAGGTTATTTTTCATCGAATAGGCCAGGTGGCCTTGGCGAAGATGACATTTATGCGTTTCAAGAGACCGAACCTCTGAAACTTGATTGCTTGCAAGATGTTACCGGTACCGTTCGTGATAGGATCTCGAATGAGGTCTTGGTAGGGGCAACCGTGAAGATTATCGATGAGGAAAACAATGAGGTTTCCTCTACCATAACCGATTCAGAAGGTAATTATGTGCTTGAGCTTGATTGTTCAAAAGGAAATTTTGTGAGGGCCTTGATGGAAGGTTATGTTCCCTCAGAAGAATATCTCCCAAAGTCATATGGCAAACCTCGAATTGTTGACTTCTATTTGGAGCGGGATGTGGTCACGGGTGGTTTTGGCGATGATCTTGCGAAATTACTGCAGTTGAGTACCATATATTTCGACTTGAACAAGTACAATATCCGTCCTGATGCAGAGGTCGAGATCCAAAAGGTGATTGTTGCCATGGAAAAATATCCGAGCCTAAAGATCAAGGTCAATTCCCATACCGATAGTAGGGGCAATGACGACTATAACATGTGGTTGTCGCAGAAGCGTGCCGAATCAACTGTAAACTATATGATTTCCAAGGGCATTTCACCTGATCGTTTAAAGGGCGAAGGCTTTGGCGAATCGCGACTTGTGAACGAATGTGGGAATGGGGTACCCTGTTCTAGGGAAAAACACCAGATGAACCGCAGGTCAGAGTTTATCATTCTAGAATAAGCCGCCAACTAATCGTAGATATTCGTATTATCGATAAAAGGATTTTTTTAAAAAAACTTCCAACAATGCAGGGTTCACATTGGTAAAGTACTAGTTCACAACATATTTTGGGCATAGAATTTACTTCGGTCTATTTTTACCATGATTTATAGTTATTGAATATTATGGGAAAAATGCTTAAGATATTTGTCCTGTTCTTTTTATTGACAATTTCGATAGCGAATGCCCAAGATACTTATTATGATACCTTTAGTTCGGTTTCTTATTCGAACAACGATGGTACACAGAATTGGTCGACGAACTGGATAGAATCTGGGGATGACAATTCTCCTTCAGGGGGGTACATTAGAATAACGGGCAACCAACTGAGATTCGCATATATCTGGACGGAGACTATCAGGCGGTCAGCAGACTTAAGCGCTTATTCTTCGGCAACCTTATCTTTTGATTGGCAAACTTCAAGCCTTGAATCCGGTGAAACACTTGATGTTCAGGTTTCCAGTGATGGTTCTTCATATACCACGTTGGCCACTTTTTCCGGAAATCAAAGTGGAACTTTTAGTCAAAATATTTCTGCACATATATCAAGCAATACCACGATTAGGTTTATTAAGGGAGGCAACAATTGGTCAGGAAATAACGACCGTGTATATATTGATAATGTTTTAATAACTGCAACAGCCACAGCATCGGTAAGTATAGCCGATGTTTCGGTCAATGAAGGTGATGGTACCGCTACTTTTATGGTACAGCATGTCGGACCTAATGCCACAGGGGCATTTACTGTAAATTTCACCACCAATGATGGCACTGCGGTGGCCGGCAGTGATTATACCGCCAGCTCAGGTACATTGAGTTTTAACGGAACTAGCGGAGATACTGAAAGCATTACGGTACCTATTAACGACGATGGTGATTTTGAAGGACTGGAAACGTTTACCGTTTCGTTTACTGGTACCTCAGATGGTACGATCAATATTTCTGATACTGCCACAGGAAGTATAACAGATAACGATTTATTGGGCAACACGCCGTTGGCATTGTTCGAAGCCTTTGATGGATATGTTGACTATACCTCAACTGGTGGCACACTTCGAACCCAACCTAATACTGGAGATGCATGCGCAATAACCACTTCTTCAAGCAATACATTGACGTCAAGTATTCCTGCCACTGCAACGATTCAAAAGGCACTACTATATTGGGCCCACAGTGCTGCCACCCCTGATTCCCAAGTGACCTTTGAAGGTAATACAGTGACAGCCGATCTAATGTACACTACAACCCTTACCAATAGAGTATTTTTTGGCGGTGTAAGTGATGTTACCTCGATTGTCCAGGGCATTTCAAACCCATCAACAAACACCTATGACTTTACCGACCTAACAGTGGACAATACCGGGAATTATTGCTCAACTGCAACGGTATTAGGTGGCTGGAGCCTTTTTATCTTTTACGAAGATGCCAGTTTGCCAGCCTCAACTGTTAACTTATACCAAGGGTTTAACGGAGAAAGCAATTCATCATCCTCGTTTAGTTTAAGCGGCTTTTTTGCTATAGGTGCCTCGGGTTCAAAAACCACAGTGCTTTCTTGGGAAGGCGACCAGACCCTCAGCAATAATGAACTACTTACGGTAACCACCGGTTTGGGAACCTTTACACTTGCGGGAGATGGAGACAACAATGGCGTAGCGGTGAACAACCCGTTCAACTCCACCATTTTTGACAACACAATAATACCAAATGTGAACAATGCATCGGCATATGGCCTTGATCTAGACACCTACGATGTTTCGCCCTATATACAACCAGGGGAGTCAACCGTCACTACAAATGTTCAGTCAGGCCAAGATTTTGTAATTATGAACGCCTTAGTGCTCAAAGTACCTTCGAACCTGATTACCGGTACGGTTTTCGAGGATGTAAATTATGGAGGTGGTGCCGGGAGAAACCGAGCATCATCTTCCGGGGTGGGGGTACAAGGCGCGACCGTTGAGCTATATGATGCGCTGAACAATTTTGTTGACAATACCACTACAGATGCGAACGGCCTGTATCGCTTTGGTGGCATGGCAAATGGTTCATATAGCGTACGGGTTGTCAATGGTACGGTACGTTCTACCCGAGGAGGCGGGGCCGCATGTAACACTTGTTGGCCTGTTCAGACCTTTAGAACAAGTTTTCCTGGCGGTTCGGTCATTGAAGTGACCAATGAGGTAGGAGGGGCCGACCCTTCTGCTGAAGACAGTGCCGCCGGTACATTGACAGGCGCTCAGTCGGTGGCCCCTGTGTTGATAACAAGTGAAGGGGTGGTCGGAATGGATTTTGGCTATAATTTCAATACTATTGTCAATACGAACGAGGACGGGCAGGGTTCATTGGAACAATTTATCGTAAACGCCAATAATTTGGACGAGATAGGATTGGACATTGTTGCTAATTCTATTTTCGATCCGGCCGCTGGCCAAGACACCTCAATCTTTATGATACCCAGTAGTTCGGACCCCTTGGGCCGTACACCAGATTCCAATTTTGCGTCAGGATACTTCGATATTTTTATCTCAGACGGAAATCCCTTATCTGATATTACGGCGGATAATACGTTTATAGATGGCCGAACCCAAACGGCTTATTCGGGAGACACAAATTCAGGTACAATCGGCGCAGGAGGCAACCCTGTTGGGGTTTCCGGCAGTTTACTTCCAATTTTCGAGTTACCGGAAATACAAGTGCACAGAGATGGCGGTGACGTACTGAAGGTACAAGCAGATGTGGTGCTGCGTAACCTATCAATATATGCCGATAATACAGCGGGAATTCAGGTTGGTAGCGGGTCGGCGGTTATTGAACGAAATTTGATCGGGGTCAATGCACAGGGCACAAATTCAGGAAATATAAACTATGGAATTGAAAATATAGGAGGCAGCATTTTGATTGATGGCAATTACATTGCTACCAATACCGATGCAGGAATTTTTGTGAACGGTGGCACGACAAACATTATTCAAAACAACCACATTACCAACAACGGCAATTCGGCTTGTACGGATAATATTCTCGTTCAGGGAGGTAGTGGTCTGGTCATTACACAAAATTTTATTGAAAATGCAGCTTCTGCTGGCATTGATGCCTCTGCAAGTAGCGGTAACATCACAATCAGTGAAAACTCCATAACGGCTTCAGGGCAAGATGGGGGCAACTGTAGTGGTAACATTGAAGGAATGGCAATAAAAATTGGAGGCAACAATTCCGTTGTCACGAACAATATGATTTATGCAAATGGTGGTGCTGGAATTGTTGTAGTGGGCGGAACCGCAAATCGAATAAGCCAGAATTCCATTTATGCCAATGGCACTATTTCTGATGCCCTCGGCATTGATTTGGATGCTTCCTCAGGGGCAGGCGACGGTGTCACCCTAAACGATAATGGCGATGGTGACACTGGGCCCAATGATCTTCAGAACTTCCCAATAATCTCAGCTGCCTATATCTCTGGAAGCAATCTTGTGGTAAAAGGATGGTCAAGACCGGGCGCCACCATAGAGTTTTTCTTTACGGATATTAATGAGGGTACGGCAACAACGGGTGACAACCAATTGGGTATGGCGGTTGATTATGGGGAGGGCCAGACTTTTATAGGTGCTGCCGTTGAAGGCAGTGGTGCTGATGCAGATAATACATCTTCGTCCTATTCCGATGTTGATGGCAATACCGACAATACCAACAGATTCCATTTTAACCTTCCAGTGCCAAGCGGAGCCACTTTAGGAGAAATGATTACGGCAACCGCGACTTTGGGGAACAGTACTTCAGAATTTGCCCCCATGTCAATCTTGCGAGCGGCAACTGTTATTACCAATCGCAGAATCACCTATCGGGTGAGCAAAAACTAACATCAGAATTTTTTCTGTCAGAAAATGTAAATGGTTGGTTTTCAATCATAGATGACGATTTTGTTCATCTTCACAACATTTTTTTCTTGTCTTACGCTATTAAGTGCAACTTGCACATTACCAAGGACTTGGTTTTATGAATTATCCAAAAATTACATTCGTTGGCCTGTATGTGTGGATTGCTCTTTCAATGCTGACGGTCTATCCTGTTATGGGGCAAACGACTTTTACTGAAAGTGCTGCTGCCTATAACCTAAATATGGGAGGTGGTAAAGACGGTGGTCACGCATGGGCCGACTATGATTTGGATGGCGATTTTGATCTTGTGGTCAATACAAATGGCAGGGGTTATTTAATGCGAAACGATGGGGGTGGTTTTACCGATGTAACCTCATCGTTGGCCCCAGACTTTACAAGTGGAAGTCTGGAACGTACAGCATTGTTTGTAGATTTCAACAATGATGGGTATCCAGATATTTTCCGTAACAGACATAACGACGTGCGCATCTATTTACAAGATCCAGCGACGAACCGTTTTGGAAATGGTACGGGGGGTACCGCGCCCAATCAGCGTTTTACTTCACTTGCTGATGGTATGAACACTGAGGGAGCCGGTGCGCTTGACTACGATGGCGACGGTGATTTGGACATCTTTATTGACAACCATAACTACGGTATTGATATTCTTCAGAATGACGGCAATGGCAATTTCACGCACGTAACCAGAAAAGCTGACAGTCCTAACCCACCTTATAATGTGGCCGACCCAACTACTTGGCCATTGGGATTGGTACAGGATGCAACGGATGGTGATTATGGCTCGGCAACGGATTTTAACGATGACGGCTGGGTTGATATCGTGGTGCGCAAGCGAAACCAAGTAGACCTTTTCACCAATCTCGGGGGTACTTTTCAAAATGGGGTCAATATCGATGATGCTAATAACAGTAACAAAGGTTCTGTGGCCTTTTATGATTTTGATAACGATGGTGATTTTGACCTTTTCTGGACAGAGAACGGAATCAACCAAATACACAGAAATAATGGGGATGGAACTTGGACCGGCCTAGGGGCAGCTACAGGAATTCCCATAAACTTTTCGGGTCAGATAGAGGGTCTTGCCTGTGGTGACGTAGACAACGATGGAGACATCGACATTTTTCTCACCGGAAGCAGTACCAGCAAATTGTATTTAAACCAAATAAACAACGGTGGAGGGGCTATGTCCTTTATTGATTCAGGGCTTACCTTCAATGCCAATCCAGGTGAAGGATGTACGTTTATTGACGTAGACAATGATGGCGATTTAGATCTTTATGTGAATAGATCGGGACCCAATAGACTTTACATCAATCAGTTGGGAGCCCTTTCTAGGCCCAATCACCTGTACATCAATATTATTGAGGATAGGGATGCTTTCGGACTCATCAATACCGAAGAGCGCTTTGGTGTGGGCGCTACATCAAAAATATTGGATTGTGACGGTAACGTAATTTCAGGAACACGAGAAGTAAATGGTGGCTATGGCCATGGCACACAAGAAACTGGGGTCATCCATTTTGGGTTGCCCAGCGGGCCTTTGGTACCTATTGTGGTTGAGGTGGCATATCCGAGAACCACAGGGGGCAGGGTAGTGGTCAGAAGACAACTGCGGCCTATAGATTTCAATAATGGAAGCATCAATATCGTGGATGTTTTTCCAGATTCGGCCAACCAACCACCCACAGCCACTGATGACAGTGCGACCACTTTGGAAGATACACCGGTTACGCTAGACCCCTTGGTTGACAATGGTAATGGGGCCGATACCGATCCTGAAGGGCAACCGTTGGAATTACTTTCAGTGACCCAACCGGCCAATGGCACCTCAGTGTTGAATGGTGACGGCACGGTCACTTATACCCCAGACCCAGGTTTTTTTGGAAGCGATTCCTTTACTTATACAATAAGGGATAATGCGATCTGCACCTTTACTTCAGAACAGGATACAGCAACGATATTCATCACTGTCTATCGCGACAATGATAATGATGGTATTGATGATAGAAGCGATCTAGATGATGACAACGATGGTATTCCCGATGCGTTGGAGAACGATTGTGGCCCCGATATTTCTGGTTTTGATGCCCATTGGCCACTGGAAAATTCGACAAATGATAATTCCGGAAACGGGTACAATTTACAGGCAGGTTCGGTTGGCTACTCCAACGAGAGCGTCCATGGCTTGTCATCGGCCTCTTTTAACGGTGTTTCAAATTATTTACAGTACAGCGACGGCACTTTTTTGAACCAGAAGATTACCAACTTTTCATATGCTTTTTGGATAAAGCCCAATAATTTGATTGGCATCCAAACATTGCTTGATGAAGGTGGTGGCACCAACGGTGTGGCCATTCGATTGAATGGAAATATTTTGGAAAATGCCATACGAGAAGGCGGTGCAGGGAGTCAGATGAGCACATCAAGCTTTACATTTCCAAATGATGGACAATGGCACCACATAGCCTTTACATATGATAACGGAACGGTGATTATGTATTTAGACGGCGTAGCGAGCACTGCTATAAACACCGGTTTCGGAACATTGGCGGCCCATGGTAGTGCCCATAGTTTTGGTAGAAGTAGCGGTGATGCCTTTGGGCAGGGTACGGGAAATTATTTCGGTGGACTGATGGTTGAAATTTTGCACTACCCAATTGTGCTTTCACAATCAGATATAAATAACCTGATTTACGGCACCTGCGATGAAGACGGTGACGGGGTTGCGAATACAATTGATTTAGACAGTGATAATGATGGTGTTTATGATGCCGTTGAGGCTGGCCACACGCAGGGTCATACCGCCGGGGTCATTAGTGGCCCCTATGGCAACAATGGCTGGGCCAACGCCGTTGAAACCCTTCCAGAAAGCGGTATTGCTAATTATACCCTTTTGAATACGGATACAACGGGCAACCCTGATTTTCTTGATACTGACAGTGATGGTGATGGCTGTAGCGATGCCAATGAGGCCTATGCCGACGCCAATGCCGATGGAGGCGACAATGATTATTACGGTACCGGAAATCCGCCTGTAATCAATGCAAACGGCTCGGTTGCAGGGGCATTGTACCCAATACCCGCCGATGCGGACTCCAGTGGTACATTTGACTTTCATGAAGCAGGGGCTGCGCCGGTTATTTCGGTTCAACCATTTGATAGTCAAGCATGTCTGGGTTGTAGCGTTATATTTTTTGTAACTGTTTCAAACGCAGATGCTTATCAATGGCAGGTGTTCAATGGTTCAAGCTGGGTTGATCTCACCGATATGGGCATTTACTCCGGCACCACTACCAATACCCTTAGTTTGACCAATATTACCACTACAGAAAACGGAAACCGGTATAGGGTCATATTGGATAGCCAGAGCTTTATCTGTGCCAATACCATATCAAATATAGCCGTGTTGACAGTACAGGTGAACACGGTGATCACCAATAGAAGAATTACCTATCGTGTGAACAAAAATTAGGGGTCTTTCCAGTTTAAAAGTATTGGTATCGTTGATAAAATCGATGAACGGTAAAATGGTTCGTCAAGGGGTTTAAAATCTTCCACACTTCAAATTTATAGGGCTATACCGTACGAATTAGCACTTACACAACAATTATTTTCCTCGGGTGGGCATAAAAGTAATTTTGTATGGTGAAGAAATACTGTACTCACTGAAAAAGAGCAAAATACAACCCAAATTATGAACTATTTGACCAACTTATCGAAGGCAAAGCTTAAGAAAGGACACAAACCAGTTGCATTCAATAGTAATGGATTGACTGTTCTTAAAAAATACTTCCCTTCGGCATAAAGTTTTCAAGTTCAAGTTTTAGAGAATTTTTTTCGATTTGAAAAACAGATTAAACGTAAAAGACCATTTCATAAGGATGATGTCAAACAAAAACAAACCCATGAAAAAGATAGTAATTTTCATCCTCTTCCTATTCGTTTCTGGTTATGGACTTGCCCAGACAACGGTGACCCTTCAAGATCAATGTAATTGCGAGGTGTTAAGCGGAACAGATGTCTCAGCCCCAGGGGCCACAACTCCTGCGGGTGCCGATACGGGTGACATATATGTCAATACCAGTACAGGAACCATTTACTTTTGGGATGGAGACTCATGGGAACTGACATCTACTGATGACCAACAACTACAGAATTTTAGTTTCGATAGTGGTACCAATGTGTTATCACTGCAGATTGAAGATGGAAACACTGTAACTGTAAATCTATCGGCTTTGAGCAATGCCGGAAGTGACGACCAAACTATTTCAACCGATGGTACTTCGGGCAATATCACAATTGAAGATGGCAACACCCTGAACCTAAACGTTGACGATGCCGATGCCGACCCGACCAACGAGATAACCACTGTGACCAACAACGGTGACGGTACCAGCACCATTGCAGACGTAAATGGTGGAACGGTAACGGTCGATAATGATGGCGTTGACAATGTGGACGACGCCGATAATGACCCAACCAATGAATTGCAGAACGCCGCCCAAGTGAGCTTTGACGATACGGTGGCAGGTCTTGGTGAAACTGATGTGCAGGGGGCAATTGAAGCTTTGGCCGCCAGTAATGCAGCCGATAATGATACAGACCCGACCAACGAGCTACAGGACATCAGTACCAACGGCACTTCCGGTGACATCAGCATTAGTGGGGGCAGTAACATTACATTGAACGTTGATGACGCCGATAGCGACCCTACCAACGAGATAACCACGGTGACCGACAACGGTGACGGTACCAGCACCATTGCAGACGTAAATGGTGGAACGGTAACGGTGGATAATGATGGTGTTGACAATGTGGATGATGCCGATAATGACCCGACCAATGAGAACCAGACGGTTTCTGCAGGTGTTGGGATCTCGGTCAATCAGACGGGTAACGACTTTCAAGTGACCAATACGTCCCCTGACCAGACAGTGACCTTGGCAGATGGTGGTGCCGGCAACGTTACCATTGGCGGCAGCTATCCCAACTTTACCATAGATGTGACATCTCTTGATGACGCCGATAGCGACCCAACAAACGAGATACAGAACCTGAACGAGGTACTGGCCGACGGCAACGACGGTGGCGGACAGGCCATCGCCAACATCGCCGACCCTACCAACCCGCAGGACGCCGCGACCAAGAACTATGTGGACAGCATCAGCGTTGACGACGCGGATGCGGACCCGACCAACGAGCTACAGGACATCAGTACCAACGGCACTGCCGGTGACATCAGCATTAGTGGGGGCAGTAACATTACATTGAACGTTGATGACGCCGATAGCGACCCAACAAACGAGATACAGAACCTGAACGAGGTACTGGCCGACGGCAACGACGGTGGCGGACAGGCCATCGCCAACATCGCCGACCCTACCAACCCGCAGGACGCCGCGACCAAGAACTATGTGGACAGCATCAGCGTTGACGACGCGGATGCGGACCCGACCAACGAGCTACAGGACATCAGTACCAACGGCACTGCCGGTGACATCAGCATTAGTGGGGGCAGTAACATTACATTGAACGTTGATGACGCCGATAGCGACCCTACCAACGAGATAACCACTGTGACCGACAACGGTGACGGTACCAGCACCATTGCAGATGTAAATGGTGGAACGGTAACGGTGGATAACGATGGTGTTGACAATGTGGACGATGCCGATAATGACCCTACCAACGAGATACAGAACCTGAACGAGGTACTGGCCGACGGCAACGACGGTGGCGGACAGGCCATCGCCAACATCGCCGACCCTACCAACCCGCAGGACGCCGCTACCAAGAACTATGTGGACAACATCAGCGTTGACGACGCGGATGCTGACCCGACCAACGAATACAACACGGCCTTCACGGTGACGGGCGGCAACCTCCGTATCACCGATGGCGGTGGCAACCTTGACGTTCCGTTGAGTTCCATCGACACGGATGACCAAGACCTTGGCATTGGCGCTGGCGGAGTCGCCAACGAGAGTATTGAAGTGACGATAACAGATGGTTCAAGCACCATCATTGACATTCGCGATGCGGATTCAGATATTACCAATGAACTTTCACAAGTTGGTGCGGGTACTCCGGCCGCAACAGGGGCCACTGCCTCCAATGTTGGTGAGACTTATGTCGATACCACTACAGGTCAATTATACGTATGGGATGGTAGTGCATGGACTCAGGTAGGTGGTAACGCATCTCCAGATGCCGACCCGGACCCGACCAACGAGATACAGAACCTGAACGAGGTACTGGCCGACGGCAACGACGGTGGCGGACAGGCCATCACGAACATCGCCGACCCGACCAATCCTCAGGACGCTGCCACGAAGAACTATGTGGACAGCATCAGCGTTGACGACGCGGATGCGGACCCGACCAACGAGCTACAGGACATCAGTACCAACGGCACTTCCGGTGACATCAGCATTAGTGGGGGCAGTAACATTACATTGAACGTTGATGACGCCGATAGCGACCCTACCAACGAGATAACCACGGTGACCGACAACGGTGACGGTACCAGCACCATTGCAGACGTAAATGGTGGAACGGTAACGGTGGATAATGATGGTGTTGACAATGTGGACGATGCCGATAATGACCCGACCAATGAGAACCAGACGGTTTCTGCAGGTGTTGGGATCTCGGTCAATCAGACGGGTAACGACTTTCAAGTGACCAATACGTCCCCTGACCAGACAGTGACCTTGGCAGATGGTGGTGCCGGCAACGTTACCATTGGCGGCAGCTATCCCAACTTTACCATAGATGTGACATCTCTTGATGACGCCGATAGCGACCCAACAAACGAGATAACCACTGTGACCGACAACGGAGACGGTACCAGCACCATTGCAGACGTAAATGGTGGAACGGTAACGGTGGATAACGATGGTGTGGACAATGTGGATGATGCCGATAATGACCCGACCAACGAGATAACCACTGTGACCGACAACGGAGACGGTACCAGCACCATTGCAGACGTAAATGGTGGAACGGTAACGGTGGATAACGATGGTGTTGACAATGTGGACGATGCCGATAATGACCCTACCAACGAGATAACCACTGTGACCGACAACGGTGACGGTACCAGCACCATTGCAGATGTAAATGGTGGAACGGTAACGGTGGATAACGATGGTGTTGACAATGTGGACGATGCCGATAATGACCCTACCAACGAGATACAGAACCTGAACGAGGTACTGGCCGACGGCAACGACGGTGGCGGACAGGCCATCGCCAACATCGCCGACCCTACCAACCCGCAGGACGCCGCTACCAAGAACTATGTGGACAACATCAGCGTTGACGACGCGGATGCTGACCCGACCAACGAATACAACACGGCCTTCACGGTGACGGGCGGCAACCTCCGTATCACCGATGGCGGTGGCAACCTTGACGTTCCGTTGAGTTCCATCGACACGGATGACCAAGACCTTGGCATTGGCGCTGGCGGAGTCGCCAACGAGAGTATTGAAGTGACGATAACAGATGGTTCAAGCACCATCATTGACATTCGCGATGCGGATTCAGATATTACCAATGAACTTTCACAAGTTGGTGCGGGTACTCCGGCCGCAACAGGGGCCACTGCCTCCAATGTTGGTGAGACTTATGTCGATACCACTACAGGTCAATTATACGTATGGGATGGTAGTGCATGGACTCAGGTAGGTGGTAACGCATCTCCAGATGCCGACCCGGACCCGACCAACGAGATACAGAACCTGAACGAGGTACTGGCCGACGGCAACGACGGTGGCGGACAGGCCATCACGAACATCGCCGACCCGACCAATCCTCAGGACGCTGCCACGAAGAACTATGTGGACAGCATCAGCGTTGACGACGCGGATGCGGACCCGACCAACGAGCTACAGGACATCAGTACCAACGGCACTTCCGGTGACATCAGCATTAGTGGGGGCAGTAACATTACATTGAACGTTGATGACGCCGATAGCGACCCTACCAACGAGATAACCACGGTGACCGACAACGGTGACGGTACCAGCACCATTGCAGACGTAAATGGTGGAACGGTAACGGTGGATAATGATGGTGTTGACAATGTGGACGATGCCGATAATGACCCGACCAATGAGAACCAGACGGTTTCTGCAGGTGTTGGGATCTCGGTCAATCAGACGGGTAACGACTTTCAAGTGACCAATACGTCCCCTGACCAGACAGTGACCTTGGCAGATGGTGGTGCCGGCAACGTTACCATTGGCGGCAGCTATCCCAACTTTACCATAGATGTGACATCTCTTGATGACGCCGATAGCGACCCAACAAACGAGATAACCACTGTGACCGACAACGGAGACGGTACCAGCACCATTGCAGACGTAAATGGTGGAACGGTAACGGTGGATAACGATGGTGTGGACAATGTGGATGATGCCGATAATGACCCGACCAACGAGATAACCACTGTGACCGACAACGGAGACGGTACCAGCACCATTGCAGACGTAAATGGTGGAACGGTAACGGTGGATAACGATGGTGTTGACAATGTGGACGATGCCGATAATGACCCTACCAACGAGATAACCACTGTGACCGACAACGGTGACGGTACCAGCACCATTGCAGATGTAAATGGTGGAACGGTAACGGTGGATAACGATGGTGTTGACAATGTGGACGATGCCGATAATGACCCTACCAACGAGATACAGAACCTGAACGAGGTACTGGCCGACGGCAACGACGGTGGCGGACAGGCCATCGCCAACATCGCCGACCCTACCAACCCGCAGGACGCCGCTACCAAGAACTATGTGGACAACATCAGCGTTGACGACGCGGATGCTGACCCGACCAACGAATACAACACGGCCTTCACGGTGACGGGCGGCAACCTCCGTATCACCGATGGCGGTGGCAACCTTGACGTTCCGTTGAGTTCCATCGACACGGATGACCAAGACCTTGGCATTGGCGCTGGCGGAGTCGCCAACGAGAGTATTGAAGTGACGATAACAGATGGTTCAAGCACCATCATTGACATTCGCGATGCGGATTCAGATATTACCAATGAACTTTCACAAGTTGGTGCGGGTACTCCGGCCGCAACAGGGGCCACTGCCTCCAATGTTGGTGAGACTTATGTCGATACCACTACAGGTCAATTATACGTATGGGATGGTAGTGCATGGACTCAGGTAGGTGGTAACGCATCTCCAGATGCCGACCCGGACCCGACCAACGAGATACAGAACCTGAACGAGGTACTGGCCGACGGCAACGACGGTGGCGGACAGGCCATCACGAACATCGCCGACCCGACCAATCCTCAGGACGCTGCCACGAAGAACTATGTGGACAGCATCAGCGTTGACGACGCGGATGCGGACCCGACCAACGAGCTACAGGACATCAGTACCAACGGCACTTCCGGTGACATCAGCATTAGTGGGGGCAGTAACATTACATTGAACGTTGATGACGCCGATAGCGACCCTACCAACGAGATAACCACGGTGACCGACAACGGTGACGGTACCAGCACCATTGCAGACGTAAATGGTGGAACGGTAACGGTGGATAATGATGGTGTTGACAATGTGGACGATGCCGATAATGACCCGACCAATGAGAACCAGACGGTTTCTGCAGGTGTTGGGATCTCGGTCAATCAGACGGGTAACGACTTTCAAGTGACCAATACGTCCCCTGACCAGACAGTGACCTTGGCAGATGGTGGTGCCGGCAACGTTACCATTGGCGGCAGCTATCCCAACTTTACCATAGATGTGACATCTCTTGATGACGCCGATAGCGACCCAACAAACGAGATAACCACGGTGACCGACAACGGAGACGGTACCAGTACGATTGCCGATGTGAACGGTGGGACCGTGACAGTGGATAATGATGGTGTTGACAATGTTGACGACGCGGATGCTGACCCGACCAACGAGATACAGAACCTGAACGAGGTACTGGCCGATGGCAACGACGGTGGCGGACAGGCCATCACGAACCTGGCGGACCCTACCAACCCACAGGACGCCGCGACCAAGAACTATGTGGACAACATCAGTGTTGACGACGCGGATGCTGACCCGACCAACGAGCTACAGGACATCAGTACCAACGGCACTGCCGGTGACATCAGCATTAGTGGGGGCAGTAACATTACATTGAACGTTGATGACGCCGATAGCGACCCTACCAACGAGATAACCACGGTGACCGACAACGGAGACGGTACCAGCACCATTGCAGACGTAAATGGTGGAACGGTAACGGTCGATAACGATGGTGTGGACAATGTGGACGATGCGGATGCTGACCCGACCAACGAGCTACAGGACATCAGTACCAACGGCACTGCCGGTGACATCAGCATTAGTGGGGGCAGTAACATTACATTGAACGTTGATGACGCCGATAGCGACCCGACCAACGAGATAACCACTGTGACCGACAACGGAGACGGTACCAGTACGATTGCCGATGTGAACGGTGGGACCGTGACAGTGGATAATGATGGTGTTGACAATGTTGGCGATGCGGATGCTGACCCGACCAACGAGCTACAGGACATCAGCACCAATGGTTCTGCCGGTGACATCAGCATTAGTGGGGGCAGTAACATTACATTGAACGTTGATGACGCGGATGCTGACCCGACCAACGAGATACAGAACCTGAACGAGGTACTGGCCGACGGCAACGACGGTGGCGGACAGGCCATCACGAACATCGCCGACCCGACCAATCCTCAGGACGCTGCCACGAAGAACTATGTGGACAGCATCAGCGTTGACGACGCGGATGCGGACCCGACCAACGAGCTACAGGACATCAGTACCAACGGCACTTCCGGTGACATCAGCATTAGTGGGGGCAGTAACATTACATTGAACGTTGATGACGCCGATAGCGACCCTACCAACGAGATAACCACGGTGACCGACAACGGTGACGGTACCAGCACCATTGCAGACGTAAATGGTGGAACGGTAACGGTGGATAATGATGGTGTTGACAATGTGGACGATGCCGATAATGACCCGACCAATGAGAACCAGACGGTTTCTGCAGGTGTTGGGATCTCGGTCAATCAGACGGGTAACGACTTTCAAGTGACCAATACGTCCCCTGACCAGACAGTGACCTTGGCAGATGGTGGTGCCGGCAACGTTACCATTGGCGGCAGCTATCCCAACTTTACCATAGATGTGACATCTCTTGATGACGCCGATAGCGACCCAACAAACGAGATAACCACTGTGACCGACAACGGAGACGGTACCAGTACGATTGCCGATGTGAACGGTGGGACCGTGACAGTGGATAATGATGGTGTTGACAATGTTGACGACGCGGATGCTGACCCGACCAACGAGATACAGAACCTGAACGAGGTACTGGCCGATGGCAACGACGGTGGCGGACAGGCCATCACGAACCTGGCGGACCCTACCAACCCACAGGACGCCGCGACCAAGAACTATGTGGACAACATCAGTGTTGACGACGCGGATGCTGACCCGACCAACGAGCTACAGGACATCAGTACCAACGGCACTGCCGGTGACATCAGCATTAGTGGGGGCAGTAACATTACATTGAACGTTGATGACGCCGATAGCGACCCTACCAACGAGATAACCACGGTGACCGACAACGGAGACGGTACCAGCACCATTGCAGACGTAAATGGTGGAACGGTAACGGTCGATAACGATGGTGTGGACAATGTGGACGATGCGGATGCTGACCCGACCAACGAGATACAGAACCTGAACGAGGTATTGGCCGACGGCAACGACGGTGGCGGACAGGCCATCGCCAACATCGCCGACCCTACCAATCCACAGGACGCCGCTACCAAGAACTATGTGGACAACATCAGCGTTGACGACGCGGATGCTGACCCGACCAACGAATACAACACGGCCTTCACGGTGACGGGCGGCAACCTCCGTATCACCGATGGCGGTGGCAACCTTGACGTTCCGTTGAGCTCATTGGGCACCGACGACCAGAACCTGTCCGAGGTACTTACCGAGGGCAACGATGCCGGTGGATCGGCCATCACAAACTTGACGGACCCTACCAACCCGCAGGACGCTGCCACGAAGGCATACGTAGACGCGATAGCAGACGACGATGTAAGCGTTACCAACACAGTTGCAGGAAACCGAATAGCAACCATTTCAGAACCTGGTACGGCAGCGGTGGATATCAATGAGACTGTAACCTCACTGTCTCAAAATACCACGACCGGTGTTATCAGCTATACTGATGAAGATGGCGGAGCGCCGCAAACAGCCAATGTTGTGGGAAGTGAAGCTGATAACATGATAACAGTAGGCTCAAATGGCGGTGCCTATCTAGTGGCAATGCCAACCATTTATGCAACTGGAAAAGTTAATGGTAACGGAACCGCCGCAGCTATATATCAAGCAACGGTGTCAAGGCTCAACGAAGGTGATTATCAAATTACTTTCACTACGGCCCTACCAAACGCAAACTATATCATTCAGCTTTCAACCATTGATTGTGGGGGGGATTGTCCCGGTAACACATCTGCCAATTATGATGACCCTGGCATCACATATTATAATCAAACCACTACAGGTTTCAGGGTCAATATTGGAGACAGTGATAATGGTACTACCCAAAAGGATGATATCGACTTAGAATTCATGTTTACAGTAATAACCATACCAAACTAAGTCTAAAGAAATAATCGGAAAGATGAAAAGACTAATTTTTTTACTGACCATTGTTGTGGTGATGTCATTTTCGATGTCAGTTAATGCGCAGATAGATGCAGGTTCTGTAATGGGAATGCCCACGGGAACCACGGCTGAGATAAATGCCATTACAACGGCAAATATTGGTTCTACTGCCTTTAACACGGATGATGAATCAATTTATTGGTATACATCGTCAGGATGGGTAAAGGCTATGGATGATCAATTCGATGACGAGGTACAACTGAGGACGGCAATCGATGTAGATGAGGGCGGGGAATCCAGTCCAACCTCCGAAGCTACGGTGAAAGAGGTGATTGATGCCATTGCTCCCATTACCTCAAAGGCAGCACGGGTATTTTATCCACCTTCCATAGCGATAGATGCCTCAACAAATGGAACGGGTAGAACGGTAAATCTTTATACCGAATATGTTAACCAATTTGCCTCTATCAATACAGTGGCCAGTACCGGGGCGCCAGCTGCGGTACCTACCTACGCGGCCAACGAGCTTTATTATTATGTTACATATTACGATCCAACGGTTTTTGACAATATTTCTATAGATGCCAATGGGGTCATGACCTACGACATCATAGGTCAACCAGCCGACTACAATTCGCTGATCAACGTAGTGTTCGTGGTCAAGTAAATGTTAAAAACAACAACCAAATCTTTGAAAAAAGGACATCCAAATAAAATTTTCAGACTCCTACTGTTCATATTCACGGTAAGTGTTTCAACACTTCAAGGGCAATTTCTTTTGCAAGCGCCCAATAGTGGTGATGAGAGCAATTATAGGTGGTACGAGGCCTCAGATACGTCAACGGTTCTGGGTACAGACTCCTTTTATGAAGCGACCCAACCGGGGGTGTATTTTGCCACCTACGATGGTACGCTATGTGGTTCAAATGCCACAGGATACTTCATCCTCACAAATTGTAATGCACCGGATAATGAAGTGACTTTGGACATTTCTGCCAGTATCCCTTCTGGAGCCACCGTAAGTTGGAGTCCCGTATTGTCAGGAGACCAGACCAGACCAATGGTAACCGCGACCCAAACGGTTGAAAGATATGTGGCGACCATAACAAAGGCGGGAAACAGTAGTGCGCTTCCCCGTTTTACGGTTGTTTGCCTAGAGCAAGCAGCTACCCTTGTTGATGATTTTATTACGGTCAATGAAGATGAATCCATAGCGGTTCCCATCTTTGACAACGACTCCGATTTGCCTACTACAGGTAATTTGACCACTTCAGACCCACCCAATGGTTCAGTGAATATAAATGACAACGGTACCCCGAATAATCCTACTGACGATATCGTGACCTATATTCCCGATCCCGATTTCAATGGCACAGATTCTTTTACATACACCGTATGCAATTCTTCGGGAGATTGTAGTACTGCGACCGTTACCGTGGATGTTTTGCCAATTGTCGATGCTTTTGACGATTCTGTTTCCACAGAGCAAGACACCCCGGTTGATATAGACATCTTGGCCAACGACAATGATTTACCAACCGTTGGAACGCTGACAACACCTGTTGCGTCAAATGGAACAGTATCTATCAACGATAATGGCACACCGAACGATCCGTCTGATGATACCGTGACCTATACGCCCAATGCAGGGTTTACAGGCACTGATACGTTTGATTATACGATTTGTGACAATTTAGGAAATTGCAGCACCACAACTGTGACCGTTGTGGTGACCCCACCTGCCGTTTCTGATATTGATAGTGATGATGACGGTATTGTTGACAGTTTTGAAGATTTGAATGTTGATGGAGACAACGACCCATCGACCAATCCTACAGATACCGATGGTGATGGTATTCCCGATTATTTAGACATCGATAGTGATGATGATGGAGTTCCAGATAATGTGGAAGCCCAGACCACTGCCGGTTATATTCCGCCGAGCGGTGATGATCTTGATGGAAATGGTTTGGACGATGCCTATGAAAATGGAGGTAATCTTGGCCTGATACCGGTTGACACAGACGGTGATGGAATACCTGATTATGTTGATGAGGATAGTGACGACGATGGGGTGCCTGACAATATCGAAGCCCATGACTTTGACCATGATGGTGTGCCAGATGTGGTGTTTATGGGATCTGATAAGGACAATGATGGTCTAGATGATGGCTATGAAGGGGACACACAGATTGATAGTGATGTAAATGATGAAATCGACGACCCTGCCAATGATTTGCCAAATACCGATAACACCGATGATGTGGATTATCGTGATATCGACGACGACGACGACGGTATTGAGACCAGGGACGAAGACTTAGATCAAGACGGCAACTTTGCCAACGATGATTCTGATGGGGACGGTACACCAAATTACTTGGATCCTGACCTGGGTATGACAGACGACGATGAAATAGAGGTCTTTAATGTGGTGACCCCTAATGGTGATGGGGTACATGACGTACTGACCATAAGAAATATTGAAAATTATCCAAACAACACTGTAAAGATCTATAACCGATGGGGCGTACTGGTATTTACGACCAGGGCCTATAACTCCTCAGGAAATGTCTTTGATGGTACCTCTGAAGGTAGGGTGACCGTTGATCAAGACAACAAGTTGCCGGTTGGTACGTACTTCTATATTATAGATTACGAAGACCTGAACGGTAACATGAAACAACTTTCTGGTTACATATACATAAACAGGTAAATGTAGATAATGGTTTTGGATAAGAGTTATAAAAACAAAATGCTTGCGCCCATTGCGGCGGTATTGATGTTGATGGCGGGGATCGCTTATGCCCAGCAAGATGCACAGTACACGCAATATATGTACAACACGGTGAGTGTAAACCCCGGTTATGCCGGTTCAAGGGGCCATATGAGCATTGCGGGCCTGTATAGGGCACAATGGGTTGGCCTCGAAGGTGCGCCCGTTACACAAACGCTTAACATACATACACCTTTAGGGTATCGTGGAGTCGGCCTAGGCCTTTCATTTGTCAATGATGAGATAGGGCCAACCTCCGAAACTTACTTTGATGTTGATTTCTCGTATACCATCCAGACCAGCCTTGAAGGGCGTTTAAGTTTCGGTTTAAAGGCCAGTGCACATCTATTGAATGTTGACTTCTCCAAATTGAACCAAGATTTTGGCCAGGGCAACGACCCCATTTTGCAGAATAATATTGACAATCAATTTTCACCTAACATCGGAGCTGGGGTCTATTACCATACACAACGGTTTTACGCTGGATTGTCGGTTCCAAGGTTTTTGGAGACAGAACATTTTCAAGAAGGTACAAACCCAACCACGGCAAAGGAACAAATGAATTTCTATTTCATTACCGGCTACGTATGGGACCTAAATCCGTTTTTAAAGTTTAAACCGGCTCTTTTGACCAAAGCAGTTCAAGGGGCCCCGCTTCAGGTTGATGTTTCTGCCAATTTTCTTTTTGATGAAAAGTTTATTTTAGGGGCTGCCTATCGTTGGGATGCTGCATTCAGTGGAATGGTCGGTTTTAGATTGTCAGATGAGTTCTTAATTGGTTTGGCCTATGACCGAGAAATTACAGATTTGGGATCTGCTTCATTCAACGACGGTTCGTTTGAGATTATTCTTCGGTATGACTTCATACGATCCTTGAGCAACCTCAAGTCTCCCCGTTTTTTCTAACTTTTGCTTATCGTACCATAGGTTTTTATTAGGATAAAGTCTGCCATTGTGGGCTAAAGATTTATATTTTTAGACCATGAAAGAAGAAAATGTAATATTGGTTGATCGGAATGATAACCCTATCGGTCTTATGCCTAAAATGGAAGCCCATGAAAAAGCATTGTTGCATAGGGCGTTTTCGGTTTTTGTTATGAATGATAAGGGGCAAACAATGCTTCAACAAAGAGCGGCGGATAAGTATCACTCTCCATTGCTATGGACAAACACCTGCTGCAGCCACCAGCGAGAGGGTGAAACCAATATCGAGGCTGGAAAAAGGCGCCTACGGGAGGAAATGGGGTTTGAGACCGAATTGAAAGAGCTATTCTCATTCATTTACAAGGCACCTTTTGACAATGGCCTGACAGAGCATGAACTCGACCATGTAATGATGGGCCGTTTTAACGGAACCCCAAACATCAATCCAGATGAGGTGGCTGATTGGAAATGGATGTATCCTGAAGAAATAAAGACGGATATAGAAAAATCTCCCGAAAAGTACACCGCTTGGTTTAAGATAATCTTTGATAGGTTTTATGACCATCTCATAAAAACCACTGCAAAATGAAGGTGAAGGTTAGCAGAAAGGCCCATTTTAATGCCGCACACCGGTTGTACAGACCTGATTGGACTTTCGAAAAAAACCAAGAGGTTTTTGGTAGGTGCAACAACCCAAATTATCATGGCCACAACTATGAACTGATAGTGAGCGTAACAGGTGAAATCGACCAAGAGACCGGATATGTGATGGACATGAAGAAGCTGAAAGACCTTATAAAGGCACATGTTGAAGAAGCCTTTGACCATAAGAATCTTAATGAGGACGTTCCAGAGTTCAAAAACTTAAACCCAACAGCAGAAAACATTGCCGTTGTGATTTTCGATAAATTACGACCACATATTGGTAATAGTAAAGAATTAGAAATTGTTTTGTACGAAACTTCTCGTAATTTTGTCACTTATAATGGATGAAAATTAGACTTTCAAAACTGTCACTTATAATTACTGGTAATGGTTTTGCAACCTAACACCAAATAGATAATGTATCCTTTACAATTTGAGCCAATTTTAAAAGAACATTTGTGGGGTGGTACAAAGCTTCGCGACGTTTTAGGGAAAAATATAAAAAGTGAAACTACTGGAGAGAGTTGGGAAGTTTCGGCCGTAGAGGGCGATATTTCAATCGTTTCCAACGGTTCTGAAAAGGGTAGGTCGTTACAAGACTTGATAAATGAGAATCCAGAAGCCCTCATGGGAAAACAGGTTCACGAGCGTTTTGGATATGAGTTTCCAATACTTATAAAATTTATTGATGCTAAACTGGACCTGTCAATTCAATTGCACCCAAATGATGAATTGGCCAAGGCACGCCATAATTCCTTCGGAAAAACTGAAATGTGGTATGTTATGGATGCCGACCCGGGCGCCCAATTGATTGTAGGATTCAATAGAGATGTTGGGAGGGAGGAATGTATTAAAAGCCTTGAAGACAACACTCTTTTAGAGCTACTGAACTATGAACCCGTGTCTGAGGGTAATACCTTTTTTATCAACACGGGTAAAATTCATGCCATTGGTGCAGGGGTGCTGCTTGCCGAGATTCAGCAGACCTCAGATGTAACATACCGCGTCTATGATTTCAACCGACGGGATAAAAACGGTCAATTACGGGAGTTGCATACCGATTTGGCGATAGATGCCATTGACTACCGTAAAAAAGATGATTTCAAGGTCTCCTATCCCACAAACAAAAATGAGGTCAATCAAATGGTTGATTGCCCCTATTTTAAGACCAATTTCTTGAATTTAGACCAAGAACTGCATCAAGATTTATCGGAACGGGATACGTTTACGATTTATATGTGTGTCTCTGGCAAGGCCACTGTTTCAAACGGGCATGGTACGGCCTCTCTCGAAAAAGGCCAAACGGTTCTATTGCCCGCGGCAAGCCGGTCTGTACAAATTGATACCACTGGTGCCAAACTTTTGGAAGTGACAATTTAATTTTACCTTTGCCAAAAATATAGATATGGCAAGTGTACGTGAATTAAAGAAGGATATCAATTTCGTTTTGGGCGACATCATCGAGGCTGTTTACATTTGGGAAGCCGAAACCGATAGTAAAGACTCCAAAGAAGGTACCGCCATTATCGATAAGGCGATAGCCACATTCGATGACCTTATGCAAAAAGTCAACGAAAAAGGGGTTGAAAAGCCCAAAGAACACTTCAAAAAAGTTAGGGCAGAGCTAGAGAAAAAGGCTACCGAACTTGTCGAGCAGCTCAATAAGCTGTACAAATAAAAACTACTTTATAGATTGTACATAAGCGTTCAGGGCGCGACCATACTTTGATTGCGCCACTTCGGGCACCAATGCCCTGTTGATTGAGTCAAGGTACTTCGGATTGGCATCTGAGGCCTCGTGCAATGCCAAATACGGGGTCACATATGAGTCTGGGTTGTTCAAGGCAAAGTTTAAGACGTAGCGGTATTTTGAAATGATGTTTCTGTTGCTCAGTTCGACAATGGAGTCGAATGCCACAGAATCGTTTTGAATTTCTTGGCTCAGACCGGCACGTTTCAACTCCAATTCCCTCTTGTTGAATTTCGACAGCATCTCTAAGCACTTACTGTAGGATTCATGACTTGCAGAACCAGAAATTTCGGGTAATGCATCAAAGGTGTTCCATTTGGTCTTTATGAAGATTTCACTGGGTTCACCGAAAAAGGTAATGCGGTCGTTGATATCATTGTTGTCGGCCTTTTTTAGATAGAGATAGAAAAGTTGTGGACTTTCAATTTCATGGGAGAATGTAAAAGACCCGTCTCCCCGAAGTTCGAGCGAATCGATAGTGGCCAAGGTAGAATCTTTTATGTGCTGCAAATAAAGCGTTCCCTTTTTCAAACCATCTATGGTGCCAGATACGGTCATGGTTTTTTCCGATTTCCCTCCACAAGAAACCAAAAAAAGTATTAGGGTAAATGCTGCTATATATCTTTTCATATCCTGAAATTGTGGCGCAAATATCTGAAAGATTTTTGTTTTTCAAACATGGGAAGCCACTTCCATCAGAAGGGCACTGATATAGGCACCTGCGGTACCCACCACATAACCGAAAACCGCCAATAGAACGCCCACAGAGGTAAGCGAAGGGTGAAACTCTGCTGCCACTACCGGGGCCGATGCCGCACCACCAACGTTTGCCTGACTGCCAACAGCCAAGAAAAAATAGGGGGCCTTGATCAGTTTGGCCACCAAAATCAACAATCCTGCGTGGATAGCGATCCAAATAAATCCTATGGCGAGCAAACCGGGGTTTTCAAATACCTTGCTCAGGTCTATTTTCATGCCTATGGTGGCAACCAGTACATAGATGAACACACCACCAATTTTACTGGCACCGGCCCCTTCGTAGTTTTTGGCCTTGGTAAATGAAAGGCCTATGCCAATGGCCGTGGCCGTGACCACCATCCACAGAAATTTTGAACCCAGTGATGACAATGCCTTTTGCTTATTTCTGATCACCTCAAAGTTGTCTTGCAAGAATTGTGAAAAGTGCTCGCCAACAAAATGTGCGATTCCCACACCTGCAAAGGCAAAAAACAGCAACATGACCAAATCGTGCAGCGAGGTAACGCGTGCTATTCGTGCGGTATATTCTGAAACCTTTACCTTGAGTGCCTCTATCGATGAATTATCGGCCTTGAGCCAACGGTCTATTTTGTTTGAACGACCGATTCCCAAAAGTAAAAGAGCCATCCATACATTGGCCATAAAAACATCGACCAATACCATATTGCCAAATTTTTCAGGATTGTACTGAAAAATTTCGAGCATGGCAGCTTGGTTGGCACCACCCCCGATCCAACTGCCCGCAATGGTCGATAAGCCGCGCCAAACCGCATCAGGCCCAGCGCCACCAACAGTTTCCGGTGAAAAGATGGAAATGATCAATATCGCTATCGGGCCACCAATTATGATACCTAGGGTGCCGGTAAAAAACATGATGAGCGCCTTTGAACCCAAATTGATGATGGCCTTAAGATCAATGCTCAGGGTCATAAGAATCAATGCCGCAGGCAATAGGTATCGGCTGGCAACATAGTAAAGGTTTGATTCCTTTTCACTCACCAAACCTGTACTGGTAAGTACAGCCGGCAATAAGTAGCACATGAGCACAGCGGGCACAATGGCATAGAACTTTTTCCAAAAGCCTGTTTTTATGGAAGAGGTGTAAAAGACAAACCCGAGACAAAGGGCCAGCAGCCCAAAAATGACCGTATCATCGGTCAGTGGTAGTTGGTTCATTTTGGTGGGTGTTTTTCCAAATATAGAAAAAACCGGTGGCTAGATGTTCAGCCAGTACGTAAGCTTCAAATTGATGGATCTGTTTCTCGGCATAAAGGTATTGACAAAGTAGTTGTCGTTGTAGACGATGAACAAGTCTGAAAGCGGCGCAAACCGCCATTGAAGCCTTGAATTGAAGCCTAGGTTGTCGCGCTGGTTGCTGTACTGAATCAACGTTGACCAAAAGACCGATTTGTTAAATGTGACATCGATTCTAGGGCTGAGCAACCATATATCGGCGCTCGAATAGGGACTTGGCAGCTCTAAACGGTCATATTGTGCCTCAAGCCTGAGATTGAAACGCGGTTGCAATCGCAAATTGCCAGACAGCTCGAGTGAATAGCGGTTGCCATTGAAAAAGCCCCCGATCTCGGGTTCTATCGAATACGAGAACGCTTTTCTTCGGTCAGAACGAAATTCTGCCCCGAACGAGGTAAAATGGTAACCTTGGTTGGCAGGCAAGGGCACTGCATTATCCTTACCGGTGGGCTCAAATTCGTCGGTCAAGAAAATATATTGGTACGATAGGCCGGCTTCCATTTCTGAAAGGTTGTTGAATTCTGCTCCCCATCCGAAATTTATGCGGCGGTCGGTGTTTTGAAAATCAAGTTTGGGCCTCCAGACATAAACCGAAAAGAGCTCAAAACCATGGTTGTTTATTTTTTTTTGACTTGGCCAAAAGGTTCTGCTGAGGTTCAAAGCGCCCTTAACAATGTCTTTTCTTGGAATAAAGCCGAGGTCTGAGGTAAATTCTTCATCTACATACACCATATCTACGAACGCACCATACTTTCTCGAATTATACCCGGTAAAGGCCCCCAACGAATAATTGCCCTCGCTATCGTTCGGTTGAAACGATTTATGGCCATAAAACTTACCGATCCAAGTATTGTCTTTAGAGGCAAGATTGTAATCAATGCCCACTACACGGTTGTATTCCTCAGATTCATCGACATAGTCGGGGGCATTGAAGGTTTGCCTATTGATGAAGAACATACCGATGTTCGAACGTGCGAAAACCCTTTGTTGCAAACTAAGCATCATGTTGTTGTTAGAGGCAATCTCGTTGGCCGCATCTTCTTCTGTCTGAATGTTCAAAAAGCCCAATCTAAGATTGTTGTTGATTTTCCCGCTTAAACGCAGCCCAGCAATTATGGGGTTTTCGATGGTATTTCCATCGACATCCTCTGCGATGCCGATACGCCTCGAAAAGAATGGGTTGGCATCACGGCCGCCACCGAAATTTCCGAAAAGGTCGTTGTTATCGATAAAGAACTGTCGCCTTTCTGGCAGTCTTACCTCAAATCGTGTCAAATTGGTAAAGAAATTGTCAACTTCTACCTGTGAAAAATCAGGATTTACGGTAATGTCAAGGTTCATTGAATTGCCAATGGCCACCTTGGCATCGCCACCCACTTTGACCGTGTTGGTACTCTCATCGATTTCGAAATCCTTACCAGAAAAACCATTGATATAGGGGATAATGGTCAGTGGGGTACGCGATTTGCCCAACGGTTTTTCAAATACCATATCGCCCATGAACGCCAAATTGAATATGAGTTGGTTCTGCGGAATTCTGACCCAGGTACTTCTCTCGTTTGCCTGCATGTCAAAACGGTAGCTGTTGAACCTCCATTTTGTCTCTCCTTCACGAAACTTAAATGAGGTAAGGGGTATGGCGATCTCTGCGGTGTAGTAATTATCGTATATTTTCGATTCGCCTTTCCATTTTACATCCCACGAAGTGGTAAACCCACGCAAATCGGACCCACCACCGGTGATCAATGCCTCTCGCCGAACGCCAAGGGGGTTGATGCCAAAGAGAAAGGCATTTGTACCGTCGTTAAAAGTGTCAAATAGCAAACTGATGTTGTCGTTGCCGCCGGCCCTAAAGTCTCTTTGGAGAGAGGGTATGATATAATCTTTACCCTGTGTATCCATTCGAATGCCCAAATACAGATTTTTGTCATCGTACATCATTTTTATGTCGGTCTTTTGGGTGGCCGCAATGGAATCCGTTGGAAAATATTGATGGAAGTCATGGGCACTTTCGGCTTGTTGCCAGGCAGGTTCGTCCAAAATGCCATCAATTCGAACGGGTTCAGAAATGTACTTGACAACGAACGATTTTGTGGTTTCTTGGGCGGTAAGGTTTATAAAAAAAAATAGAAAGGGTAGGTAGGCGTATTTTCTTGCCATTTGGCAGTATTTGAATTAGTCGCCCAAATTTAAGGGTTAGTAACGTTAAAAAAATGTCAAAAAATCACTCTTTTTCAGTGCTCTTTTTTTTCGGGGCCCTATTTGCTTCTTTAAGGCTTTTCATCAACATCCATTCAATTTGGCCATTGATGCTACGAAACTCATCGGCGGCCCATTTTTCAATGGCCTTCAACATGTCTTCGTTCAACCGTAGCGCAAATGCTTTTTTTTTACCCATTGGAGAGGATGAATTTTGCGAGTGTTTCGACAAGTTTTGATGATAGGGGAAAACCGGCCTCTTTGTAAGACCTTTGATTTTCGCCCCAAGATTCTACCGATTTCAGCACATGGTTCATATTTGGGATCATGGCCAACTCAGCATCCGGCTTGGCTTCTTTGAGCCTTTTTGCATCTTCGGGAGTAACCTGTAAATCAGCATCACCGTTTACGATAAGCACGGGCATTGACAGTTTGGCGATTTCCTCTGCAGGGTCCAACAACATCCAATCTTTCAGGTATTTTTGGTTTTGTGGTGCAAAAAGGGCCATCAAAAATGGATTTACATCGAGAATCGTGTCGGTTTCCATTAGTTCATCGATATATTTTTCGGCCATTTTTCCGGCATCCTTGTTTTGTGCCCCAAGTTGACGGATCAGGGCTTTGTCTACGGGAGTGCCAAGGCCCGCCAACGAAGTATAGCTTTTTATCTCTTCAGATGCCGCGAGCATGCCCAGCAATGATCCCTGGCTGTGCCCTATTAGGTGCAGAGAGGCAAAACGTTCATCATCTTTAAAACGACTTATGGCCACCTTAAGGTCGGCGACCAGATCGCCGATACGCATGTTCTTTGATTTGGCAAGGTTGGCGGGGGTTGCATTGCGCTTATCGTAACGGTAAAAGGCAATGCCCCTCGCATTTAAGCTGTCGGCCAATTCTTTGATGTAGTTGGCCCCGACCATTTCACCTTGGTTGCCATTTCTATCAGGATTGCCCGAACCGTGTACAAAAATGGCCAAGGGCGGCTTTTTTGTCTGTATGGGATAGCTCAACGTGCCAGGCAGATAGATGCTATCGTTGTACAGTTCAAGTTCTTCGACCACTATCTCTTGGCCAAGACACGAAAAGGCCGATAGCCAAAATATGTAGAACAGTTTTTTCATCGGTTCTTATCTCTTTCAAAAACGATTCTTGCGCTGTGTTCGGCGATGTGCAATACCTGCCAGCCTTGTTTGGCATATTCGTTCAGGGTATCTTCTAAACGCCTGTTGTTGTTCGAGAGCCCCATTTTCCAGGTGGTGACCTTATATTCCTTCATTGTTGAAATATCTATCTATTACTTGTTGTGCTTCCTTAGGTTTTTGGGTGCCTAGCAGTACTTTTTTCCCATCCTGCGTTTCAAGCTGAATGCCTTGGTTTCCCTTTACGTTGTAGGCATTGCCCTTTCCGAAGGAAATTCGGTATCCCCAGCCACCATATTCTTTGATCGGATTGTATTTTCTGGTGTAGCATTGCTTTAGCGCTTGCCATTCAATTTTTCTTTCGTTTCGGTGGAAAGGAAAAAAGCGATAATGGATGCCCCGTTCATCTATTCTGGTCTGTAGTTTGAGAAACGACAGAATCGAGATTGGAATCACGGTCAACACCACTACCAGTACCATGACAATTTCTTCATTGCAATCTGTGGCACCCATCAAATATTGGTGTTGGTACCAGTCGTAGGCCAGGTATAAAACACTGAATACCACAACCGCTTGAATGGCATAGAACCACCATTGGTCGAACCGCTGTTTTTCTTCGAAGACCCTCATTTCTCAACAAGAATTAGTGGTTCAAGGTACCGGCATTGACAATCGGGGCGGCATCTTTGTCTGAACAGAGTACCACCATTAGATTGCTGACCATGGCCGCTTTGCGCTCTTCGTCGAGCTCGACTATTTCTTTGCTATTGAGTTCTTCCAAGGCCATTTCTACCATGCTTACGGCCCCCTCGACAATTTTGTGCCTTGCGGCCACAATGGCGGTAGCCTGCTGCCGCTTTAGCATGGCGTTGGCAATTTCTTGGGCATATGCCAAATAGCCAATTCGGGCTTCCAACACCTCAATGCCGGCCATTTCCAGCCGATCTTGTATTTCTTTCTCAAGGGCCTCGCTCACTTCGTTGACACTAGATCTCAACGTAATGTCTTCTTCAATGCCCTCATCGGCAAAATTGTCGTAAGGATACATACTGGCCAGTTTTCTTACGGCAGCATCTGTCTGTACCCGTACAAAGTTCTTATAATCGTCCACATCAAAGGCAGCCTTGTAGGTGTCGGTAACGCGCCAGACCAGAATGGTACTGATCATCACCGGGTTGCCCAGTTTATCGTTTACTTTTAGGCGCTCGCTGTCAAAATTACTGGCCCGTAAAGAGATTTTCTTTTTTGTGTACAAGGGATTGACCCAGAATAGACCGTTCTTTTTAATGGTGCCCACATATTTACCGAAGAGCAACAAGACCCTTGAACTATTGGGGTTGACGAGCACCAAACCGAAGAACAGCACAAACCCTGCAAACACAGAAAATCCGTACCAAGGTGACCCAATTCTGATAATGGCCGCAATACCGCCAAAAAGCAGGAGCAAACTCAGAAACAGCATTACATACCCGTTGAAGGGCGTTATAGATTTTTCATTGGTCATAGTCGTAGTATTTAAGAAGTGATATTAAAATGATATCATAAATATATCAATATAAATCCAAATAAACAAATGATTAGCCCTTGAACTTTCTTTTCTTCTTTTTGTTGGGGTTTGTGAACAATCGCTTCAAAAAGCCATCGCGTTTAACGGGTTCGCAATCAAGTCTCTTTAAAATCTCTTGTGATGGGGTCTTGAACCGTGCACGTGTAAGGGTATCGAACCGCTTGTCTTTGTTCATTTCTTTAAGTAACAGGGCAAACAGGGGAAGGGCTGCGTTGGCCCCTTGGCCTAAATGTGTACTCTTGAAACCTATTTCATGATCATCGAGCCCCACCCAGTTGACATGTACCAGTTTGGGCATTACCGCAACAAACCACGCATCTTTATTGTATTGCGTAGTGCCCGTTTTACCGGCAATGTCGTTTTTGAGTCTGTAAGTGGTTCTGATTCTTGCTGCAGTACCTTTATCAACGGTCGCCTTCATCATTTCGAGCATCAATTGGCGGGTATCATTGGAAAAGGCCTTTTCTGAACCAATTTCGGGCGAAAAAGTTGTTAAAATGGAGTCGTTGGCCGTGGCAATGGCCGTAATCAGCATGGGTTTTACTGGTTTTCCATTATTGAGGTAGCTGGCATATGCCCCCGCCAGCTCTGTTATTTTTATTTCTCCCGTACCAAGGGCCACAGATGGTTTTTTGGGCAGTTCTTCATGAATGCCCATTTTTCTGGCTTGTTCCAATACGTTTTCAATACCTGTTCTTTCCAACACCTTTACCGCTATGGTATTGACCGATTTGCTCAGGGCCTCTTCCATCGAATAGTTCAGGTAGGCCTCATCTTCAGCACCTGAGTTGCTGGGGCTCCATCCCTCCAAATTTTTGTATTCCACCTCCCGTGCAGAAATGTGGTCGCAGGGATCCAATCCTTTTTCAAGTGCTGCCGTGTACACAATTGGTTTGAAAGTAGACCCAACTTGGCGTTTGCTCTGCGAAACATGGTCGTATTTAAAATGCTGGTAATTGATGCCACCGATCCATGTTCTTACGGCACCTGTAAAGGGGTCAATGCCCAAAGAGCCAATGTTCAAGAATTTCATGTAATGCTGTAAGCTATCCAAGGTGCTTGCCTGCATTTCTTTGGGCCCGTCCCAAGTGGATAGTTTCATGTTCTTTTTGACCGAGAGCGAGTCCCAAATCTGCTTTTCTGACAACCCTAAAGCCTTCAATCGCTTATAGAAGGGCAAATTTTTGGCCTTCTTTCTGACCAAACTTTTGTTGACCAACCAAGGGGCGTTTTTACCATAGCTTTTTTCAAATGATTTTTGTAATGAATTCATATGTGCCTGCATGGCTTTCTCGGCCAATTTTTGCATTTCAAAGTTAAGGGTGGTGTAGATCTTGAGTCCGGAGGTGTAAATGTTGATGGGGGTTTCACTTTCTAAGTTCTGGGCCCATTGCATCAATTCTTTTCTGACGGCCTCACGAAAATAGGGGGCTATGCCCTCATCATGGCTGTATTCACGATAATTGAGTTTCAACGGCAATTGGGCCAAGCTATCACGCTCTTCTTCTGGGATAAAACCATTGTTGGCCATGGCCGAGAACACCAAGTTGCGACGGGCCAGGCTTTTCTCAGGAAATATCCTCGGATTGTACGCGTAGGTGGCCTTTAACATTCCGACCAGAACAGCAGCCTCTTCGATTTTCAGCTCTTTGGTTGGCTTGTCGAAGAATTTTAGCGAGGCGCTTTCAATGCCAAAAGTATTTCCCCCGAAGGAGACCGTATTGAGGTAATGGGCAATGATCTGTTTTTTTGACAAGACATTTTCAAGTCTTCGCGCCATGATCATCTCCTTGACCTTGTTGACGGCAATATTTGCAATTTTTCTATCCTTTCGCGGATATAGGTTTTTTGCCAGTTGTTGGGTCAGGGTACTTCCACCCCCCGCTGATTCGTCTTGTAATAGCAGTGATTTGAAAAACACCCGCATCAGACTTTTGGCATCGATGCCGTCATGGTCGTAGAACCGCTCATCTTCAATAGCGACCAAGGCCTCTACCAAATGATCTGGAAATTGACCGTATTCTATGGGCTGGCGGTCATACAGGTAGTACTTGCCAATAAGCACACTATCGGCAGAATACACTTCAGAGGCCCGCTGATATTGAAAATCTGCCAGTTCCTCTTGGGAGGGAACCTTGCCCCAAATGCCCATGTATACCGAGCCGATAAAAAGGCCTAGCACTAGTAAGGGAAGAAGTAAAATCGCCCCCAATAGCTTCCACCTTTTGACTGGCTTCTTTCGTTTTGCGGGTTTTGATTTCTTCATCTATCCAACGATTTTAATGAATTGAATGTCTGGTTTGCTCTCTTTAGCTGTTGTGCCCTTTGTAAATTGGTTCCCTTGCGCGTGCAATATCCCACTTAAAAACCAAATTTGATATGGCCGTAACACTGGCCAAAGGTACAATGGCTATTTTTGTGTAAAAATTTTCTCTTATGCGAAAAGTACTTCTTATCATATTTCTTTTGGGTCCGTTGGTTTTTGCCAATGATCTCATCTGGTCAAAGACGGGCCATAGAGCGATTGGTGAAATTGCCCAACAACACTTGACCCGCAAGGCTGAACGGGCCATTGCAGAACTATTGGGCGGGCACGACCTGGCATTTGTCGCCAATTTTGCAGATGAAATCAAGGCCGATAGAAGTTTTTCAAAATTCAGTGCCTGGCATTATGTCAACTATCCTGCGGATAAGAAATATACCGAAGTTGAACCGAGCGAGTACGGCGATGTTGTGATTGGCATCGAAAAATGTATTGAAATCGTTCAAAATGAAAATAGCCCACGTGAAGACAGGGTATTTTACCTAAAAATGTTGATACACCTTGTGGGAGACTTGCACCAGCCCATGCATGTGGGCCGATTGGAAGATCGTGGTGGAAACGATCTACAGGTACGCTGGTTCGATGAGGGAACCAATCTACACCGGCTATGGGACAAAAACTTAATCGACTCTTACGGCATGTCGTATACCGAGTTGGCGCAGACCCTTCCGCAGCTTTCAAAAAAAGAGATCAAGCGATTGCAACAAGGTACTGTTTACGATTGGGTCGAAGAGTCGCAAGACCTTGCCAACGAATTGTACGATTCAGTAAAAGTGGGCGAAAAATTGGGGTACCAATATAGCTATAGATACAACAAGGTGCTTTTGCACCAATTGCATCTTGGGGGTCTTCGGCTGGCAAAGGTCTTGAATGACCTTTTTGACCGATCTATCTTTTAGAGATCTTATTGCCCGAAATATTTTTTTGGCGACTGGACTTGAACCGGGCAACTTGGCCATTTCTTAGCTTCGCATGTTTGGTTTTTCTGCCCTGCACCCTTTTTCGCCAAAGGCGAAAACTACTAGGCTTCAGCTCTCGGCGCATGAGTTCTATGGTCTCTTGTTCAGATAGGCCAAATTGGGCAGCAATGGCCTCAAAGGGGGTTCGATCTTCCCAGGCCATTTCAATTATTCTGTCAAGTTCACGTTCGGTAATTTCTTTTTTCATAGCGAAAACAAAGGTACTTATTTGGTCTGGTATGCTAAATAACATGCAACTCAACCAAGAAACGTGAAAATGGGCGACTGTACATATTTTGGCACACAATTTGGAGTTATATTAAAGTAAGAAGTTGGAAGCGAGGAGATTAGTGCGGTGTCCCAACGTATTAAAGGCAGCGAAGACTTCAATAACCAGGGATTAAAAAAAATCGGTTCAGCAAACCGATTTTTTTTGCGCTGTCAGACAATGACCCGAAAGGTCAAATTGATCCGTGGCCCTATTCGTTTGGCTGTTTTGGGTATCTGATGCTGCCAATTATGCTGGGTTTCTCCCTGCATCAGCAATAGGCTTCCGTGTTGCAACAACAGCTTGCTTTTCAGTGATTTATTCTTTTTGTGCCTAAGGTGAAAATAACGTTCTTCACCTAAGCTCACAGAGGCGATCACCGGATTTCGGCCCAGTTCTTTCTCATCATCTGAATGCCACCCGTTGCTGTCTTTTCCATCTCGGTACAGGTTCAATAGGCAGGTGGTAAATTCAACCTTGGCGACCTTCTCGATTCTTTCTTTGATAGTGGTCAATGGCTCAATAAAAGAATGTGGCCACATAACGATGTTTGAATAGGAATACGGCTTGCCGTTATTGCCATAGAGCGCCGTCAACCTGGGCTGTTTGTAGGTTTTGCCGAAAATGGTGATGTCATCATGCCGCCATTCTATATTTTGTAGAAGCCTGTCAAAGAAACAATCTGCTTCGCTTGCGGTTAAAAAATGTGGATAGTAACGAATATCGGCATCGACAAGGGCGAGTTTGGTATTTTCCGCAGACGGCCACCCCATTATTGCAGTACTGCTTTTAACTGATTTCGGTATTCAGATGGGTTTTGCCCGGTGAAGGCCTTGAATGACTTGTTAAAATGCGAAAAGTTGTTGAACCCGCTTTCGTAACAGACCTCTGTGATGCTCATGGGTTGCTCGGCCAACAATTTTGACGCATGCACCAACCGATATTCGTTTACAAACTGCGTAAAGGTCTTATTCGTGATTTTTTTGAAATACCTACAGAAAGAGGGCACCGTCATACTTACCATATCTGCCATTTCATCAAGCGATATCTCTTCTTTGAAATGTGACTTTACATGGTTGAACACCAAATTGATACGGTCGTTGTCTTTGACCTCTGCGGGCATTGAAAAACTTTCGGCATTCAGTATTTTATACTCGGTAGAACTACCAAGTTCGTTCAAAATATTGAGTATGGAAAGTAGCCGCTGAAAGTGGGTCTGGTACTCCATGATCTCCATTTTTTCACCAATTTTGCGCTTGGTCTTTCCAGAGAAGGCAATACCGCTCTTCGACATCTCAAAGAGCTTTTTTATTTTTTCCATTTCTGGGATATTAAAAAAGTCGTTCCCAAGAAAATCCAATTTCATTTGAATGACGGTTTCACTCTCGTTGCCGGTCAGCTTATCGGTAAATCCGCAATGGGGCAAGTTAGAGCCTATAAGAATAAGGTCACCATCGGTATAGTAAGAAATATGGCTACCTATTTGGCGCTTGCCCGAACCACCGTTTACATAGACCAACTCCAGTTCTGGGTGGTAATGCCAACTTTTATTGGTATTCGATTTGTTCTTGTCGAACTTCTGGTAGGTAAACGAATGCCCAAAAGTTGGTGATATGGATTCAAAAGCCGGTTTGTGCTTCACGATCGTCATTTTTGCTTTTGTAAAAGTAGACAGGTCAACTACAGCGAACCTGTGCAAAATTACCCAAAAAGTGTTCTATTTTACCATTTTAGGGCATTTAACACTTTATTAGGGTTAAAATTGTATAGAAATTTGAAAACGGAGTGGTGGTTTCAAGGGGTAGTACATCGCTATGTTTGCACTGTAAATTGTTGATAACACGCCTGAGTTGATTCAGGCATTAAAAAACAAACGTTATGAAAAGAGTTTTGAAATTTACAGTTGCATTGGCCCTTTTGTTTGCTTCGACCAGCCTATTGGCCAATGGACCCGCAAAAACCTTCGGCAAGAAGGGCTTTGGTGTTGAAAAAGAACTGATCGATATCAATTTGGACCCCGTATTCCTTAAAAAAGGTGATAAACTTTTGATGAACCTCTTGAACTTGGACCAAGATAATGTCATCGTTAAAATTTACGATAGCGAGGGTAGGATCGTGTTCAAAGAAACCTTTGAAGGGAAACTTGTTGTTGAGAAGGCATTCAATTTTGAAAAAGCCTTTGAAGATGAGTACACCATCGTGGTAATTGACAGCAACAAAACCTACAAAGAAAAAGTAACGGTAAAATAGGTTGTTAATTGAGTTAATTGTTGAAAGTCCCGGTCATTGATCGGGACTTTTTTTATAGATATTTTTTCAGGCGCTCCCGTTTCGAAAGGGGCAAGGCCTCGTTTTCAACGGCCATTTTAACCAGTTGCCTATCCTTGTCCTTGGCGAACAAAAGGTCAAAAAACTGTTTTGTGGTCAAAGAGGGGGTAGGTGCCATAATTAATTCAAAGGTATCGCCTGCTTTAACGTTGCCATTCTGCAAAACCCTGACATAAGTGCCGGGGTGGCCATGCACAATAAATTCTTTCAGGATCTGTTGGTTGCAGAACCTAATTCCTAATTTGTAGCATGGCTCGCGGGGTTGGGTAATCTGTACAACGGCACCACCGATACGATAGGTACTTCCGACAATAAGCTTGTTTTCGTCTAGGCCGGCCACCGTTAAATTCTCACCGAACATGCCCCAATCCCATTCCAGACCGGGATACTTTTCTTTCCAGTAGGGATACTGATCTGCTGAAAACAGATAACAGGCCTTAAAAGTGCCACCGTGTACCCTTTTATCGGCTACCGTGTCATGGGCAACCTGCTCTTGTTGCAATAGTATGGGTTGTGTTGTCGGATATTTATAAATACCCGTTGACTGTTGTTTACCATTCCAAGTAATGGTTGTTGCTTTCCCAATATTGGTGGCGATGATTTTCATTCCCTTAAAATAAAAAAACCACCGTTGACTTCGGTGGTTCTGTAACAAATTATACGTTTTGGATTATTATTCGTCTTTTACTAGGTGATTCGTCATGAATATATAACCAATGTTGATGAGTTACTGTCGGAGCAAAAAAAACATTTCGCCAAACCAACCAATGTCGGTAATATTTAATAGTTAAAAGAATCTATCAAACAGCGTTCAACCATGTCTTTGGATTGGTCATATTTATAAATTCTTCATCATAATATTTTAATTGCAATAACTGTATTTCAACAGTATCATGGCCCACATTTTCCAAATCTTGAATTAAAAATCCGTGTTGCAATTCTTGATAATAGGAATCTTCTTCTTCAAAGACCAACAAATCCACTTTTCCTGAAGCATATCGTGTAATTAGAATACCGCCATTGATGCAGTACACAACAAAGGGATATTTGTGCCGCCTAAATGCGATTCTCTCCTTAGGCTTTAGAACAATTTCCCAAAGGGTAACCGAATCATTTTCAAACATTAAACGATTGCCCATTATTTCTGAGAATTTCAAATGTTCCAACTCTTTAATCGTATTCGAACTCCAATTTTTAAAATTTCCGGCAGGATTAAGCTCTAGTTTCCTCATATCGTCTCCATGTTATAATCCCGCAGCTGTAAAACATGCATTTGTCTGTTCTTGCTGAATTAAAATCAGTTTTCTTTGGTAAAAACTGTATCAATTCAATCGGTTCAATTTCATGAACAGGCAATAATGCACATTTAAAAACAATAACTGGCCAATTTTGATTATTAGCGGGGTTAAAAATAAAACGACAAATATTTCATAAGATTGGTTGATAATCAACGATATGGAGGTATAATTGGTTCTAAATTCAGAATTTAGAACGGATGGTGGGTTATTACTTCCAAACTTTCAATAATCAATATGCTCTAATGTAAATTATTTAGAAAAAGAAAATGAAATTTCTACTTATCAGCTTTTTTATCAAATCGAATTTTATAGGTTGTTGGGGTTATGTCAGTAACTTTTTTAAATGAACCATAAAAGGCACTTTTACTTTTAAATCCTGATTCATTTCCAATTCCGTCAATGCTTAAATTCAATTTATTGAAGTTTTTCAAAAGCCGCTTTGCTTCATCTACACGATAATTATTAACATAAATGTTGAAATTTTGATTTGTTATCGTATTGATGGCATTGGATATTTTTTTTGGATGCATTTGTAATTTTTTGGCAATATCAATAATGGTAAGGTCTTTCTTAAGGAATAATTTTTCATTTTCCATGATGTGATCGATTTTAGTAAGCGTACGCTTTAAATCGGCCATATCTGGTTTTGCCTCTTCATTTTGGATTTGAGCCTCAACTTTACCAAAATTGTTTTCAAATTTGTTCTCACTCAAAACAGTATGGGTATTCTGTTGTTGCAAACCAAATACCGACACCCATGAAATCGCGATTAAATCAAAAATCGCAAATATCAATCTGAAATAGTAATTATCCGGATCATAATAATATAGGATGTGTATTATTAACGAACTTAATAAACTATAGATCAAGAATGTTTTCGCCCAGTTCAATTCCTTTGACTCGACCAATGAATAATAATTTTGGATCTCAAGTTTATGGCGGTTCAACATCACCAAATTCCAAAGGCCTATACTCCAAGAATAAAATATTCCTAAATAGGTAAATAGAAATTCATACCATACACTCTGGGCAATTATGAGTCTTGTTTGATAGGGCATCAGAAAAATGATGAGTTGGGCAATAAACGACAATATGCCGGGAACCAAAACCCAATAATTGGTTTTTTGGTCCGAAAAAAATGATATTTTTTGGCAATAGATAAAGAACAAAGGGAATAGCAACCAAGAAAAATTGAAAGGAACCAAAAATAAACTCGGATGATATTTTTCCAGCGCTATGCCATTTGCAATATAGTGCAGTAGCTTAAGTGAAAAAACAATTAGAAAAAGGCCCAAATAGAAGGTGCTTTTGTGCCTGTTCCTGTTCATTATAAGAATTATTGAACCTAGGGTAAGGCCCTGTATAAAACCGACAGCATCTAAAAAAGAGATGAAATTGTAGTTCAATTCCATAATGACAAAAATACTTGGATTAAAGTACCCGGTTGGGTTAAACCCACCTTTATTTCACTGCTCAAAAATTTAATTTAGGGTCTAATATTGGATTTTTTAAAGTGTTTATCTTAAGTAAATTATAGAAATTTATAAATAAAACCAAGCCCAATAAATTAATCCGAACTGCAGGGGTATTCGCAGTACGAGCACCCATTTGGGAATACCTGCCGAGGCTTTTTCATCTGATAGCATATAGAAATGAACCAACAGAAAAACCGTCAACATGGCAATGATGCCATAGATTGAGGGCTTTTTGGTGGCCGAAAAACACAGTCCGACACCCAAGGCAATCTCCACCAAGCCGCTCACATATACCAATAACCTGTGCTGTGGCAGGTACCTGGGCATGATGCGCATATAGGCCCTTGGAAAAACAAAATGCATGATACCGGCAATAATGTACATGACGGCCATAAGAGATAGATGCCAGGGGGTGCTCATGGTTCAGTTGTTAAAATACCAAAAAGGGATGGATGCCTCTGTGACGGAAACAATCTCACCCTTTTCCTTTCTTTTTCGTTTGACCCGCAGCAAATGCTTGCCTTCCGATAGATTTTCGATATTCAGATAGGTTTCAAAGCCCAACTGGCCTTTTGGACTGGTGGTAATCACGAAATCTGAATCCAATTGAAGCGTATCTATTTGAAATGAGTAGCTTTCATTGAACGTTTTAAGGTAAATCGAGCGAATACTGTCTTTTTGACGTGTAGACATTCCCCAATTGTTTCCTTTGCTTGAAAATGTAATGGTAGATGATAGCCCTCTTAGATCTTCTTTGGGCTTAATGGAATCGTTGTAGGCAAAAATACGATCTTCTATTTTTTCAGCGTAGGGAATAAAAACCTGTAAATATGGGGTTGTAATCACTTTTGAAGGAATAACGGCATCACCGGGATAATCTTCTTCCTCGGTCAACATGTCAAAGTAATTCTCTTTGTTGGCGATTTCGGCAGACGAGTTGCTGTCATGGTCCAAGTAGTTAGAATTGCGGTATTCAAGGGAGGTAATGACCAAGATGAGTATATAAAAGGGTGTCAACGATAGAATAAGCCTTTTACCAAACTTATTGTCCAAAAAATTATAGATAAGCGGTCGATACAAAATGGAAAGGGTCAGAAAACTGAACACCCAATAAACGGGAAAGTATATTTTGGCCACCCATTTGTTTTTTTTCAACAACCCCTGGGTGATAAAATCAAAGAAGGTCAATAACATACCGATAAGCAAGAATATCACCAGCCCCACGCCCAGCCCTTTGGATATCCAGTTGGGGAGTTCATCGTTGCTTATGATGAACGTTGCCACCGATACGAAAGCCACTATAACGGCCGTAACGGCCAAAACATAGAATATGAGCAAAAACGAAATAGCGAAGAGTATACTACAATAATTTTCTAGATTGGCAATATATCGGTCAAAAGAAACAATCCGTTTGCGCAGATAATTTTTGAACTTGGCACTATACCCTAGGCTATCGAAGTCTATATCGCCCGAAACATAGCGTAAGCCGAGGGCCCCGATCCACAGGCCGCGCAGAACAACATGAAGCAATAGATTGAAGAGCAAGATGGAACAAGCTATAAAGGCCAAAAAGTAAATGACAAAACTATAGATCTGTTGCTCGTTCTGTGCATTGATCATGGCTGTCTTCAACGGCTCATAGGCCGTGAACAGTCCAAATATGGCAAACCCCGATATAATAAGTTCCAGTTCCCAGCTTTGTTGTTGCAGTGAGTCGAGCAATTTTTTAAAAGCCGGACTTTTGTAGTCGTTGCTCATAGGTCGGTTGTTTAGTGAGCATAATATAGTGACTTTGCCACAAAAAACCGCCCTACATCTTTCTCGCTTGATGTAGGGCGGTCATGAGATTCAATACGTGGCTACTGAAGTCTAAAATGCAGCGCCTATTTTATCATTTCATAGCTTCTGCTGATAAACTTCGTAAGCTCTTCTCCTTTTAAGAGGCCTTTAGACAGTCGTGCCAGATCCAAAGATTGATTGATCAACCGTTCCCGCTTTTTGGCAGTTTTGGTATTCAGTATCTGGCCAACCAATTCGTGGTTGGTGTTCACCACCAGGTTGTACATGTCGGGCATGTTGCCCATACCGAACATACCTCCACCGGTTTGCTGCATTTCTTTCATGCGGCGCATAAACTCGGGTTCGGTGATAATAAAGGGCTGGGCGGTGCTGTCCATAGCTTCCAATTGAATGGTGTAGTTGCTTTTTTCGCCCACCACTTTTTCCAATTCCTCTTTCAAACGGTCTTTTTCCTCATCGGAGAGTTTAGAGATGGCACTATCCTCTTTTTTGATGAGGTTGTCGATATGGTCGGCATCGACACGGGCGAAAGAGATCTTCTCTTTGGTGGTCTCCAGTTTCTGCATGAAGTGCGATACGATGGGAGAATCCATCAACAGCACTTCGTACCCCTTTGCCTTGGCCGCTTCAATATAGCTGTGCTGCTCTTCTTTGTCAGAAGCGTACAAGATGACCATTTTACCGTCTTTATCGGTCTGGTCATCCTTAATTTTCTTCTCCAACTCTTCAAAGGTCAGGTATTCACCATCTACAGTAGGGTAGAGGGCAAATTTTTCGGCCTTTTCAAAGAACTTCTCTTCTGAGAGCATTCCGTACTCGATCACGACTTTGATATCGTTCCACTTTTTCTCGAAATCCTCACGGTTGTTCTTGAAGAGCGAGTTGAGCTTGTCGGCCACCTTTTTGGTGATGTACGATGATATTTTCTTCACCGCCCCGTCAGCCTGCAGGTATGATCGTGAAACGTTGAGCGGAATATCGGGTGAGTCAATGACCCCTCGTAACATGGTCAAGAACTCGGGTACAATGCCCTCAACATTATCGGTCACAAAAACCTGGTTCTGGTACAGTTGAATACGGTCTTTTTGAATGTTGATGTCTGTAGTCAACTTGGGGAAATACAGAATTCCCGTCAAATTGAAGGGGTAATCCACATTCAGGTGAATATGGAACAAAGGTTCCTCGAACTGCATGGCGTACAGTTCACGATAGAAATTTTTGTAATCTTCGTCTTTAAGCTCTGTGGGCTTCTTGGTCCATGCCGGGTTCGGGTTGTTGATAATATTATCGACCTCTTTGGTGGGTGCCGGATCGTCTTCTTTGGCCCCTTCGGGCTTCGGTAGCGTTTCTGTTCGTGTACCAAACTTAATGGGCACTGGCATGAACTTATTGTATTTCAACAACAGTTCACGAATTCTGGCATCTTCCAAAAACTCGGTCGAATCATCGGCAATGTGCAGAATGATCTCGGTGCCCCTGTCTTCTTTTTTGGCTTTTTTGATGGTGAACTCTGGTGAACCATCACAGGTCCAGTGCACTGCTGGCTCATCTTTGTAGCTCTTGGTGATGATCTCTACTTTGTTGGCCACCATAAAGGCTGAGTAGAAACCTAGGCCGAAGTGGCCGATGATGCCCGCATCTTTACCGGCATCCTTGTACTTGTCCAAAAATTCTTCGGCACCAGAAAAGGCCACCTCGTTGATGTACTTTTTAACCTCTTCCTCGGTCATACCGATACCTTGGTCAATGATGTGTATTTTTTTGCCCTTCTTATCGATTTTTACCTCGATAATCGGGTCGCCCAACTCAACCTTTGCCTCGCCTATCGAAACCAAGTGCTTGAGCTTCAGGGTAGCGTCTGTGGCGTTTGAAATCAATTCACGCAAGAAGATTTCATGGTCACTGTACAAGAATTTTTTGATCAGCGGAAAAATGTTCTCTACTGAAACATTGATTTTACCTGTTGCCATATGTATTGTCAATTTTTATGGTCTTCTTTTCCAATGGTTGTTAGAAAAGAAACTGTTTTATACTATTAGATTACTGTTTACTCGCTGTGGGGTCAGAAACAAAAAAAATACCATACTGAAAAAGGTGACAAACTGACACGACATATGGCGCTGAAAAATTTTAACAAAACTTTGTTTAATTTTTAAAAAAAAAGATTAAACATTTTTATACTTTTGACATGTTGTGGTTAAAGAATTGCTATGAAAAGATGCATGCTGCAACAAGTTTGTTTATTTATTGGTTAGGTTGTTTGGGAACGTGCATTGCTAGATGCACGTTCCTGTTTTAAGATGGACGCATTTATGCCATCGTTAACAAAACCGGAATCGTTACAGCCGTACCATTGTAAAACATATCCTATATTATGGCGACATCAACAAAAGCTACCAAGGTTTCAAAAGAAAAGATCATCGAACGGTACATGCAATATGTCTTGGAACATGAGACCGTACCAAGATCAATTTTCAAGTTCTGTAAGGAAATCAAAATCAAAGAAGAGCAGTTTTACGAACATTTTGGCTCTTTCGATGGCTTGCAAAAAGAGATCTGGAAGACCTTTTTTGACCAGACCATGGGGTTTTTGGGTAAAAACAAAGAATATGGGGCTTATGCCAACAGGGAAAAAATGCTGTCGTTCTTTTTCACATTTTTTGAGCTGTTGACCCTAAACCGGAGCTACGTGCTGTTCGCTTTGAAAGAGCATCACAGCAAAATGGAATCGATGGCCCAGTTGAAAGGGCTACGCTCCAACATCAAAGATTTTGCAACAGAGTTGATTCAAAAAGGCAATGAGGGCAAAACCTTGAAAATAACAAAGCAAAATCCTGTTATTTTTTCTGAAGGTGCATGGGTGCAGTTTTTGTTCTTATTGAAATTTTGGATGGAAGACTCCTCCCCACGGTTGGAGAAGACCGATATGGCCATTGAAAAATCGGTGAATACCATTTTTGACCTATTCGACAATACGCCACTTGACAGTATCGTCGATTTCGGCAAATTTCTCTATAAGGAAACCTTTGCATAACACCGATGAAAACCCTTGACAGCATCCCCACGGGCAAGATTGAGCGGGCCAGTAAACTGGTCAAGACCGGTGTAAAGATCGGTGGCAACTATGTCAAGTATTACGGCCAGAAACTCGTAAACCCAGATACGACCAAAGACCGCTTGAACGAAGAAAATGCCGCCGATATCTACGATGGGCTTAAAACGTTGAAGGGAAGCGCCCTAAAGGTGGCGCAGATGCTGAGTATGGAAAAGAACCTGCTGCCCAGGGCCTACGTTGAAAAATTTTCGCTAGCACAATTTTCGGTGCCACCACTTTCGGCCCCTCTGGTACGAAAGACATTCAAAAAATATCTCGACAAATATCCTGAAGACGTTTTTGATGCCTTTGAGAAAGACTCCGTAAATGCGGCCAGCATCGGCCAAGTGCACAAAGCCACTAAAAATGGCAGACAGCTTGCTGTAAAGGTGCAATATCCAGGAGTGGCCGAAAGTATCAGCAGTGATTTGGCATTGGTCAAGCCCATAGCCATTCGAATGTTTAATCTACAAGGAAAAGATTCTGATAAGTATTTCAAGGAAGTTGAGGGAAAACTCATTGAAGAGACCAACTATCTGCTTGAATTGAAGCAGAGCCAAGAAATTACGGAAGCCTGTAGTGCAATACCCAATATCACATTCCCTAGATATTATCCTGAACTTTCGAGCGAACGTATCCTTACCATGGATTGGATGCAAGGCCAACACTTGAGCGAGTTTACCAAAACCGATTTTTCGCAAGAAACAGGCAATCTACTGGGGCAGGCCCTTTGGGATTTTTATATGTTTCAGATACATGGTTTGCGAAAGGTACATGCCGACCCGCACCCCGGTAATTTTTTGATCGGCGAAGACAGCAAATTGATAGCCATTGACTTTGGTTGTATCAAAGAAATTCCGAATGAATTCTACAAGCCTTATTTTGAGCTGGCAGAAAAAGGCAACATAGAGAATGATGAAATCTTCATGAAAAAACTCTATCAACTGGAGATTTTAACGCCAACCGATTCTGTTAAAGAGCTGTTGTTCTTCAAAGAGCTCTTTAAAGAAATGCTCACCATTTTCACTTTGCCGTTCAACAAAGAGGTTTTTGACTTTGGCGCACCTACTTTTTGGACCCAAATTGCGGCATTGAGTGAACGCTACTCAAAAGATGAGCAGATTCGAAAAATGAACGGCAATAGAGGCTCAAAGCATTTTCTATACATGAACCGAACCTTTTTCGGGCTGTACAACCTGCTTCATGATCTAAAGGCCCAGGTCAATGTAAATAACTTTAGGCAGTACCTCGGTTAATCATCGATTTTTGCCCGAAGCCTCTTTGTCGCTGGTCTGGCCTTTGTTCTTTACATATTTTTCGAGCCAACGGTCCTGTTCCCAGAGCAGGTGCAAAATACTTTCTTTGGCCCTGTACCCATGGCTTTCTTTTGGTAGCATCACCAACCGTACTGTGGCCCCAAGTCCTTTGAGGGCATTAAAGTATCGTTCGCTCTGCATCGGGTAGGTGCCCGAATTGTTGTCGGCCTCGCCATGTATCAACAAAAGAGGAGTCTTCATTTTATCGGCATGCATAAAGGGCGACATGGTATAATACACTTTTGGGGCTTCCCAATAGTTGCGTTCCTCGCTTTGAAAGCCAAAAGGGGTCAAGGTACGGTTATAGGCACCGCTTCGGGCAATGCCCGCAGCAAAAAGATCAGAATGCGATAGCAGGTTGGCCACCATAAAGGCACCATAGCTGTGACCACCAACGGCTACGCGGTCTCTGTCGATGTAACCAAGGGAATCAACGGCGTCAATGGCCGCTTTGGCGTTTGCCACCAGTTGGCTTCTAAACGTATCGTTTGGTTGCTCGTCTCCCTCGCCTATAATGGGGAAGGCCGCATCATCCAATACCACATAGCCCTTCGTGACCCAGTAAATGGGAGAACCCCAGTACGGATAGGTAAACTCATTAGGGTTCTGGGTGTTTTGTGAAGCACTGTTCTTGTCTTTGTATTCCCGTGGATAGGCCCATAAAATCATGGGCATTTTTTCTTTTTTGGCCATATCGTACCCAATCGGTAAATAGAGGGTGCCGGTAAGTTCGAGGCCATCGTCGCGTTTATAGGTAATAACCTCTTTGTGTACATCTTGAAGGCTTTTGTAGGGGTTCTCAAAATTGGTCAATTGTACTGGTCCCTTTCTTTTGACCAAGCTTTTGATATAGAAATTCGGAAATTCGGTGGGCGACTCGATGCGAACGAGCAACTCATCTTTATCGCTGTTGTAGTCTATCAACCGTTCTAACTTTCCTTCCAATTTTGAGGTGTAGAGGCGCGTCTTCTTTTGCGTTTTCAAATCCATTTTGTCCACAAATGGAAATTGGCCCTCTTCGGTATAGCCATCTCCCAGCAAATAGCCGGCATTCCCCTTGAGTGCTAAAACCTGTACCCCGTTTTTATTGCGGCGGGTCACAAAACGGCCCAGGTCTGAATAGCGGTCTTGATAATTTCTGTCAGAGATGACCACAGGTTGCTTATCTGGCTCAGAAGGGCTGAAAAGGTAGGTTTTGGTATTTCGGTTGTTCCACCAATAGTCATAGGCGATGGCAATATCATCGTTGCCCCAATTGATCCAGTTGAAACGGTTCTTTGTCTTCAAAAGGCTTCTGGGCTCGCCATCAAACGGGGCATCCAATTCAAATACTTCATCACGGTATTCGACCTCGTTTTGGGGATCGCCACCATCCAATGCAACCGCATAGTACAGTGTGGCCGGTTTATCATTGCGCCAGTTGACCTCGCGCATGCCTTGCCGCACGGCCATAAACCCTTTTGGAAGGTCTTCGATCAAGGGAACTTTCAGCAAGGGGGTGACCAAACTGCCATCATTTCTATAAATATTTGTGGTAGCCGGAAATCTATAGTAAGGAACCAAGTACGAAAAAGGTTTTTCGACTGTGGTTACCATTACATATTCGCCATCAGGTGAAAAGCTGATACTACTGTACATATCTGCCTCTTTCCATTGTGCTTTGGTGCCATCCAGATTTATGCGGTACAGGGCTGATCGTGCCAATTGCTCAAAATTGAACTCATCGTTCGGGTTTTTCAACAAATCTTGGTAGGTACGGTTTTGCGCCTTTTTTCCATCGTTTGATGAAATGGTGGGCCCTTCGGGCACCGCCTCAGAAGCATTGATGAGGGGCTGGCGGTCTTCGGGCAGCATTTTTGCCAATATTGATTTCCCGTCTTTAAACCAGTTGATGGCGTCGCGCATGTTCACGTTCATGGTGGGCTCCGTCAGCTTTTTGGCAGAGGTAGAGGCAATGTCTATTACCCATAGCTCTACGCCCTCAGGAGTGGTATGCGTCATGGCAACCATCGTTTGGTCTGGTGACCAATTATAGTTTGCCAGGCGGGGGTTCTTGGGCAGGCCCTTTACCTGCACGGCCTCATCATCACCCACTTTCTGGATTTTTATATTGTTATAATAATTGGTGCGGCTTCCTATGTTGGTCTTGGGGTTTATACGTAGGCCCGCCAAACGCATTTCGGTTTCAGAGAGTTCGGCAATGCTTTTGTAGGGATCACGATAAAGAAACACCATATAGTCCCCATTTTCGGTCAACCTGACAGAAGGCGGCAACGGGGCATCTACCAATTCCAAAATCTCTTGGGAGGGTTTTTGATAGGTCAGTTTTTCTTGGGCCGGTAGGCAGACAACAAAAAGGAAAGCGAATAGAAAGCTCAGAGTTCTCATGATAGTATGCGTTAAATTGACTTAAGGTGTCATTAGAATATCCTAAAAATAAATGTTTTAGAGGGAAAGACGAAGGCTTGGGGCAAGCTTTTTTGTTCATTCATTAAAGTAACCCCTCAATTACCTATTTAAAGCAAACGACCTTATTTTTGCCCTTTTCTATGTGCCATAGGGATATATTTTTTACTTTACAAAATCAATTTGGATTTCTGAAAGGCAATCCGCAACCCAAAAACAGATGTACAATTCAAAGATAATAGGGCTTGGCCATTACGTGCCAGACAATGTGGTCACCAACGATGACCTTTCAAAATTGATGGATACCAGTGATGAGTGGATACAGGAGCGGACAGGCATCAAAGAACGCCGTCATGGCATAAAGGGGAAAGACACCACGACCACCATGGGCGTCGAGGCCGCAAAAGTAGCAATTGAACGGGCGGGAATCGATAAAGATGACATCGACTTTATCATTTTTGCAACCTTGAGCCCTGACTACTATTTTCCAGGCCCTGGGGTGCTGGTGCAGCGTGATCTTGATATCAAAACTGTAGGTGCATTGGACGTGAGAAACCAGTGCTCAGGATTCGTGTATGCCCTTTCGGTGGCCGATCAGTACATAAAAAGCGGTATGTACCAGAATATATTGGTCATTGGCTCAGAACTGCATTCGTACGGCCTTGACATGACCACACGGGGCAGGGGGGTCTCGGTGATCTTTGGTGATGGTGCCGGTGCTGCTGTGGTGAGCAGGGAGGAAGATACCTCAAAGGGAATACTTTCTTCACATTTGCACTCAGAGGGTAAACATGCAGAAGAATTGTCTTTGATTGCGCCCGGCATGGGAAAGCGTTGGGTTACCGACATTATCGAAGACAACGACCCCAACGACGAATCATATTACCCTTACATGAACGGGCAATTTGTGTTCAAAAACGCAGTAGTACGCTTTAGTGAGGTGATTATGGAAGGGTTGCAAAAAAACGGACTTTCACCAAATGATATCGATTTGTTGATACCCCATCAGGCCAATCTGCGCATTGCACAATTCATCCAAAAGAAATTCAAACTTTCCGATGACCAGGTCTTCAACAATATTATGCATTACGGTAATACCACTGCAGCCTCTATACCCATTGCTTTGACCGAGGCTTGGGAGCAAGAAAAGGTAAAAGAGGGCGACTTGGTGGTGTTGGCAGCCTTTGGCAGTGGCTTTACATGGGGCAGTGTCATCATTAGATGGTAGAAACCCTTCTCTACATCCATGGTGTAGGGGTTGTTTTAACTCCTCGACAGAAAAATACTTCCCATTAAGGGATTACCGCATTTGCAGGAATAAAAAACCCTGACCTCCAAAAGGAGTGTCAGGGTTCAATGATAAGCCTTGAAAAGAACTAACCAACCAATATTCAGAGTCAAGGCAAATCAATTTTTTTTACAAAATTCCACCTCCTGTTTTTTTGGTGTTATCATCTCTACGCTTTCTGCCCTTGGCACGGTTTTTACCACTGCCGAAACGGTAAGATATGCCAACATAAAGGTTTTGGCTTTCCCAGTTGAACTCACCGTTTTGAACATAGGGGCGGTCGCCGTCAAAGGCAAAACGCATGGTATTGAATACATCGTTGAAGTTCAAACTAAGGGTTCCCTTGCCCTCTGCAAAACTGTACCGGGCCCCGGTATTGATAAAATACATGGGCTTGACCGTAAACTGCAGGTTCTGGTTGCGCCCGCGATAAAAACCAAATACCTGAAAGGTCAATTTTTTTGTGGCCGTAAAGCTATTGTTCATCCGCAGGTTCCAGGCCGTGTTCTCGACCTCTACGTCTTCGACCACAATATCGGCTTCGGTAGCAGTTGCCTGGTCGCCCTGCAACCGTTCGGTAATGCCCCGTTGGGTTTGGCTGAACAGGTCAAAACTACCGTTGATGTTCCACCATTTGGTGGGGCGGTAGTTTGTTGATAGTTCAAAACCATAGGCTGAGGTGTTGTCGAAATTGTCGAACGTGAGTATGAGCTTGTTGAAGTCCAATCGATCTACATACACCGCACGGTTGATCTCATCTTCGATGGTACGGTAAAAAATTCCTGCCGTAAGGCTTCCCTTTTTTAAGCGTTTGGTATAGTTCAGTTCATACGAATTGGTGAACTGTGGCACAAGACTGGGATTGCCGAACGACGATATCAGGGGTGTGGCAAACTCGCGTATTGGGTTTACCTGCCCAAGGCCGGGTCTATCGACCCTTCGACTGAAACTGGCCTGTAACTGGTCTTTTTCATTGACATTATAGGTCAAAAATGCCGAGGGATATAACTGCGTGTAGTTATCTGTAAATGCCCGCACTCTGTTTGTATCAGCCTTTACCTGTACGTCTTCAAGCCTGATGCCTACTTGGTACGACCATTTTTTCCTGCTTTGGCCAAAGGTCACATAGGCAGAATAGATATCCATTCCATAAATGAACTCGGTGCTTGGCGTGGGAATCAAATCGCCGTTTGAATTGAACGACAGCCCGGTGGAAGCATAGTCAACGTCTGTTTCAAATAAACGGGCCTCCAATCCGATTTCAAGCTTTGAAATACTGTCAAGAGGGTTCACATAGTCAAGGTTGGCGATGGTCTGTGTGCGTTCTGTATCGACAAAATCCATATAGTCGGGGAACAGGGTAGCGCCCCTTGACCTAAAATTGGCATCCTCATCATCATTGAAGCGGTTGTAATCGACTTCCAGTTCTATGTTGTGCCCTTCTTTCGCAAAATCAAGTTTGTAGTCAAAATTGTACTGCTCACTGAGGTTGTCGTTAACATTGTTGAAGAACTGTATTACGTTGCGGCTTTCTTCCTCATTGTAGCGAACATCGGTGATGCCGTCTCCCTTTCCGTTAAAATGGTTCTGGTTGGTGAAGAACGAAATGGTGTTCTTGTCGTTCAAATAGAAATCGACTCCCAATTTATACAGATGCGATTTGTTGTTGTTGAAAAAGTCAAAAAGCTGCTCTGAGTTTTCATCATCCCTAAAAATAAACCCATCGTTCACCCATTTTCCAATATTGGTACCGTAGTTGCCGTAAAAGTTGAACTTGCCATTTCGGTAGTTCAAATCGACAGAGGTGTTGAACTTTGCCTCAATGCCCTTGGTAAGCCCCATGTTTATGTTACCGTTGAACCCGATATTGGCATTTTTGTGCAGTACAATGTTGATAATACCGCTCATGCCCTCAGGGTTGTATTTGGCCGATGGGTTTGTGATCAACTCAATTGATTTTATGGATGTGGAAGGAATTTGTCGTAGTAACTGGGCCACTGGTACATTCGAGAGTTTGCCATCGACCATCACCCGTACGTTTGAGTTGCCGCGCAGGGTAATATCGCCGGTTTGCGAATCAACGTTCACAGAGGGTATGTTGTTCATGATGTCAGATGCCGTGGCCCCTGCCGTGGTCAGATCTTTGCCCACGTTGATCACCTTGCGATCTACCCGTTGCTCAATGGTCGTGCGCTCGCCCACAACTTCTACTTCTTCCAGTTTTTGGGTGTCTTCCATTAAGGTGATGGTGCCTAGTTCTACTTTTCGGTTTTTCTTTGAGATTACCAGTTGTTTAATAAAAGTCTGATAGCCTATAAATTGAACCTCTAAGGTGTAACTGCCCTCTGCCAGTTTTTGGATCTCGAATGTTCCTTCCTCGGTGGTAATGCCCCCGGTAATGGTCTCATCGCCATCTGCAGACTTGATTACAATTGCAGCGTAGGCCACTGGCTGCTTTTGGGCGTTGTCGACCACACGGCCAGAGACCGTACCTATCTTATCCTCTGAATCGTTTGCCAATAAAAAATTCGGGAATGTACTGCATGCGAGCAGTACCAAAAGCATAGCTATGCGCTTCATGATTGTTCGTTTTTTGATTGATAGATTGATGTTACCGATGAGACGATAGTAATGCTCTCATGTTACACAAAAAACCGGCTTTAACATTTTTTAATGATCAATGGTTTGCCAAGTGTTTGTGAATATGGCGCTTAGAAATCAGGAAAGTTGATAAAAAAAGTGAGCCCCAATGTTGGACATCGGGGCTCGGTGCATTGATAAGCTATACTAAACACTAACCATTAACTATAAAAATACAGACTTACCAATGTTTGAATATTTTTGTCTAATTAAAGACGTTCTAATTGTTGAATAGTTACAATAAACTGTTTAGTTTAACAGATAAATTAACACATGCGCAAAACCTTGGTATTTGGGGCGTCGCTCAAACCGCACCGCTACAGTAATATTGCTATTCAGAAATTGGTAGCCAATCAAGTGCCTACCGAGGCATTCGGCCCACGGAACGGAGTAGTTTCTGGGGTGCAAGTTACCACAAATCTTGATATCATTCAAGACATCGATACAATTTCGTTGTATATGAACCCAGAACGACAAAAGGAGTACTACAATGCCATTATTGCCTTAAAACCGCGTAGGGTTATTTTTAACCCCGGAACCGAAAACCCCGAGTTCTACAAACTGTTGCAAGAAAATGGCATTGAGGTCGATGTGGCCTGTACTTTGGTGCTGTTGGGTACCGGGCAGTATTGATTGCCCGAGCGAATAAAATATGGCCGTTTCAACTGTTTTTATTTAACCGTAGCCGTAGGTTGGTGCTAGGCTTCTTGTTTAAAAGGGCTGTTTGCCTATGCGTAAAACGGATATTGGCCTGGCCAAATAATATGTTGTTTATACGGAGACCGAGACGCTTTCTTTTCTTTCCCGAATCAGCCACAATCCAAAAAAGGTCAGTAGCCCGTTGAGGGGCAACAGTTCATAGCCCAGTACATAACCACCAAGTTTATCGGGGTCGATATTGGCAATCAAGGCAATGATAACCACTGAAAGTATCGTCACCAGCCATACATATTTGTCTTTGATCCGGTGTTTGGTAAAGATGCCAAAAGCAAACAGCCCGAGCAGGGGCCCGTAGGTATAGCCTGCCACGGTCAAGAGACCGTCGATGACATTGCGGCTCAGCACATATTTGAAAATGATGATGACCATGATCAATAGGGCGCTCATGGCGATATGGGTGCGTTTGCGCAGGCGTTTTTGTTCGGCTTCGTTGCGTTTGTCCAAATCCATAAAATCGATACAGAACGAAGTGGTGAGCGAAGTCAAGGCACTGTCGGCACTGCTATAGGCCGCGGCGATCAGTCCCAGCATAAAGGTAATGGCAAGGGTAAGGCCCAGGCCACTGTTGAGGGCTATCTCTGGAAATAACAGGTCTGTCTTTGGCGCACCGTCCATCAGCGGTACGGCAATATTGTTTTTATGGGCGTAAATAAACAATAAGGCCCCGAGCAGCATAAAGAGAAACGTGACCCCGACCAATACAAAACTGAACGAGACCATGTTCTTTTGGGCATCCTTCAGGTTTTTGCAGGTGAGGTTCTTTTGCATCATGTCTTGGTCAAGTCCCGTCATGCAGATGGTGATGAACATGCCACCAACGAACGATTTTAAAAAGTGGTTGCGCGCCAAAAAATCATCTGTAAAGAGAAACTTGTTGTATTGCCTTAACTCAGAAGAAGCGAGAAACTCGGTAAAGCTCCAGTCCAGCTCGCGGTTGATGAAGATGATGCTGAGTATCACGGCCAAGATCATAAACAGGGTTTGCAGGGTGTCGGTCCATACAATGGTCTTGATGCCGCCCCGTTCCGTATAGATCCAAATCAAAAGAATGGAGATGACCACGGTAATTTCAAAGGGAATTCCGAAGTCATCGAACACGAACTGCTGCAACACGATGGCCACCAAAAAAAGGCGAAAAGCGGCCCCCAAAACGCGCGACACAAAAAAGAAGAATGCACCTGTCTTATGGCTGGTGGGGCCGAACCTATCCAACAGATATTCGTATATAGAGGTCAAATCAAGCCTGTAATAAATGGGCAGCAATACAAAGGCCACCACAAAATAACCGACCAAATAGCCCAATACTACTTGCATGTAGCTGAATTCAGAAGCCTCTACCCAGCCCGGTACAGAAATAAAGGTGACCCCTGAAAGTGAGGCGCCCACCATGCCAAAGGCAACCAAATACCAAGGCGACTGCTTGCCGGCTTTGAAGAAATCGGCATTGGAATCATTTTTTCCCGTGAAATAGGAAATCAGGAGCAAAACCAAGAAATAGGCCCCTATCAATATCAATATCTGGGTTGGTGACATGTAGAAATTTTGGCTTGCAAAGTACAAAATCTGCGTTCATCAATGTAAAATCGTAATTTTACACCGTTAACCTTGGGTATGGAGTTTTCATCGAAATTATTGGAGAATGCGGTTTACGAAATGTCACAGTTGCCGGGTATCGGCAAGCGAACGGCCTTGCGCTTGGTGCTTCATCTGCTGAAGCGGCCCGAAGCACAGACCCAGAACCTTTCGAAAGCCTTGTCCAAGCTTCGTGAAGAAGTGAATTTCTGCACGAGTTGCCATAATATTTCAGATGCCGAACTTTGCGAGATATGTGCGAGTCCGAAACGTGATGCCACCACCATCTGTGTGGTTGAAGACATTCGCGATGTCATGGCCATTGAGAATACCTCGCAATATCGTGGGCTTTACCATGTTTTGGGCGGAAAGATCTCGCCTATGGAAGGGATGGGTCCCCAAGACCTGAACATTGCCCCGCTTATTGAAAAGGTCAAGGCCGGTGGGGTCGATGAACTGATTTTTGCCCTGAGTTCCACCATGGAGGGCGACACGACTAATTTTTATATTTATAAGCAGTTGGAAGGTGTTGGTATAAAGACCTCGACCATTGCCAGGGGTATATCTGTGGGTGATGAACTTGAATATGCCGATGAGGTTACCTTGGGGCGCAGTATTTTGAACAGGGTGCCCTTTGAAACCTCAATAAAGGCAAATTGATGAACATTAATTAAAAATTAGGTCATTTTTATATTATTTTTGCAAAATATAAGCTGCAAAAAGCCTTTTAAGTAAGAATATGTCAAAATTCGAATTAAAACTACCGCAAATGGGTGAAAGTGTTGCCGAGGCAACACTGACCGCTTGGTTGAAAGATGTGGGCGACACCATTGAAATGGACGAACCTATCTTCGAAATTGCCACCGACAAAGTGGATTCAGAAGTGCCGAGTGAAGTAGAGGGTACGCTGGTAGAAAAACGGTTTGAGGTTGACGATGTGATAAAAGTAGGCGAAGTGGTCGCGGTAATAGAGACCGATAGCGAGGTGCCCACGGTGGCCCCGACCATTGAAAGCGAGCCAGCATCTGAAAAGGGGCCGGTTACTACTCCCGAGCCGGTTGCCGAGCTAGAGCAACAGATGCAGGCAGTCAAAGAGACGGTTGCGACCGCTGCACCCGACTTTTCAGGGTCAGAACGGTTTTATTCGCCTTTGGTCAAGAACATTGCCAAGCAAGAGGGTATTTCGTTGGAGGAACTTGAGCGTATTCCCGGTACGGGCAAAGAGGGCCGTGTTACCAAGAACGATATTTTGGCCTTTATCGAGACTAGGGGCTCCAATGGTGGTTCAAAAGAGGTAGATGCTCCACAAAAAGCGGTGCCAGCCGAAAAACCTAAAGAGTCAACGGTGAAAACACCCCCAAAACCGAGCGCGGTTGCCGTTAAGGAGGGAGATGAGATCATACCCCTGTCACGTATGGGCAAGTTGATTGCGCAGCACATGGCCGAAAGTGTGGCCACATCAGCCCATGTGCAGAGTTTTGTAGAGGTAGATGTCACCAATGTGGTAAACTGGCGCAACAAGGTCAAAAAGGCCTTTGAAGAGCGTGAGGGCGAAAAGTTGACCTTTACGCCCATTTTTATGGAGGCCGTGGCCGTGGCCCTTAAAAAATACCCAATGATGAACATTTCGCTCGATGGCGACAATGTCATCAAAAAGAAAAACATCAACATTGGCATGGCCGCGGCATTGCCCGACGGCAACTTGATCGTGCCCGTGATCAAAAATGCCGATCAATTGAATTTGGTCGGTATGGCAAAAACAGTCAACGATTTGGCCCATCGCGCCCGAAACAACGAGTTAAAGCCAGACGAGATAAAAGATGGCACTTACACCGTTACCAATGTTGGTACCTTTGGCAGTGTCTTTGGCACCCCTATCATCAACCAGCCGCAGGTGGGTATTTTGGCCTTGGGGGCCATCAGAAAGATGCCCGCGGTCATCGAGACCGAAGAAGGCGACTTTATCGGCATCAGAAGCAAAATGTTTTTATCGCACAGCTACGACCACAGGGTGGTCAATGGCGCATTGGGCGGTATGTTCGTAAAAGCCGTGGCCGATTATTTGGAAGCCTGGGATGTAAACCGCGAAATTTAGTTTCCGACCGCTTTTATAGGTACAGTATTGTTATTTTTAAGGATTAAAAAGTAATCCATGAGGGCATTTTGTTTAATAATAGCGCTGTTGACCACCGCGCTTGCCATGTCACAAGAACCATCACCTTACAAAAAAAAGGTATTTGAATCTGAACGAGGCACGATGCCCTATCGTTTGCTGTTGCCAGAAGATTACGATGCCACCAAAAAATATCCACTGGTACTGTTTCTGCACGGGTCGGGCGAACGGGGCAACGATAATGAAGCCCAGTTGGTACACGGTTCAGGACTGTTCTTAAAAGAGGATGTTCGCAAAAAATATCCTGCCATCGTGGTTTTTCCGCAGTGTGCCGCCAACGATTCTTGGGCAAAGGTCGACGTGAAGGGAGAGTGGGGCAACCGTGAGTTTGTATTTTTCGATGATGCTGAACCGACCCGGGCCATGGAACTTTTGGAAGAACTGATCGATTATTTGAAAGATCAATACCCTATCGATTCGAAACGAATGTACGTCGGGGGTCTTTCAATGGGCGGTATGGGCACCTTTGAACTGGTGCGCCGAAACCCTAGAACATTTGTGGCGGCCTTCCCGATCTGCGGTGGGGCAAATCCTGAAATCGCCAAAAAATTGAGAAAAACAGCTTGGTGGGTCTTTCATGGCAAGGCCGATAATGTGGTGCCCCCCAAATATTCCACCCAAATGGTAAGGGCTTTGGAAGATGTTGGCGCCGAAGTTAGGTATTCGCTGTACCCAGATGTAGGCCATGACAGCTGGACGAACACCTTTGCAGAGCCCGATTTGCTTTCGTGGCTGTTTTCCAGATCAAAATAACGATACTTATGCAATTGCAACTCACAAAACCTATTTGCTTTTTCGACCTTGAGACCACGGGCACCAATGTGGCCAAAGACCGTATTGTCGAAATCTCCATCTTAAAAATATATCCCAACGGAAACAAAGAGAGCAAGACTTGGTTGGTAAACCCCGAAATACCGATTCCGCCAGAAGTAGAGGCCATACACGGTATTTCCAATGAAAAAGTGGCCAACGAGCCCACGTTCAAAGAACTGTCGAAAAAAATCTATACCATGATCAAAGATAGTGACTTGGCAGGGTTTAACTCCGATCGGTTCGACATCCCTCTGTTGGCCGAGGAAATGTTGCGTGCTGGGGTCGATTTTGACATGAAGAACATGGTGTCGGTAGATGTGCAGACCATTTTTCACAAGATGGAAAAACGCACTCTTGAGGCCGCCTACAAGTTTTACTGCGATAAAAACCTGACCGATGCCCATAGTGCCGAGGCCGATACCGAGGCCACTTATGAGGTGCTGTTGGCCCAATTGCAACGCTATCCAGAGCTTGAAAACAATGTAAAAAAGTTGGCCGAGTTCTCGACACACAGAAAGTTTGCTGATTTTGCCGGTTTTTTGGGTTACGACGAAGACGGCGATACAATTTTTTCTTTCGGAAAGCATAAAGGCAAAAAAGTAGAGCAGGTATTGGATGAGGAGCCCGGTTATTTCGGGTGGATCCTTAACGCCGATTTTCCGCTCTACACCAAAAAAGTGCTGACCCAGATAAAATTGAACAGGCTGAATACCAAATTGGGATAATATTTTGGCCGAATAGCGTATGAAGAACAGTAGGTTGTTTTACCCTAACTCCGATCATCTCAAAACATACACATGAAACTGATATGTATAGGCCGAAATTATGCGGCCCACATCGATGAGCTTAAAAACGAGCGGCCTACAGAGCCAGTGGTCTTTATAAAGCCAGACTCCGCGGTATTGCCGAAAGAGCAAGATTTTTATATTCCTGAATTTTCAAACGATGTACACTACGAAGTAGAGGTATTGGTGAAGATCAAAAAGGTGGGCAAGCATATTGCCCCAAAATTTGCCCATAAATACTATGATGAGATAGGACTCGGAATCGACTTTACGGCCCGTGACCTACAGGCCACCCTAAAAGCAAAGGGATTGCCTTGGGAGAAGGCCAAGGGTTTTGATGGCGCAGCGGTGGTCGGTAAGTGGGTTCATAAAGAAAAGTACGAAAATTTAGACAAACTGGGGTTTTTGTTGTTAAAAAATGGGGAAATCGTACAATCTGGTGATACCAGCCTGATGCTGTGGAAGATAGATGAGCTCATTGCACATGTTTCGACCTATTTTATGCTCAAAAAGGGCGATATTTTGTTTACCGGTACCCCTGCCGGTGTTGGTAAAGTAGCCCCAAATGACTACCTTGTCGGAAGAATTGAAGGTGAAGAATTTTTTGCAATTAATGTCAGGTAATGATTTATAGTTTGGACAAGGTCAATGAGATGGCCGAAGGTGATGAGGATTTTATCGTTTCTGTGGTTTCCGTTTTTTTGGAAGAAGTGCCCGAAGATCTGCATGCTTTGGAAACCGCTATCAACGAAAGAAATTTTGAACAGGTATACAAGTTGGCCCACAAGATAAAGCCCAATGTAGATTTGCTGGGGATGGAACAAACCCGTGCCACCGCCCTTGAAATCGAGACACTGGGTAAGAACGATGCCAATTTGGCCCAGATCGAGAACAAGTTTCCCTTGTTGAAGAAAGATATCGAACAGGTAGTGTCCGAACTCAAGCGAGACTTCGACCTATAGCCATCATCCTCTTTTTGTTTTTTGTTTGGTTATTTTTGCTGCCTATTCTTAAATAGCGCGGCAAAGCGCGTATGCAATCAATTATGCAGGCAGAGATCATAACCATTGGCGATGAGATACTCATAGGCCAAATTGTAGATTCCAATTCGGCTTTTATCGCCAAAGAGTTGAACAAGATTGGTGTTTCGGTATACCAGATAACCTCGGTTCAAGACGATCGGCAGCACATCTTGGATGCACTTTCAGATGCCAACACCCGCTCGCAATTGGTGATTATGACCGGTGGGCTTGGTCCGACCAAAGACGATATCACCAAACATACACTATGCGAGTTTCTTGATGATGAACTTGAGCAAGATGATGCGGTTCTGGCACATGTTGAAATGCTTTTTGAGAAATATATTTCGACCCCTATTTCCGATTTGAACCGCAAACAGGCCTTGGTGCCTACAAAGGCGGTGGTGTTAAAAAACAAATATGGCACCGCCCCCGGTCTTTGGATGGAAAAAAACGGTTCGGTGTTTGTGTCGCTGCCGGGGGTGCCCTTTGAAATGAAGCATTTGGTCATCGACGAACTGATTCCCAAAATCGTGGAGAAGTTTGAGCGCCCACATATTCTGCACAAGACCATAATGACCTACGGGTTGGGCGAAAGCGCCGTGGCCAACAGAATTGAAGAATGGGAGCATAACCTGCCCCCCTTTGTAAAATTGGCCTATTTGCCCAGTCTTGGGCGTGTGCGGCTACGGTTGACCGCCAAGGGTGCCGACAAAGATTTGCTGAAACGAACGGTAGCGGCAGAAACCCAAAAACTCTACCAGCTTATCGGCGATATCATTTACGGGGTCGAAGAAGATGAAAGCATCGAAGCGCTGGTGGCAAAGCTTTTGACCGATAAGAAGATGACACTTGCCACCGCCGAAAGTTTTACAGGGGGTAAAATCGCCCAACAGCTGACGGCCATTCCCGGGGCCTCGAAGTATTTCAAGGGCAGTATTGTAAGCTATGCCACCGAGACCAAGATCAAGGTGTTGGGGGTCAACGAAGATTTGGTAAAAAAACATTCGGTGGTGAGCCAAGAGGTGGCCGTGGCCATGGCCGAAAGTGTAAAGGAACTGCTTGGCAGTGATTTTTCGATTGCCACTACCGGCAACGCAGGCCCGACAAAAGGCGATTCAGATGCCGAGGTGGGTACGGTGTACATTGCCATCAGTGGTCCGAAAGGTACGATTGTAGAGAAATTTGTTATGGGCAACCACCGTGAACGCATTGTTCAAAAGTCTGTAAACAAGGCGTTTGAGATGCTTCAAAAGGAAATTACAAATTTATAGACCTGAATTTTGTGCAATAATTTAAAAGCACTAAATTTGCACCCTCAATAAAAACACGCAAAGCGAAGGCGATGTCAAGAATTTGTGAAATAACAGGAAAAAAGGTGATGTTCGGAAACAATGTTTCCTTCTCCATCAACAAGACCAAAAGAAGATTTGACGCAAATATCTCAAAGAAGCGCTTCTACGTTCCTGAAGAAGGCCGTTGGGTAACGTTGAACGTTTCCGCCAAGGGCATCAAGGTCATCAACAAAAGGGGCATTTCAGCCGCCTTGAAAGAAGCAAGAGCCAAAGGTTTTGTAAAATAATAGCACAGCAAAATGGCAAAGAAAGGCAATAGGATTCAGGTTATTTTAGAGTGTACCGAGCACAAAGACTCGGGTATGCCCGGTACCTCAAGGTACATTACCACCAAGAACAAAAAGAACACGCCCGATAGGCTTGAGATTAAAAAGTACAATCCTATCTTAAAGCGTATGACAGTCCATAAAGAAATCAAATAAACAGGAGTCATGGCAAAGAAAACAGTAGCAACATTACAATCAAGTTCAAACAGATTGACAAAGGCCATTAAAATGGTCAGGTCGCCCAAAAGCGGTGCCTACACCTTCGTAGAATCGGTAATGCCTCCTGAAGCGGTAAACGATTGGCTGGCCAAGCAATAAGCCAGAGACACTAGATGAGATTGAAAGAAGCCGCGTTTTAGCGGCTTTTTTGTTTTAACAAAACTCCCCTTACTTTCCTATCTTTGGCTACCAACAAGAATTGACCGATGAGCCTATTTAAAAAAATATTTTCCAAAGAAAAAAAGGAAACCCTCGATAAAGGACTTGAAAAAAGTAAAACCAGCTTTTTCGGAAAACTGGGCAAGGCCGTGGCCGGTAAATCGAAGGTCGATGATGAGGTACTCGATAACCTAGAGGAGGTTCTGGTCACTTCTGATGTTGGTGTCGATACCACCTTGAAAATAATAGAGCGTATTGAAGAACGGGTGGCCCGTGACAAGTATATGGGCACCGACGAGCTCAACACCATTCTCCGCGAAGAAATAGCGGGCCTGCTCTCTGAGACCCATGTGGGCGAAGAACAAGACTTTTCGGTGCCTGCAGACAAAAAACCGTATGTGGTAATGGTTGTTGGGGTCAATGGCGTTGGCAAGACCACGACCATTGGCAAGTTGGCACACCAATTCAAAAATAAGGGCCTCAAAGTGGTTTTGGGCGCGGCCGATACCTTTCGCGCAGCGGCCATTGACCAGTTGCAGGTGTGGGCTGATAGGGTCGATGTGCCCATCATAAAACAGAAAATGGGCAGCGACCCGGCTTCTGTGGCCTTTGACACCCTTAACTCTGCAGTGGCCGAGAACGCCGATGTGGTACTGATCGATACCGCAGGGCGCTTGCACAACAAGGTAAACCTGATGAACGAGCTTGCAAAGGTCAAAAGGGTCATGCAGAAAGTGGTGCCTGATGCGCCGCACGATGTTTTATTGGTGCTTGACGGCTCTACGGGCCAAAACGCCTTTGAGCAGGCCAAACAATTTACCAAGGCTACGGAAGTGACCAGTTTGGCCATTACCAAATTGGATGGTACCGCCAAGGGCGGAGTGGTCATCGGCATCTCTGACCAATTTCAGATACCCGTCAAGTACATTGGGGTGGGCGAGGGCCTAGAAGACCTACAGGTCTTTAATAAATACGAGTTTGTGGATTCGTTTTTTAATATAGAAAATTGAAATCTTGCCTGATAATATTCCTTTCAGTAATCCCATTTGGGATATATTCCCAAATCACCCATCCGAAAGCGAGTCCGTTTTCGACGGTCGAGCAAGAGGTCGGGCTCTCTAAAATCACTGTTGCCTATTCACGGCCATCGGTCAGAGGGCGGCATGTATTTGGCCCACAACCCGATGGGCAGCCCGGACTGGTGCCCTACGGCCGTATCTGGCGGGTAGGGGCCAACGAGAGTACCAAGATCACGGTCGATACCGATATGCAGGTGTTGGGCAACGACCTGCCCAAAGGCACCTATGCCTTGTATGCCTTTCCTGAAGAAAATGAGTGGCAAATCGTTTTCCATACCAACACCTCGCATTGGGGCGACGGACGAAAGAATTACAATTCTGATGAGGACTTATTTCGGATCACGGTCAAACCTGAAAACATACCCTATCACCAAGAGAACTTTCTGATTTCGTTCGATAGCATAACCCACCACTCCGCAAACCTGAACTTGATTTGGGCCAGTACCAAAGTAACCATTCCATTTTCCGTAGATACCGATGCCCAGATGGAAGCTGAGATTGCGAAGCAATTGAGAGAGAACCCCACCGCACAAACCTATTACGAAGCGGCCCGCTACCTACAGGAACAAGGCAGGGATTTTGAAAGGGCGCTTGAATATTTGAACAAAGCCATTGAGATTGGTGGCGACACCTACTATTTTCATAGGGTCAAATCGTTGGTCGAGGCAGCATTGGGCGATTATAGGGCAGCCATCACATCTGCCGAGAAATCCTTGGAACTGGCCGCAGCCCAAGAAAAAGACGAGTTTGTTCGTATGAACGAAAAGAATATCAAAAAGTGGAAGGCCAAAATCTTCAAAAAATAAATAGTGTCACCTCGAGCGCGGTCGAGAGGTCAATAAACCGCAAATCTATAAAAGGTCTCGACTGCGCTCGACCTGACAAAGGGCAATCATGAAAAAAACCATCTTACCTCTCTTGATTCTTATGGCCTTTGTGGCTTGCAAACAGGAACCCAAAAAATCAGAACCCATTGTATTGTGGCAGCCCTATAACGATTCTACCGAGGTGGCGGCCAATGCCGACCATGAAAATGAGCGCATGCGCTATAAGTTCATCCAAAGCAAGGTGCTTGATAAAAACGAGGTATTCTTGCCCTTGTATGAAGAAGTTTCCCGGTTTTCGGAAGCGAAATATGAGATGATGAAGGCGTTGGTGCTGGAACAGGACATCCCATCCATCCAAAAAAGTATATCCGAGGGAAAATTCTCGTATGAAGATTTGACACGCTTCTATCTGCACCGCATCTACAAATACGAACTGCCCAACGAGACCACCTTGAATATCATTATTGCGCTGAACCCAAAAGTATTGGAAGAAGCAAGAAAATTGAAACCCAATGCAACGGGTGAACATCCCATTTATGGCATGCCCATACTTTTAAAGGATAATATCGGTTCTGAAGGCATGAAAACCACCGCTGGGGCCATTGCCTTGAAAGACAATGTGACCGACGACGCGTTTATTGTAAAGAAATTGAAGGAGAAGGGGGCGTTGATACTGGGGAAGGTCAATCTCAGTGAATGGGCCAATTTTTTGTGTAATTGTCCTAACGGACAAAGTGCCATGGGAGGGCAAACATTGAACCCCTATGGTCGGCGGGTGTTCGATACCGGCGGATCCAGTGCCGGTAGCGGAACCTCGGTGGCCGCCAATTATGCCGTGGCGGCGGTTGGCACTGAGACTTCGGGATCTATTCTGTCGCCCTCAAGCCAAAACTCCGTGGTAGGCCTAAAGCCAACTGTTGGACTGTTGAGCCGCACGGGAATCGTGCCCATTTCAAGTACGCTCGATACCCCGGGGCCCATGACCAAAAATGTGACCGACAATGCCATTTTGTTGGATGCCATGCTTGGGAAGGACGTAGAAGACCCAAAATCGGTCGAAGGTTACCAAGGCATCTTGTCTTCCTACCAACAGCCAGCACCTTTAGAAAAAATCCGGTTGGGAGCCATAAAGGGTCTGATGGAAAGAGATTCCATTTATCGCAAGACGGTTCAAATTTTACGGAAAGGGGGCATTGAAATAGTGGAATTTACGCCTCCTGAAGTAAAGCGTGATGGTTTTCTTACGCTGTTGAACATCGATATGAAGAATGATTTGCCAAAGTATCTAGAAACCCAAACAAAAGACAAACAAGCGGTAAAGGTGCGCTCTGTTGAAGATGTGGTTCGCTTCAACCTTCAAGATACCCTGGTGCGCATACCCTATGGCCAAGAACGTTTCGAGGGTATCTTGGCCGATTCGACCAACGCAGAAAAGTTCACTGAGATAAAAGAACAACTAAAACATGCTGGGCGGCGTTATTTTGACACTCCCATGAACCAATATGGATTGGATGCGGTCTTATCAATCAACAATTGGCATGCGGGCTATGCCGCCATGGCCGAGTATCCTGCCTTGACCATTCCCATGGGGTATAAGGAAAGTGGCGAACCCATCAGCCTTACTTTTATTGGTGAGCCGTTCGAAGAGGCGCACTTGTTACGTATTGGTAAAACATATGAGAACTTGAACAAAGTCAGAAAAATTCCAGCGGCATATGCTAATTGAAATAGGCACTCAGTTTTTCCCATAGTGCATTGTCAAAACTTGAGGGTCCCAATTGGTCTTCACCGGCGTCTTCGCCCATTCTGACCACTACCAGCCCCTTACTGGGCACGATGTAGAGTTTTTGGTCGTCTTTTCCGAGTCCGGCAAAGGTGTCCGTCGGTGCATTTGGAATCAAGAATCCATCAAAAACAATTTGTGAACCGGGCCCCATGTGGCTCTGCTTGCCATTGAGCCACCAAAGATATCCGTACGATTTGTTGTGGTTTTGTGAGGTGTTTTTCATATCCTTCAAAAAATCACTGTCACCGAGAATGGTTTCTTCCTTCCACTTGCCGTTGGCAAGGTTCAAAAGTCCGAAGCGGGCCATACTGCGGGCAGTACTGAAGTAGACGTTGTTGGATCCATTGGTCGATAGCCAAAAACCATCCATTCCAATTTTATTGCGGAGATGGGTGTTGAAGTAAGTGGCCCACTCTTCTTGGGCGGCATTGGCCACCACACGTTGCAGCAGTGTGTACGGACCATTGTGGTAGGCCCAACGTGAGCCGGCATCGGCCACATAGTTTAGGCAATTTGGTGCTACACAGTCGAACGCCAACGGATTCATTCCGCTGGTCATGGTCAGTTGGTGCCAGACGGTGATGAGGTTTTCCTTTTCGGGTTCAAGGGAAGTCCAACCGCTTTCTAGATAATCGGAAGTTTTGTCGTTGATGTCCAAAAGACCTTCGTCTTGGGCGATACCCACGGTAAAAGCGGTAAGGGTTTTTCCGGCCGAGGCCCAGTACCAACTGGTGTTCTGGGTGTGGTCGCCAAAATACCATTCAACCACCAGTTTGCCATCCTTTAAAATGATGAATGCCTTGGTGTTTTTTTCTTCGAGCAGGTTATAGAGTGCTTGTTGCGCTTCGGTATCCCACCCTAGGTCATCGGGGGATATTGTTTCCCAATCAGCAGAATCGTCAGGGGGAAAATACAGATTGGCAATGTCTGGATCATCATCGTTGCCAATGGGTTCGGTATCAGATGAACAGCCCCATCCCAGAAAAATGAGCAGCATCAAAGAAAACAGAGGTGTTTTCATGGTATTGATTTTTTGTATGACCATTTTGATTCTCAAAGGTTTAACGCAGATTTGGCGGAAATATGCATTAAAATCGACCAATTGCCAACAGTGTTGTATTTTTGCCGTCCATTTGAAGAAGCAATGCGCACAAAATCCTTGAAAAAGAACCGGATAAATGTAGTGACCCTGGGTTGCAGCAAAAATGTCTATGACTCTGAGGTGCTCATGGGCCAGTTGCGCGCCAATAACAAGGAAGTTGTGCATGAAGAAGAAGGCAATGTGGTGGTCATAAACACTTGCGGATTCATTGCCAATGCCAAAGAGGAAAGCGTCAACACCATTCTGGAGTTTGTACAAAAGAAGGAAGCGGGCGAGATTGACAAAGTATTTGTCACAGGATGCTTGAGCGAACGTTACAAGCCTGACCTGCAAAAAGAGATACCCAACGTTGACCAGTACTTTGGCACCAGCGACCTGCCCCATCTTTTGAAGGCCCTAGGGGCTGATTACCGGCACGAGTTAGTGGGCGAACGGTTGACGACCACGCCCAAAAACTATGCCTATCTTAAAATCGCCGAAGGGTGCGACCGGCCCTGTTCGTTCTGCGCGATTCCGTTGATGCGGGGCAAGCACCGTAGCAAACCGATGCAAGAATTGATTGCAGAAGCTACAAAATTGGCCGCCAACGGGGTAAAAGAACTGATTTTAATAGCACAAGACCTGACTTATTATGGTCTTGACCTGTATAAAAAACGGAATCTTGCCGAACTGTTGCGCCAGTTGGTCAAAGTCGAGGGAATCGAATGGATTCGACTGCATTATGCGTTTCCGACCGGTTTTCCGATGGACGTACTCGATGTAATGCGCGAAGAGCCAAAAATTTGCAATTACATCGATATTCCGTTACAACATATTTCGGACCCCATTCTAAAGAGTATGCGACGGGGCACCACCAAGGCCAAAACCACTAAATTGCTGCAAGATTTTCGGGCTGCCGTACCAGATATAGCTATTCGAACCACATTGATCGTGGGGTATCCTGGGGAAACCGAGGAAGATTTTCAAACTTTGAAAGAATGGGTCGCCGAAATGCGTTTCGAGCGCTTGGGCTGTTTTACCTACAGCCATGAAGAGAACACCCACGCCTATTCGTTGATCGATGATGTTCCCGAAGGGGTGAAACAACAGCGTGCCAATGAGATAATGGAGCTGCAATCACAGATTTCGTGGGAGCTGAACCAAGAGAAGATAGGTAAGATTTTTCGCTGTATCATCGACCGCAAAGAGGGAAGCCATTTTATCGGGCGCACAGAATTTGACTCGCCCGACGTAGATAACGAAGTATTGATCGATGCAACCAAGCATTATGTGAAAATTGGTGACTTCACCCATGTTAAAATAACCGATGCGGCTGATTTCGACCTTTTCGGCGAACCCGTTTCCGCCACTTAGGCATATGATTGTTTCCTTTGGATTTTTACCTGTGGAAACCACAATACTGACAAAAGTCATAATTCATTTGTTTCTAGTGCCATAGCTTTGTTCGAAGTTTTACATTTGGATGGGCAAATGACCGAAGATTCCGCTGAAAGCCTCTCTTTTTGATTACAATCGAGAACTAATTTTTGGTACTATGATAGATAAGAATTTGGGCCTGCCTGTCAAGCGCAGCGTTACCCTGTTGCGCATTTTGATAGGTTGGCACTTTTTGTACGAGGGGATTATAAAGTTGTATAATCCTGATTGGACCTCTTTTGGCTACCTGGCCACTGCCCAAGGGCCTTTAAAACCGTTTTTTACTGCGCTGACCAGCGATTCCATTATCGGGTGGGTCGATACATTGAACATTGTGGCCCTGCTTATTGTGGGCATTACATTTACGCTTGGCATATTTGAGCGCAAGGGCGCCATTGTGGGCATTGGGCTTTTGGCACTTTATTATTTGGCGCATCCCTCATTTCCCGGAATGCCCGCGGTCAATGTAGAGGGCAATTATTGGTTTGTCAACAAGAACCTGATCGAATTGGTGGCCTGTGTGGTAATCTACAATATTCCTACCGGTCATTTTTTCGGACTGGATCATTTTAGAAAGAAAAAACTTATTAAAATCAGCTAACCATGAAATGGGCAAGAAGAGATTTATTGAAAGGATTGGGGGGGCTCCCCATTTTAGGTGCCGTATGGTGGGCTGGTGCCGCTACGGCCGTGGGCAACAGAAAAGAACGGTCTGAGATACTTGAGGTGTTGAACATTGAGCCCTCACTGCCACCAACAGTACCCGAAATTACCGGTGAACCGGTTAGGGTGGGTATCATCGGTTTTGGCATTCGGGGCGAGCAATTGTGCCGCTCTTTGGGATTTGCTACCAACGAATGGCTGGAAGATATGAAACTCGAGGCCGAGAATGACCCCAAGCACAAGGCCCTCGAAGATTTTATGAACCAAGACAAACTCAATGTCAAACTGGCAGGGGTATGCGATGTTTTTGATGTTAGGGCAGAAAAGGCACTGCGATCCTTTTCCTCTGAAGACAACAAAATAAAACGATATGGTACGTACCAAGAAATGATACAGAGTGGTGACATCGATGCCGTTGTAATTGCCACCCCAGATCATTGGCATGCACCTATGGCCATTGAGGCATTGAACAATGGGGTACATGTATATGTCGAAAAGCCCATGACACATACAGTTGAGGAAACCTACCGGTTACGGGAGGCCGCCCTGAACTCAAAAGCCGTCTTTGCCGTTGGTCACCAACACCGTCAAACGTTAAGTTTCAAAACGGCTAGCGACGTTATTCAAAAGGGCACCCTAGGGCACGTTTCATTGATACAGACCAATACCAATCGGAATGATGACAACGGGGCATGGAACTATGAGATGCACCAAAAGGCCAACGAGAATACCATTGATTGGCAACAGTTCTTGGGCACGGCCCCACAAATACCCTTCAACAAGAACCACTTCTTCAGATGGCGTAAATGGTGGGCTTATGGTTCAGGGTTATCAGGAGATTTGTTGACCCACGATTATGACAGATTGAACTGTGTGTTGCAGATGGGCATTCCTGATTCGGTCATGGCCTCAGGGGGCATTTACACCCACAACGATGGCCGTAACGTACCCGATGTCTTGCAGGTGAACATGGAGTTTCCGAATTTCAGTACGGGCAGCAGTCAACAGCAAGGGAAGGAAAAGGGCATGACCTTTTGTTATAGCGCCACACTCGGCAATGGCTTTAACCGCCCCACTATTTTAATGGGCCATGATGCCACCATGGAACTTGGCAACCGGCTGACCGTATGGCCCGACGGGGGCTCGACACGCTATGCTGAAATGCTCGAGGCTGAAAAGATGCGGCCTTCGGTGCCCATATATCAGTACAACCCCGGTGCCAACATGCCCGATGCCATTTCGTCGGCCACCTCGCAATATTTTGCCGATAAGGGCCTTATGTGGACATACATCAACGGAATGCGGGTCGATTCAACCTTTTTGCATATGCGTGAATGGTTGAGTGTCATCAAAAATGGCGGTAAGGTCAGCTGCGGCATCAAGGAAGGTTTTGAGGAAGCGATTTCGGCCCATATGGCCGGGCTTTCATGGAAGCTTGGAAGAAGAATTGAATGGGATGCCACCAATGAGCGGTTGAAGCCCATTGAAGGCATCGATTTTGATGAGGTGCTGCTTTCTTCTGATTTTCAACCTGAAGGCGCCATCTTGGTTGGTTAGAATAGCCTATAACGGCAATGGCCACCCTACATTGTTACGTATGACACCAGTTTTTCGACGGTTGGGTGGTCATTGCCTCCAGCGGGCTCAATGGTAATGTTCAAAGATTCAGCCTTATCAATATATTTAAGCATTACCAAGTCTTTATCTGTAGGGAGCAGCCCCATGCTGATCATTTCACCGTCAACATCGCCCCACATCTGGTAGGTCTGGTCTTCGGGCAATTGTGGCAATCCTTTTGGGTTTACCACTACCAACTTGTTTTGATGGTTCACATAGGCAACGGCCCTTGCGTCTTGGTCAAGAACTTGACCTTTAAGAAGAAAGGGTACGGTGCTCGGCGCATTGATAAGTTGTAAACGCTCATTGGTGGTTTGGTAGTTTTCTTCCAAAACAACCAATCGCTCTTGCAGACTATTGGTCTGGGTCTGCAACAAGTTGAGGCGTTCTTGAGATTCTTGCCATCGGTTGTACATTAAAAAAGTTGTCAGCATAAAAAGCAAGGCCAAGCCGGCGGCTATCATAAGCGGGGTACGATAGTATATGAGTTTTTTTGGTTCCTCTAGACGTTTTTGCAACATTGTTTTCACCCTTGGGTCGGGAACAATGGCATTCTCAAACGCCATTTTTTCAAAATCAGCTTCCAACTGTATAAATTGCTGCTTTAAATCGACATCGTCTGCAATGGCCTTTTCGACAAATATTCTGTCGTTTTCTGAAAGTTCGTCCAACAGATATTTTTCCAACAATCCTTCCTCATGTATCCTTTTCTTATCCATCATGCCAAAATTTGTAAGATTGACCATGTTATCATAAGCTCGGTGCCATAGCTTTCGCGAAGCAGCTTCAAGGCCTGCCGCACATATGACTTGAATGTGCCCAGCGGTACATCCATTTCTTCGTGAGCCTCACGGTGGGTATAACCTCTGAAATATACCAGTTCAATAGCTTTTTGGTGGTGAGGCTCTAACTTTTTTAGAGCTCCATTCAGTCCAGTATAATCGATGGTTGTTGCATCCTCTTTATTACTATGTACACTCAAATCCTCATTTTGGATGAGCGGCATTGGTTTTCGCAATGCATTTAAGCCTATATTTTTTGCAATTCTGTAGGCCCAGGTATAAAATCGCCCTTTGGTGCGGTCATAGCGATGGGCATTTTGCCAAATCTTTACAAAACTCTCTTGTAAAAGGTCTTCTGCCTGCACCCGATTTCGGCACATACGTAAAATAACCCCATAGAGCGCCGGTGCATAGCGGTCGTAGATTATATACAAGGCTTGCTTGTCGCCATTGGCAAGGCGGGTCATAAGATCATTGTCAGTTGGGAGCTTCGACATATACAATGTTAAAGATATGATAAAAATACGCTGCGCTCATCCATTGGTGTATATCCTGTGTAAATATTGGAAAGCGCGCAACATTTTATTTCTAAATCTAAAAACAATAAAAATGAAAAAAGTAGCTCTAATTATCTCATCGATTACCTTGTTTCTATTTGCCCAAATCACAATGGCCCAAAAGGGAAAGGACATTGTGGACATGGCTGTTTCACAAGATGACTTTTCAACGCTGGTGACCGCCCTTAAGGCGGCAGATCTGGTAGGCGCCTTAAAGGGGGATGGCCCCTTTACGGTATTTGCCCCAGTAAATGCGGGATTTGAAAAAATTGATTCAAATACGCTGAACGCCCTTTTGCAGCCAGAGAATAAAGATAAATTGGCTGCTATCTTGACCTATCATGTTGTGTCAGGGAAGCTGCAGGCAAAAGATGTGGCGGCGGCCCTTGAGTCTGGTGGTGGCAAGGCAACGCTTACTACGTTGAACGGCGCCAAATTGACAGCCATGAGCAAAAATGGTGGAATTTACCTAAAAGATGCCCACGGCAATTATAGTAAAATAGCACAAACCGATGTAATGGCCTCCAATGGGGTGATTCACGTAATTGAAGACGTGGTCATGCCCAAATAAGTTGTTTGATTTTTGTTTTGGTTGATGGGCACCGCTTCGGCGGTGCCTTCTGTTTTTACATGTTCACATAAACGTGCCCCGCTTGGGGAATATCGGTAAGGTCAAACTCGGTTTCATTCAGGACGATGCCATGCTCTAGATAGGCTTTTAGATTGGCCAGCCAAAAGGTCCACCCGCAACTACACCCATTATAAATGTTCATTTTGGTCTCTTCATCGGTGGGCATGTCATATTGCTTTAAAGTGAGCAGTGTGGCCCTTTCTTTTTCTTCGAGTTTCACAGAGACCTTGCACACGTCATTTGCAAATGAAAAGTCTAAAAAATCTTTGCCATTGGCCTGCAATATGGTTCCTTTTTCCTGACCGTCCCAATTGTGCCACTCCCAAGTATAGGTATCGCCCGATTGTATGAAATCATCTGGTTTTCTGGTGTCGCCATCTGAAGCGGTATAAACGGCTTTTCTCAAGAACCAAGTTTCAATACCGGCCTTTGTGGCCCAACACCAATATAATTTTTGGAGCGGCGCCTTTATATAGATCTTTTTGGTGAACTGGTCAAAACGTAGCTGTTCCATTATCTTTTTCGGTTTAATTCATAATGATAAAGTTCACGGCCCAATTGGGCCAAGAAAGGTATGCCCACTTCGTCATATTCATAAACATTGTCGTTGAATATGCCATCTTTGTTGACCAATATGGTGGCGGTGACCATAAACTCAATCTTGTTCTTTTCATCGTGTATGTAAGCACAGTCGGTCAACGTGCCATACGCATAGCCAACCTTGTTGTAAATGCTGACATGGTCGGGCATGGTCTCTTTTTTATCGCCATAAATGAAGAATTTGCCATAACTGTCATAATATTCTTCAGAGTCGTACCCCACCTCTTGGGGCAGTAACTGCATGGCATCTAGTAGAAACCCACGTTGCGATTCACTTAAGTTAAACCGCTCTTCGCTTATGAATTGATCCGGAAAAACTATCCGTTTCAACAAAGCGTGCTGTGCGGTGATCGGGTAGTAGTTTTTCAGTCCGAAATCGAAAGGCCCCCTGTGAAGCGAATCTTGTACATAAAACCCGGTTCCCTTTTTTATCTCCATTAGTTCAAGGGGCCGGGGTGCACCGCTGGTAATGGGTTTGGTGGTAGCGGTGGTACTGTCATTCAAATAAATGACCAACGGTTTTGTCGTAACCTCGTCGGCATTATCGGTTGAGAGCCGGTGTGCGATTCGAATGGGCTTTACCCCCCGTCTTCGCATGCGACCGTTCAAATCGTCAAACCCCAAAAATTCAACCAAACGGTTGTTGGCAACATTATCACTGACTGTGAAAATTTGTAAAATGGCCTCAGAAAAAGTGGTTTCGACAGAGTCGCCTTCAACATAAAAACGGGTATCCGTGTCCAAAGAATCGATTTCGTTCAGTTTTTCAAGTGCGGCCACCGCTGCCGGAAACTTGACGGTACTGGCAGGGTAGAAATAGGCATTTTCATCAACCTGAAAATCATAATCGGTAAAGACTATGCTATCGCCGAAGCGGTCAATTTGGGTGTAGCGAATTTGTAGCTCGTATTGGTCAAGACTGTCCATCACCCTTTTGATTCTCCCATCAGCGGAGGCCAGAGCTTGCTCTAAAGGGTTTACAGCTTGGTTTTGGGTGCAGCTAAGGAACAAAAGGCCAACCGCGACAAAGAGAAAGATTGAGCGCGAAAGTTGTTCAGTTTTCTTCATACACTTCTCCTCTATGGGGTTTCAAGGCATCACGAACCTTTTTCATTTCTATCTTATTGACGACCATATAGGCCATGCTGTGCATGTCGCTGAAATGCGTGAACCCTGTGATATCGTTGTTGAGTTTTTCGTGAAAGATGAACTCGGCCAGGTGTTTTTGGTGGTGTTCGGCCGTTTTGGCAGCGGCCGGTCCTCTAAAATCCCAAATAAGTTTGATCTTTTGATCCACTGAATCTTCCATCGTTATTGGTCATCAAGTACTGAAATACCTTTTTCGGCGAAATTTTTAAAATCGACGGCATACTTCATCGACTGTTTCTTAAAGGCCCCAGGCATTAAAAAGGCCATTAATTTCATGCCCAGCGAAGAGAATTGAAATTCGCTTTCCGATATCCAACGGGTTTTTCCGTCTTCCTCCTTGAAATAATTTTTTTGTATGTTGTGCACGCCCTTGGCATCGTAGGTCACATGAAATTCTTCGGGCAGGTTTCGTTTGATGATTGTCTCGACCATTTCAAGCTCTCGCTTTCCCATCTTGTATTTAAGGTTCATTCTCGCCCCCTCTTCACCGGGTGTTCCAGAAAGTTGCTCGTAGCTCACAAGCCCCCGCTGCCAATGCTTCATGTTTTCAGGATTGTCGAGCTTTTTGATGAATTCGTCACGGGGCAGGTCAACTGTAATCTCGGTAGTATACTTCATCGGTATTGGTTTAGGTATCTAATGTACTAAAATATTGATTTGTGCCGCCTACTAAAAATCTGTTAATGAAAGGGACACTGCTTGTTCAGGATGAAGTTATTGTTATTTTTGCCCAATGCAATTCCTGGCCAAAATATACAAAAGACAGCTTGTTTTTGCGGGGTTATTGATTCTTGTTGGTTCCTGTGGTTCTTTTTTGAGGGATAAGGAAGAAAACGAACCCCTAGCAAGGGTCGGGGAAGCATTTTTGTACCATGAAGACATTGCTCCTTTATTGGACAAAGGACTTTCACCACAAGATAGTGCCGCCTTTGTGGTCAACTACATCAATAAGTGGGCGGCCAAACAACTTTTAATGTCTAAGGCCAAAATCAACCTTCCTGAAGATCAATTGGCACTATTTGATAAATTGGTGGATGATTATCGCACAGATTTATACACCCGAGCCTATCTAAACCTGCTTGTCGAGCAGTCGAGCGATACGTTGATAAGCGATACAGAACTTAAAAATTTTTACGAAAATCAAAAGGAGAACTTTAGGTTGAATGAAAAATTGGTACAACTTCGATTTGTAATGCTTCCCAACCAGTTTTTGAACAAAGACGAGGTGGAGAAAAGGCTTAGAAATTTTACCAATGAAGACCAGATATATTTGGATTCAATTGCCGTACAGTTTAAAAAATTGCACCTTAACGATTCTGTATGGGTAGATGCCTCTAAGGTAATTTGGCAAATAGCGCCCCTTAGTTCGGACAATCAGGATAGGTACTTAAAAAAATCACAATTTTTTGAACTACAGGATTCTTTAGGGGTATATTTGGGAAAGGTCACAAATGTTTTGGAAGAAAATGAAGTGGCTCCCCTATCATATATCACCCCAAACATCAAACAGATCATCCTAAACAGAAGAAGATTGGAGCAAATCAAAAAAATTGAAACCGAAATCATAGATGAAGCGATCAAAAAGAATGAATTTGAACTTTATAGATAAGCACCGACTGTTGCCGTTTTTGGCGGTCGTTTTTGGCTTGTTGGCCACTCGGGCCCAAGACGCACCAGAGACACAGGTGACAAATGAATCCGATGGTTCGCGCACCAAGGTAAAGGTCGATGGCATTGCTGCGGTAGTGGGCGATTATGTGATCCTTGATTCCGATATCGAGAAAACATTGATCGATCTGCGCAGTCAAGGGGCCTCTACAGAAGATATTACCCATTGCCAACTGTTGGGCAAATTGATGGAAGATAGGCTTTATGCCCACCAAGCTGTACAAGACAGCCTTTTGGTATCAGACGACCAAGTGAACGCACAAAGCGATGCGCAGATCAATGAACTGGTGTCGCGTATCGGCAGCATCGAAAAAATGCTGAAGTATTACAAAAAGCCCGATTTGGAATCGTTTCGCAAAGAGTTGTTTGAAATCAATAAACTGCGAATGCTCTCTGAAAAAATGCAGAGCAAGATCGTTGAAGATATTGAGGTAACCCCCGAAGAGGTGAGGCAATTCTTTTTCAAGATTCCCGAAGACCAACGCCCCGTTTTTGGCGCCGAGCTTGAGATTGCCCAGATTGTGAAACAACCAAAGGCTTCTGAAGAAGAAAAGCAAAGGGTGATCGACCGGTTAAAGGGTATCAAGCAAGATATCGAGGAAAATGACGCCAGTTTTAATGTAAAGGCTATCTTGTACTCACAAGACCCCGGTTCGAAATCAAGGGGCGGCCTATATCCGGGCATGACCAAAGAGACCCCTTTTGTAAAAGAGTTCAAAGATGTGGCCTTTAGCCTACAAGAGGGCGAGATTTCAGAACCTTTCGAGACCATGTTTGGGTACCACATTATAAAGGTTGAAAAAATTAGGGGGCAAGAACGCGACGTTCGGCACATCTTGTTGATACCCGAAATTTCTGAGGAGGCCATCAAAGATGCGGTCAAAGAGCTCGATACCATACGTCAGCATATTCTTGATGGCAAGTACACCTTTGCCGATGCCGCGCGTAACTTTTCTGATGAGAAGGAAACCAAGTTTGACGGAGGCCTCTTAAGGAACCCGATCAATTTCGATTCAAGGTTTGAACTCACAAAAATGGATCCCGCCCTTTACAACCAGGTCAGGGATTTGAAAGATGGAGAAATATCGAAACCCATTCGTGAAGATGACCCTAGGGGAGGGCCTCCCAAATTCAAGATCATGAAAATCTCGAACCGCTACGATGAGCATGTGGCCGACTTTGCAAAAGACTATATAAAAATCCAAGAATTGGCCCTACGCGAAAAACAGCTGAAGGCCATAAAAAAATGGATGGCCGAGCACATTCAAGATACCTACATACACGTAGATCCAGAAAACAAAGACTGCAATTTTGCCAACAACTGGTTAAAAGAATAATGCATGTCTGATGTAGCTGCTATCAAAAACCTTGTTGAAAAACACAAGGCACTTAAAAACGAGATTGGTAAGGTAATAATTGGGCAAGATGAGGTCGTTGACCAAATCTTGCTGTCTATCTATACAGGCGGACATTCGTTGCTTATTGGGGTGCCCGGCTTGGCCAAGACCCTGATGGTCAATACTATTGCCCAGACCTTGGGGCTTGATTTTAAGCGCATACAGTTTACACCTGACTTAATGCCCAGTGATATTTTGGGTAGCGAAGTCCTTGACCAAGACCGTAATTTTAAATTCATAAAGGGCCCGATTTTCGCCAACATTATTCTGGCCGATGAAATCAACCGGACCCCTCCAAAAACACAGGCCGCATTGTTGGAGGCCATGCAAGAGCGTGCCGTGACCATTGCTGGACAGCGACATAAACTGGAATCGCCCTACTTCGTATTGGCGACCCAAAACCCCATTGAGCAAGAAGGCACCTATCCGTTGCCAGAGGCCCAGTTAGATCGCTTTATGTTTGCGATCAAATTGGGGTATCCTTCTGTGGAAGAAGAGATCAACATTGTCAAGGCTACCACCTCAGACCGTTCGGTGGTGCTCAACACGCTCTTTAGTGCCGATGCCATCATAGATGTGCAACAACTGATACGACGTATACCGGTACCCGATAACGTGGTCGACTATACGGTCAAGCTCGTGAACAAAACACGCCCCACACTTGAGGGAGCTTCAGACTTTGTAAAAAACTATATCGACTGGGGCGCAGGGCCCAGGGCTTCGCAGAATCTGGTCTTGGGGGCCAAGGCCCATGCAGCCGTTTCTGGTAAGTTCTCACCAGACATCGAAGATGTAAAGGCTGTTTCGCCCGGTATATTGCGCCATAGAATTCTTAAAAACTATAAGGCCGAGGCAGAGGGCATCTCCATAGAAGAAATCATAGAAAGTCTGTTATAAAGTCTCATTTTTCAGCTTCAAAAAGTTTTAATGAGTTAAATAGCGGCGCCGTTTTTTGACAACTGTAAAAAAGCGCATTAAACAGTACGGCTATAGTTTCAAAGCCCGTTTCTATTTTGTAATTTTATCGAATTGTAATCTAAAAATTCTATTGAAAAATGGCATTTGACATTGACATGATCAAAAACGTTTATTCTACCATGGGTGAAAGGGTAGAAATAGCGAGAAAGTTGGTGGGAAGACCCCTTACCTTGGCAGAAAAGATTTTGTATTCGCATTTATGGGAAGGAAACCCCACAAAGGCTTTTACCAGGGGCAAGGATTATGTGGATTTTGCACCCGATCGTGTGGCGTGTCAAGATGCTACGGCCCAAATGGCCCTGCTTCAGTTTATGCATGCGGGCAAGCCCAAGGTCGCCGTTCCAACCACTGTCCACTGTGATCACTTGATTCAGGCAAAGGTTGGGGCCGAGGCCGATTTGAAGAGGGCCAATGAAACCAGTAACGAGGTCTTTGATTTTTTGGAGTCGGTCTCAAATAAATATGGAATCGGATTTTGGAAACCCGGTGCAGGTATTATCCACCAAGTGGTTTTAGAAAATTATGCGTTTCCGGGGGGAATGATGATCGGAACCGATTCGCACACGGTGAACGCTGGCGGATTGGGTATGGTGGCCATCGGTGTTGGTGGTGCCGATGCCGTGGATGTCATGGCCGGAATGCCATGGGAGCTCAAGTTTCCGAAATTGATCGGGGTGAAACTGACAGGAAAGCTATCAGGATGGACTGCCCCCAAGGATGTCATCTTGAAAGTCGCCGATATTCTTACCGTAAAAGGTGGCACAGGAGCCATCATCGAATATTTTGGTGAAGGGGCCATCTCAATGTCTTGCACGGGTAAGGGCACCATTTGTAACATGGGTGCTGAAGTGGGGGCCACTACTTCAACCTTCGGATATGACGATTCTATGGACCGATACCTACGGGCCACCGATCGTGCCGATGTGGCCGATGCCGCCCGAGAGGTAAGAGAGCATTTGACCGCCGATCCCGAAGTGTATGAAAACCCAGAAAAATACTTTGACCAAGTCATTGAAATCGACTTGGATACCTTGGAGCCCCATTTGAACGGGCCGTTTACTCCAGATTTGGCTACCCCTATTTCTAAAATGGGAGAGGCCGCAAGAGAGAACGACTGGCCGCTGAATGTTGAATATGGGCTCATAGGTTCATGCACCAATTCATCATACGAAGATATTTCACGGGCTGCCTCCTTGGCCGAACAGGTTTCTGAGAAGAATCTGAAAACCAAATCGAATTTTACCATCACTCCCGGTTCAGAGCAGGTTCGCTATACCATCGAGCGCGACGGGTTTATAGATACGTTCAACAAGATAGGGGCCACGGTATTTGCCAATGCCTGTGGGCCATGTATTGGTATGTGGGACCGATATGGTGATAAGGCGGCCAATGGGCCCCGAAACACCATCGTTCACTCGTTCAATAGAAACTTTGCCAAACGTGCCGATGGTAACCCGAACACCTTGGCCTTTGTGGGCTCTCCAGAGCTGGTCACGGCCATTGCCATCGCCGGTAGGCTTGATTTCAACCCCATGACCGATAAATTGATCAATGAAGATGGGGAAGAGGTAATGTTAGATGAGCCAAGGGGCTACGAACTGCCGCCAAAGGGCTTCGCTGTTGAAGATGCCGGCTATATTGCACCCAAAGAAGACGGTAGCAGTGTAGAGGTCAAAGTAGCCAAAGATTCTGAGCGTTTGCAGTTGCTTGAACCGTTTGAGCCTATCAAACCCGAAGAATTAAAAGGCATGAAATTGTTGATCAAGGCGTATGGCAAATGTACCACTGACCATATTTCCATGGCAGGGCCATGGCTTCGTTTCAGGGGGCACCTTGACAATATTTCGAACAATACCTTGATTGGTGCGGTCAATGCCTTTAACAAGAAAACCAATTTTGTAAAGAACCAGTTGACCGGTGAGTATGGTAGCGTGCCCGATACACAAAGGGCCTACAAGGCAAAAGGGATCAAGACCATAGTGGTGGGCGACCATAATTATGGTGAGGGATCGTCCCGTGAGCATGCGGCCATGCAACCCAGACATTTGGGCGTGGCTGCTGTATTGGTCAAATCATTTGCCAGAATACATGAGACCAACCTTAAGAAACAGGGTATGTTGGCACTGACGTTTGCCGATGAAAGTGATTACGACAAAATTCAAGAAGACGATACCTTCAACTTTTTGGATATCGACTCATTTGCACCAGACAAGCCGTTGACCATAGAAGTGGTGCACGATGATGGAAGCAAAGATATTATCATGGCGAACCATTCATACAACGACACCCAAATCGCATGGTTCAAAGAAGGATCGGCGTTGAACTTGATCAAAAGGCAGAATGCGTAGTGCATTCAAAATATTGAATTAAGGGGTTGTCCAAAATAAGTCAGTTATTATCGCTTTGTGGCCGAAAGGTGTCACTATTTCTTGGGCCAACACAGGTTATCGTAACAATTTGCTTCCCATAGAAGCCATTAAAGGACTTTTTTTGGACAATCCCTTTCATTTTGAAAATGTGAGTGCATGAAATTCAAAAAAAAGACCTTTCTCAACCTTCTGCTCATACTTTTTGTTGTATCATTCTTTGTTACGCCCTTAGGGCATTATTCAAAAATTTGGCTGAACAGGATCTTTGCCACATCACCCAAAATAATTGAAAAGGCTGAAAGGAAGCAGATAACCGACTACGATTGGAAGCTGAAAGATGCGGATTGGAACTTCTTCAATTTTGAAAAGTCAAAGGGTCGTGTGATTTTCATCAATCTATGGGCATCTTGGCGGTTGCCTTCTGAAGCAGAATTGGCCAGCGTGCAAAAGCTGTATGATGCGTACCGGGGAAAGCTTGATTTCTACATAATCACCAATGAAGAAAGGGCCCCGGTCGAAGAATTCATGCAAAAGCAGGGGTTTACCTTTCCGGTCACTTATTTGATAATTGGTGAAAAGACACCAATAGATGTTGAAGAGGTACCTTCTTCATACATAATCGACAAGAACGGTTACATTGTGATCCATGAAAACGAAATTGCCGATTGGGACTCAAGCGTGGTTCACAATCTTTTGGAAGAACTCTTGGAAGAGTAGTTCTTTTTAAAATACTTGAAAGGCACTACCAGCATACCGAAGCACTCACCGTCTTCTTTGCCCAAATGTTTGTGGTGCATTTTATGGGCCCTGCGTACACCGCGCGCATACCAATTGTTGGCATTTCTGAATATCTTGAACCGCTGGTGTATAAAAATATCGTGTACCGTGAAATAGGCGATGCCATAGGCCAAAATTCCAAAGCCAAGCGGCCAGCCATACCAGAATTCGGTCTGGGCACCAAGATAGAAGCAGACCATGCTCACCACTGCATAGAATAGAAAAAAGGCATCGTTCCGTTCAAACCATGAATCGTGGTCTTTTTTATGGTGATCTTTGTGCAGGCTCCATAAAAAACCATGCATAATGTATTTGTGGGTAAACCATGCCATGAACTCCATAAAAGAGAAAGTTGCCAGAAAAATAACTATCCAAATCAGTGTTTTCATGCTTATACCAAATTCAATTTATAACTGACATATGATGTAGCCAATAGCCCAAATTTTTGATAATTGGGCACCCGAATTCGGGTGTTTTTTATTTCCAAAGGAGGTGTTTTCACCAACTTGTCCAATAGTTTGCTGTAATATTTGTATGCCGTGTACACCCCAAATTTAGAGTCGTTCGGTAATTTGGCAATACCGGCGTGCCCCTTTTTGAAGTCATCACGTATTTCCTCGACAATACGGTTTTTTGAAACTTCATCCAACTTGGCCAGGTCGATGTGTGGGAAGTAGGTTCTGTTCAGATCTTCAAAATCTGCTTTTAGGTCGCGCAAAAAATTTACCTTTTGAAAGGCAGAGCCCAAAGCCATGGCAGACTCTTTCAATTCACCATACCTTTCTTTATCGCCCTTTACAAATACGCAAAGACACATGAGGCCGACCACATCTGCCGAACCATAGATGTATTCTCTGTACTCATTCTCGGTGGCATACTCTTTTTTGGTCAAATCCATCCGCATACTGCGCATAAAGGCATCTACCAAATGTCGCGGAATACCATATTGGTGGTAGGTATGTTGAAAGGCGTTGAGTATTGGGTTTAGGCTGATTTTTTGGGAAAGTGCCTTATCGAGGTCCTCTTCAAAATGGTTCAGCAGTTCTTTCTTGTCATAGTCATGAAAGCTATCGACAATTTCATCGGCAAATCTGACAAAGCCGTAAATATTATAAATGTGCGATCTAATGTTGGGGCCCAACATTTTGGTTGCCAGCGAAAACGATGTGCTATACGATTTTGTGACCGTTTTACTGCATTGGTATGAGACCTTGTCAAAAATTGCCTTCATGTATTAACTGTATTGTTTGGTAATGAGATTTGAAACCAATTTTCCCGATATCAGAGCTGGTGGTACGCCGGGCCCCGGAACGGTCAATTGACCTGTAAAAAACAGATTCTTGACCTTCTTACTTTTTAAGGGAGGTCTAAGAAAGGCGGTCTGCCGCAGTGTATTCGCCATTCCGTAGGCATTGCCCTTGTAAGAATTATAGTCTTTGATAAAGTCTTTTACGCAAAAGCTCTCCTTAAATATAATATTATTCTTGATTTCTTGCTCGGTGCGTTTTTCAAACCTGTCGATGATGATGTCGAAATATTGGTCACGTAGGGTTTCGGTATCTTCAAGTCCGGGAGCAATGGGTATCAAGAAAAATCCAGTCTCGCATCCTTTTGGAGCCATACTGTCATCTGTCACCGATGGAAAATTGGCATAGAACAAGGGCTCTGTTGGCCATTGTGGCCGGTCATAGATTTCTTTTGCATGTTCGTCAAAATCGGTGTCGAAGAATAGGTTGTGGTGGCCTATTCCACGTAGTTTTTTGTCGAAGCCCACATAGAACAACAGGCTTGAGGGGGCAAAGGTCTTTTTTTGCCAATACGTTTCTGAGAATTGCCGGTACCGAGAATCGAGTAGGGTTTCGGTATGGCTATAGTCTGCACCACTGATTGCCATATCACATGCAATATCTTTTCCATTTGCCGTAACAGAGATTACTTTGCCATTCTCTACATTGATTTTATCAACCGGGCTGTTCGTTTCGATGCCAACACCCAGTTCATGCGCCAAAGCGGTCATTGCCTTTACGATTTCGTACATTCCGCCCTTGGGGTGCCACGTGCCCAAGCCAAAATCGGCATAGTTCATAAAACTGTAAAACGATGGGGTCTTACTGGGTTTAGCGCCCAAAAAAAGCACAGGAAATTCCAGTATTGAAATCAATTTTGGGTCGCTTACCCTTTTTCTGACTTCTTGACTAATGTTTTTAAAGAATTGATCAACCCGCATAATGGTTTCAGGGGTCACCAGTTCAAAGGGCGATTGCCCCGGCCTTAGCACAATATCGTTGATGGCGATTTGGTAATTTTTTTTGGCCTTGGCCATAAATTTTTTGAGCTCATTGCTGCTACCGACTTCCAACCTTTCAAACTCTTCACAAATTTTATCCAAGCTATCGCCAATGGTTACTTGGTCATCTGAAAAAAATACTTTGTAGGCCGGATCGAGTTTGTCAAGCTGGTAATAGTCTGAAGCCTTCTTGTCGAAATCGTTGAAAAAGTTTTCAAAAATATCTGGCATCCAGTACCAACTAGGGCCCATGTCAAAGGTGAAACCGTCTTTTTTGAACTGTCTGGCCCTACCGCCGACCGTCGCATTTTTTTCTAAAATGGTGACGTCAAAGTTGTTTTTGGCCAAATAGCAGGCACATGACAATGATGAGAACCCTGAACCGATAACAACAGCTTTTTTCATTTGTTGGGATTCTAAAGCGATTTTGACAGTTCTTCTATCGATTCAAATATGGTGACCACGGGTGGAAGTTCTTTCAGCTCCAATTGCCGTACCTGTCTCCCCAACACCCAAAGCCTTGATTCGCCATGGCGGTTGAGGTTATTTGAAAAATCTGCAATATATTTTTCCAATCTATCTTTTGTGGGCGAGACTGTGAAATACGAAACGAAGCATAGATTATCGTAATATTTCAGTAGGTCAGACAAATTTTCAAGGGGCATGGTCTGGCCCAGATAAATTGTCTTGTAGCCTTTGAGCAGTATTTCATAGTTCACATACAACAGCCCGATCTCATGGATTTCGTTCTCAGGTAAAAATAGGGCAAACACCTTGTCATGCCTCGTAGGGGGTTTCGTCTGCAGTTTTTCGGTGTGCACATAGATTTTCTGTTTGATCAAATTGGTGATAAAGTGCTCATGCGCCGGACTTATGGTATCAGTTTGCCATAAGAGCCCCAATTCGGTCAAAAGTGGAATAAAGACCTCATAGAACACCGTCTTGAACGACTTCTCGGCCAGCAGTGAATTATACGTTTCGTAGAAAAGGTTTTGGTCAAAATTTACCATGGCCAATTTGAGGGCGTTTATGGCATGGCTGTTTTCACTGGTATTGGCAATAATTTCATGAACCTTTTCAGGTATTTGCTCTTCGGGAATTTTTGCAATTTTCGAAATCTTAAATCCATTGTTGTATAGTAGGGTAATGTTCAATAGTTTTTGAAGGCTGGCCAGGCTATAGGTACGAATATTGGTACTGGTTCTTTCAGGCTTGAACAGATTATAGCGTTTCTCCCATATACGAATGGTATGTGCCTTTATTCCAGAGAGATTTTCCATATCCCTGATACTGAACGATTGTTTTACATTGTTCATTTTTTTTCTAAAAAAGTTAAACAAATTTACAATTAAATCAACGTAACAGCCCTAAGGTATCGTTAATTTTTTGGTAATTGGAAAATTTGACAGGAAGTGAAGTGCTGAAAATCAAGGAAATCAAAAAAGGTAAAGTGCCCACGACTGGAGTCGAACCAGCACGTTCTTTCGAACACTACCCCCTCAAGGTAGCGTGTCTACCAATTCCACCACGTGGGCATTTTTTGGGATGGCAAATATAGAAAAGTATTTTTACTTGAATCATATTTATTTTCATGGACGATGCTTGAAATCCAATTTAAAAAGTGGACGGGGAACATTGCTCATGTAAGAATTTTGCCATCTTCCATCTGAATGATCCGATCCGTTCGTTTTGCGAAATCCTCATCATGGGTCACCACCAACAGCGACAGATTTTGGGTTTCCTTCAAGTCCTTGAAAATATTGAACACGTTCTCGGCATTGTAACTGTCAAGGTTGCCGGTAGGCTCATCGCCCATAAGAATGTCGGGGTCGTTGATCAGGGCCCTAGCAATGGCAACCCGTTGTTTTTCACCGCCAGAAATACGAGAGGCCCGCTTATTGGCCAAATGTGGTATGTTGAGCATACGTAGTTTTTCCATGGCATCGTGTTCGATCTGTCCATTGGTCTTGGCGCCCAGTTTTTTAGCAGGAAGCATCACGTTTTCAAGCACGCTGAACTCAGAGAGAAGGTAATGGAACTGAAACACAAAACCGATGTGCTTGTTTCTGATCTTGGACAATTCTGAATGTGGTTTTCCACTCACCATCTCCCCGTTGAGAAAAAGTTTTCCCTCGTAATCGGTGTCCATGGTCGAAAGAATGTACAACAGTGTAGATTTTCCAGACCCTGATTTGCCCATAATGGAGGCAAATTCACCCTTTTTGATGCCGAAGCTGATGTCTTTCAGCACGTGAAAGAGCACCGGGTTTTTAAAGTATTTGTTGATATGCCTTGTTTCCAACACCAAATCCATCCTTCAAAAATTAGGTGCCCCTGATAATTCGTACGGGGTCAATTCGTTTGGCTTTGGCCGAGGGGAAGTAGCCCGCTACAAAAGTCGATATAAGCGCAAAGGTTATACCCACCACATAATAGAAAACGTTATAGTTTACGGGATAGGTGGTAATGGTGGGCAATGCCTCGGTCTCAAAGGCCAAGTTGTCTATGGTCTTAGAGAGTAAGAACCCTATAAAAAGTCCCAATATCCCACCGATGATACCGATAATGAGCGCTTGGCTCATAAAGATCATCTGTACATCGGTACCCGAGAATCCGGTTGCCTTCAAGATGGCGATATCCTTCATTTTTTCATAGATGAGCATATTCAAAATATTATAGATGCCAAAACCGGCCACGATCAGCAGGGTTACCGAAACGGCATAGGTAATAAGGTTACGGATGCTAGAACCGGTTTCAAACTGTGCATTGGCCCGTTGAATGTCAATGGCCGTTACGTTGAACTGTCGTTCCAGCGATTTGGCCAAGTCTGGGGCCTGGCCAATATCGTACAGCTTCATGTTTATATCGGTCACATAATTCTCGGCCTCACCTAGAATGCGTTGCACGGTCTTTAGATTGGCAAAACTTTGAATGTTGTCGAGATCGGCGATACCGCTTTGGTAGATTCCGACGATTTTTAAGGGTGTTACATTGCCCGTGGGTGTGCTGACCTGTATTCGGTCACCCACATCTACCGACATTTTTTTGGCAAGACCCGCCCCAAGAAGTATGCCGCTTTTATTGTTTTCAAGGGCCTCGGGGCTTCCTTTTACAATGTAATCGCCCATATTGGCCAGGCGCACTTCTTGCATTACATCGATGCCTGTGAGGTTGCCGCCCAGCTCTATGGAACCTGAAAGGTAAAATATTTGCGCCTTGACCTGGGGCATGGCGCCCCTTACTAGCTCATTTTCCTTTAGATATGATAGGATCGGAAGAGCATTGTGTATCTTTTCTTGGTTCTGTTTTGGTTTGACCGAACGTACCACATTCACGGCATCTGTAAACTCATCAACGAATGAGATGGGTTGTCTGTCAGAGGGGGCAATTTCATTGTAAAGCCTAATATGTGGGGTTTGATCCAGTATAAGGTCGTCGAGCATTTGGTTCAGCCCGGTCATGAAGCTTACCAAGGTAATGTACGAACCTATGCCAAAGGTGACTCCCAGAGAAGCTGTTACGGTAGATTTCATCTTGGTCAACAGATGTGTTTTGGCAATTTCTAAGATTACTTTCCAATTGGTCATTGTGTAGGCTTGATAATTTCGGTATCCTTGGTAAGGCCCTCAACGATTTCAACGTACTCAAGGTTTTGTAGCCCTGTGGTTACTTTTACCGGCCCGTCTTCGGTCAAGACATGAAAGTCGTCCATGAAATATGCCTTCGGAACGACCAGGGCATTTTTCTTGGTGGCAATGATGATATTGGCTTCACCGGCCAGACCGGGGTACAACGTTTCTGGGGATTCATCAAATACACCCTCAACTTTGAAGGTCTGCGATTTCTCATCTTTCTTAGGATATATTTTGGTGATATGGGCCTCAAACACTTTGTTGGGGTATGCATCTAGGGTGATAAACGTACGTTGGCCCTTGTGTAGTTTTACGATATCGACTTCATCGACCAGCATTTCAATAAGAAAATCTGTTGAGCTGCCAATTGCTGCCAGTGGTTGTGAGGTGGTCACCAATTCACCGGGTTCTTTGTTGACGGCGTATACGGTTCCTTTGATTTTACTACGCACGGTAAAGTCTTCGGCATTGGTCTGGGTACTTATATAGGTGTTTTTGGCCTGTTCAAACTGTATGGCGAGCTCTTTCTCCATTCTACGATACTCGCTTTGCAAGCGATTCAATTTTTTTTGGGACAGTTCATAGGCCAATTTTCTGGAATCGTATTCCATTTTTGACCCTATTTTCTGCTCCCACAATCGTTTTTGACGGTAATAGTTGATCGAATCGTTGGTCAGTGAAAGGCGTGCGGCATCGATATCGGCCCGTATCTTTTTTAAGATGGGCGAATTGGGCCCATAGTTCGCCCTTGCCAGTTCTAGGTTCAATTTGGCGTTCTTTGAATTGAGCAAGGGATTGGTATCGATAATCTTAAACAGCACATCGCCTTGCTGTACGGTATCGCCCTCTTGAACCTGTATGTGGTCCAATATGCCATTAACGGGGGCATGCACATCGTACAGGCTATCGGGCTGTACCAATGCCGAGGCATATACCGACTCTGTTATATCGATTGTCAACGGTAGTACCTTTTCACCATCATTGCCGCAGGAATTCAAAAGAACAGCCACCAAGGAAAAAAGAACTATGCCTATTCGCAAAGGGCAATCGGTACATTTTTTCGAACGGCACATAGAATGCTATTTGGTCCCAAAATATATTGGCATAGGCCATTTGGCAATGATAATTGTCATTTTACAGGGTCTTGGTATTGGCTACCTTGTAATCGGTTCGGATTCTGATACTATGATAAAGGTAAAGAGATTTATCAAGATTTTGTTTTGGCTGGTCCTGGGCATATTGTTGGTATGGTGGCTACTTACCCTGTATGTGCAACAAAAAGGCCCTTATTATAGTCAGTTCTTTGGTAACAAAGAATCTACCATTGCATTGATTGCTTTTGACGGTGACCCTTTTTATAATTTAGATGAGCGTGTGTGCACCGCGTTCGCCAAGGGCTTATCGGCAAATGGCATTGGTGCGCAGGTAGTTTCTGTACGGGCTTTGAATGATGTTTTGCCTGGTGAGTACGACATGATGGTGTTTTGTGCCAACACCTACAACTGGGCACCTGACCGGGCCATGGTCGAGGCGATCAAAGACCAAATAGATATCGATGGCCAAAAGGTAGTTGCCATAACTATTGGTAGTGGCTCGACAAAACGGGCCCAAAAATTGTTCGAACAGACAATTATTGAAGAAGGTGGCCATTTGTTGGCTACTGAGACCTATTGGTTGTTAAGACCCAACGATGAGTCGCAATTAGAGCAATCGAACGTGGTTGTAGCAGAAAAAATGGCAATTGAAGCCGCTAACAAAATTGCCGGTAACTTCTAGCCCCGGCCAAAAATAAACGTTATCGCATGAACAGTATTTTGGTTCCCATAGATTTTTCAAAACATTCATTGTTCGCGCTGGAAGCAGCGGCACATCTTGCCAGGCAGACCAATGCCAGTATACTTGTGTTACATATGTTGGGGCTTTCAGAAGCGGTTTTGGCCAAGAGTGAAACACAAGAACACCAAGAGGCACAATATTATATGAACCTTGCCAAAAAACGCTTTAGGCCTTTATTGGAAAAGCCTTTTCTAGAGGGAATAGAGGTTGAGATAATGCTTCAGAACTACAAGATATTCAGTGAGCTTGATGAAATTGCCAGTGAAAAGGGCATTGACCTTATTGTAATGGGGTCACATGGAAACGGAGGAATCGGCACCTTGGTGGTGGGGTCAAATACCGACAAGGTCATTAGAACCTCATCGGTGCCCGTTCTGGTCATCAAAAAAGAACATTCTTCGTTCGAAATAAAAAAGATGGTGTTCTCGACCCACTTGGGTGAAGAGACCATTGATGCCTACAAAAAGGCCAAGGCGTTTGCCGACACGTTCGCTGCCCAGATGGAGGTAGTGTACATCAACCTCCCATATCATAATTTCAAGAGTACAAAAGAGATTGAAAAGAAAATAGATGTTTTTAAGGCCTTGGCAGGTGGAACCATAGATGTGCACGTGGCCAATGATTATTCCGTTGGAGAAGGGGTCATGAACTTTTGTGAAAGGCAGGGCGCCGACTTACTGGTAATTCCCACCCATGGCCGAAAAGGGCTGGTTCATTTTTTTAAGGGAAGCATTGGGGAGAAAATGGCAAAACGCTCAACGGTGCCTGTACTTACCATAAGAATTTAACAGTGGGGTCAGTCTTTCTTGAACAGCAATTCCAGTTTGCCCAAGAGCATGAGCTCCGATTTGTTTTTGCCAGAAAAAGCCCCGGCAATGGCATTGGCCGTATCGTAGATCAATGCTTTTACCTTTTTGGTAAAAATTGATGGATGTTCGTGAAAAAAATCGACAAATTCATCAAAACGATCACGGCTTTCTTTTTCGTATTCCAATAACCAGTCAAAAACAATCTCTATCTGAAAGGCCGAATCGGTACCGAATTCGTCTTCTGTTTCATCCAAAGACAGCCATTTTTCACGTACAATCTTCTTGAGCGTATCAAGCTCTTTTACGTGTACGGTTCTATCGGCCATGGCAATGGCATAGAACAGACATCCAACCTTTTGGTAAAACGTGTTGCTGATTTCAGGTGAATTTGAAAGTACCATCTTGGTTACATTATGGATACAAATGTACGACAGCATGATGATTTGATGTTATGATATAAATCAGTTAATAGTACCTTTGGGTACATGAAGGTTTTTGAGAAGAACAGTAACATCTTTCAATTATTGACCGAGGCGATATCTGAAGGGATATTGGTGGTCAACGCGGAACAACTAATAGTGGCTAGTAATGGATCTGCCTGTCAAATGTTCGGATATGCAGACGGGGAGCTTGTGGGCAAATCGCTGAACACCTTGATTCCATCAAAATACCATGCTGCACATAAGGGGCATGTGAAAAAATTTCTCAAACGCAGTGAAAAAAGGCGTATGGGTGCTGGGTTAGATTTATTTGGTATCCGTAAAGACGGGGCTCAATTTCCGGTCGAGGTTGGTCTGAACCCCTTCGAATTGTATGGCAACACCTATATCATGGCCCTTATTTTAGATGTTTCTAAACAGAAAGAGCAGGAATCAAAGATAAGGGAACTCAATGCTCAACTTGAACAAAAGATTGAACAACGTACCAAAGAATTGCGGACAACTGTCAGTGAATTGAGAGATGAGGTAAAACGAAGAAAAGAAGCTGAGGAAAAGGCCAAAGCGTCTCTTAAAAAAGAAGTGGAACTAGGCGAACTAAAAACAAAATTCCTTTCACTGGTGTCTCACGAGTTCAAGACCCCGTTGAGTGCCATATCGACATCTACCATGTTGCTTTCCAAATATACCCAGACCGAACAGCAAGAAAAACGGAACAAGCACTTGGCAACCATAATGGCCAAGGTCAAATACCTGAACAACATTTTAAATGACTTTCTTTCGGTGGAAAGGTTGGAGTCTGGCAAGGTCAAGTACAACATCACCTCATTTGCGTTGAGCAAGGTTGTCAATGAGGTGGTGTACGATTCGAACATGTTGTTGAAAACGGGCCAAAGAATTCTTTATCCCAATGATATTGATGATATAATTTTGGAATTTGACGAAAAAATTCTTGAATTGGTACTATCCAATCTTATCCATAATGCCATCAAATATTCCCCTGAAGATGCTACCATCGATTTGAGGGCCAGCAAGGGAGATGGCCATATTACGATAAAGGTAATTGACGAGGGCATAGGTATACCAAAAGATGACCAGAAACACATTTTTCAACGCTATTACAGGGCCGGAAATGCACTATTGACCCAGGGTACCGGTATCGGATTGAATATTGCAAAGCTGCATATCGGAAATTTGGGAGGGGATATTTCTTTTACAAGCACCGAAGGCGAAGGTTCTGAGTTTGAGTTGAAGCTTCCTTACAAAAACTCTAAATTAGGGTCATGAAACCAGCATCAAGAAATTTTAAAGCTAATTCACAAAAGAAATGATTAAAATTTTTAAAGCGAGAACGAAATGGTTGCGGGCATTCTCAATTTTATAATTACCTTGTTATCAATTAATTATTGAAATTTAAACGCGTGAAAAAAGTACTGTTAATCGAAGATGATCTGTCGTTGAGGGAAAATATAGAAGAATTATTGGAACTCTCAGGGTACGAAGTGGTGACCGCACCGAATGGCTGTATTGGTGTAGACTTGGCCCGGCAAGAGGCCCCCGACGTGATCGTTTGTGATATCATGATGCCCGAAATGGATGGCTACGGGGTATTGAAAGAACTTTCATCAGATTCCCAGACCCAGCAGATTCCCTTCATATTTCTTTCGGCAAAGACCGAGCGTTCAGAGGTTAGAAAGGGCATGGATATGGGTGCCGACGACTACCTTACCAAGCCCTTTGAAGAAGACGAGCTTATAAGTGCCATAGAAAGTCGCCTTGCCAAAGCCCAGATACTTGCCAACAACGAGGTGGCCACTTCATTGAACAACGATGGCGGCCAAGAAGGGGTGCACACCTTGCACCAACTGAAAAATTTTATCGACGACCATGGTACTGTGGAGAAATATGAAAAGGGGGCCATCATCTTTGATGAAAATGCACATGCCAATAATGTCTTTCTCATTTTAAAGGGCGTTGTCAAATGCTACCGTATGGATGAAGATGGCAAAGAGTTGATAACCAGCTTGCACCACGCTGACGACTTTTTGGGCCTTACTTCCTTTATCGATAATGTGACCTACAGAGAGAGTGCCGCAGCGGTTGAAGAGGTAGAGCTCGCAAAAATATCGAAATCTGAACTGAAGCATTTGGTTGAAAGCAACCAAGATGTCTCAATGGAGTTGATGGAATTGCTTTCATCGAACATATCGGAATACAAAGACAAATTGCTTCAAATGGCCTATGGTTCGGTGCGCAAGAAAACCGCGCGCACCTTGCTGCAGTTCGCCGAGATACTTAAAAAAGGCCCCGACCAGCCCATCAATATAGCCAGAAGCGATTTGGCCAGTGTGGCGGGCATTGCTACCGAAAGCCTGATACGAACCCTATCGAACTTTAAAAAGCAAGGGCTTATAGAGGTGGGGGGACGAAACATTAAGATTTTAGATGTCAAGGGCTTACAGTCGGTGATCTAAAAGGGGGCGCAATCACTGGCCACAAGTTTGCTAACTGATATTTGTCATTTTTTCGAGCACCGTACCCCTCTACATTTGTTGGGTAAGTGTATAATGGAATGAAGAACATCCTAATCCCAACTGATTTTTCTGAGGATGCATGGAAGGCAATACAATATGCCCAATTGCTATTCAAAGAGGTGGAATGCAATTTTTATTGCTTGCATGTGAGCGATTTGGTAGAATATGCCGTTGTTACTGAAAATGAAGGCAATGGCAATGGAACCGGGGTTGCCAATGGAACCAGAATGACCGCCTCCAAGAAGCAGCTCAACGATTTCTTAAAAGCGGCCGAAGACCACTTCACTAACCAAAAGCACCACTTCTTCGGCATTCATGATCACGGCTTCTTCATCGACTCCATTAAAAAGCACGCAAAAGAAAAGAAAATCGATTTGATTGTAATGGGTACCAAGGGGGCTACTGGGCTTCGCAAGAGAATCATTGGCAGTAACACAGGCGATGTGATCACCAAGGTTCCTTACAACACCTTGGTCATCCCCAAAGAAGCAGCGCTCAAGAGACCTGAGGAAATCGCTTTTCCGACAGATTACAACATCTTTTATTCGCACAAGATTCTGGAAGCGCTGTCAGAAATGATCCGATTGGGCGATGAGGGGAATCTTAGGGTGATGCATGTGACCAGATTGGGCGGAATTCTGACAAGTGAACAGAAGAAGAACCAAGAATACCTTCATGATTTTTTGATGGAGAGTTTCCCTGAAAACAACAGTTTTCATACCCTTACCAACAAAAGCGTGAATGCGGCCATACAATGCTTTGTCGAAAGCAGGGATATCGACATGATGATCATGGTGGCCAAGAACCTGAATTTTCTACAGCAAATGCTTTTTGACCCCTTGGTAGAGAAGATTAGCTTCCATACCAATGTTCCATTTTTTGTGATTCATGAGTAGCACCAATTTGCTTCTTTTTTTGAGTTGACCAATGTCATAGTTTAAAAAATTGTACCGCCATACATTTAAGTGACAATCGATTTTTTGCCATGAAGACAATCTTGATTCCCACAGATTTCTCTAAAAACGCACGTCACGCCATAGACTTTGCAGAGAAACTCTATTGGTGCGAACGCACCCATTTTTGCTTATTGCATGCCTATGCCGATGAGGTGTATGGTGACTTCAAAAATGTCTCTGAAAAAGAGTTTGACCAACGGAAAGAAATGGTTAAAGAAAATGTGGATGAACAGCTTTCAAAACTGGTTGACGATGTAATCGAGACACCCCCCAACCCCAAGCACAGCTTTGAGACGATCAGTGTATTTGAATCTTTGGTCGATGCAGTGAACGATGTGGTCAACCAAAAGAACATCGATTTGGTGGTTATGGGTACACGGGGCAAAAACCAAAAAAGCAAGGTCACTTTTGGGAGCCATACAGTGCAGGTCTTCAAGTATGTCAGTTGTCCAGTGTTGGCCGTGCCAATGAAGTTTGAATACCGTCAGCCCAAAAATATAGCCTTCCCCACCGATTTTATGGTCCCCTATAAAAGAAGGGAACTGAAATTGTTGGCCGATCTGGCCCGACAGTTTAAATCTGAGATACATCTGCTCTATATTTCTGATTTTGAAGATTTAAGCCACCGACAATTGGACAATAAGCGCTTTTTGCAGGATGCCTGTTGCGACTGCTATGTGTCTTTTGAGCGTACGGGCGTTCGCAACAAAGCCGAGGCCATAATGGACTATATACGATCAAACGCCATAGACCTATTGGTAATGGTAAACTCAAGACACTCTTTTGTTGAAGATATGCTCTATCGCTCCACTGTGGACGAAATCGGGCTCACAGCAAAGGTTCCCTTTTTGGTTATGCAGAATTTACCGAGATGAACAAGTGAAGCCATGAAACAAATTTTGTTGCCCACCGATTTTTCAGAGTATGCCTGGAACGCCATTTTCACGGCATTGAAGCTTTTTTCGGGCGAAACCTGCCAGTTTTACCTATTGAATGTCTATGAGCCGCATATCGAGAACCTGGTGGGCCTTAATGTTTCCAGTAGGGCCGGTACTGTCTATGAGGCCGTTGACAAGGCTTCAAAGAAAGGTCTTCAAAAAACCATACAGGCCCTAACAGACCAAAATACCAGTGCCGAGCACCAATTTGAAACCCTTTCACGGCCGGGTGCGCTTGAAGAGAACATTTTGGAAATCATCGCAGAAAAAGATATCGATCTAGTAGTAATGGGCACCAAGGGGGCCACGGGTGCCAAACGTATTTTTTTGGGAAGCAATACCGTCAAAGTTTTGAAGAAGGTAGCTATATGCCCTGTGCTGGCGGTACCTAGGGAGCATGACTTCAAGAAGCTAGAAACGGTTGTTTTTCCAACTGAATTCACCCATTTTTTTAAAAAGGGAAGTTTGGGTTTTTTAATTGAACTGGCCAAGACCTGGAAGTCAAATATTGCCGTGTTGCACGTTGCCCAACAGTTTATGTTGACCAAAACGCAAGAGCGGAACAAGAAGATTCTCGGCAATCGATTGGCCGGTATCGGCCAATCGTTTCATAGAGAAACAATCAAGTCGACCGTCGCCAACGCCATTACCGATTTTACAGAGGCCGTTGGTGCAGATATGATCGCACTGGTTCGTTACCAGCACACATTTCTTGAGGGGCTTACCCAAGAACCTGTGGTCAAGAAAGTAGCTTTTAGTGCAAAGGTTCCCCTATTGGTATTGCCCGAATAACAAACAATGAACACTGGTTTCAACATATTGCTGCCAACCGATTTTTCTAAAAATGCACAGCATGCCGTGCGCTATGCGGTTACGTTATTTGCCGATGCCGATTGTACCTTTTATTTGCTCAATGCCTATGAGGCGGGCCCATCGGCACTGACATCAAAGATGTATAGGGCACGCGACACCCGGTTTTTCAGGGCCATAAAAAAACAGGCTGAACGCGAACTTGACCGTGTGTTCAAAGAACTTACAGAGGGCAGTACCCACCCACGACACCAATTTAAGAAATTATCGGTGGCCGATTCTCTGGTGAACGCCGTTGGCAGGGCCGTGGTCGACCTTAATATTGACTATGTTGTTATGGGCACCAAGGGGGCCTCTGGCCTCAAAGAGGTGTTTATGGGGAGCAATACGGTGAAGATAATCAAGGCCATAGATTTTTGTCCATTGATAGCTGTGCCCCAAGAGTTTCCGTTGAAAAGGCCAAAAGAGATTCTTTTTGCCACGGGGTATGAACATATCTACGGTGCTTTTGAACTGTCGCCTTTGGTGAAAATTGCCCAATTGTGCCAATCAAAGGTGATAGCGATGCACATTCGCAAAGAGGAAGAACTTTTAGAGCACCAGAAAACGGCAAAGGAACTTCTGTCGAAGCGATTGAAGAGCATTTCCTACGAATTGAGGGAGGTGGCCAACGGGAAAAGTTTGGTCAAGCACTTAGATGACTACATCGGCAACCACGAAGAAATAGGCCTGCTTACAATGATCAACTATTGGCATAGTTTTTTTGAGAAGATTACCCACGAACCGGTCATCAAAAAAGTAGCTTTTCATTGTAAAGTACCCTTTTTGGTCATTCACTCAGTACAGTGAACATTGATCATGCTTACATGGCAGAAATGTCCATTTCTGTTGAATAAACTGACCAAAATCATATTATGTTCTGCATGCCATCACTAGCTTTAAAAAAGTCAAAGTCTTAGTGTTATGTTGAGAATATTATTGCCCACCGATTTTTCTGATAATGCATACAACGCCATAGCGTATGCGTTGCAGTTGTATGCCAAAAGCACCTGTACCTTCTATCTATTGCACACGTACACACCTGCTGTTTATAGGGCTGAGTATATTCTTCAGAGTCCTGGGCAATTTGGTCTGGGGGATGTGTACCAGACCTTGGCCATGAACCGGCTGGATAAGCTCAGGAAGAAACTTGTGGAAGCGTTTCCCAACCCAAGGCACAACCTTGTGCCCCATGCGGCTTTCAACACTTTAGTGGATGAGGTTCAAGAAGTGGTCAATAATGAGAACATAGACATTGTCGTGATGGGAACCCAAGGGGCTACGGGAGCAAAGGAGATTTTTTTGGGGACGAACACGGTACATGTCATGAAAAAAGTGGGGGTGCCATTGTTGGTCATTCCGCCCAACAAGGCTTTTGAAAATATCGAAAGGATACATTTCCCTACCGATTATGAAGTAGACTATAATGAGGGTAACCTTAAAATGCTTTTCCACGTTGCCAAAGAGCACAGCTCGAGCATTGAGGTGATGCACGTTTCAACCGGATATGAGTTGACCGATGATCAGAAAAAGAACAAGGTCAAACTGCAAAAGATGTTGAAAGGCTTGCCACATCGTTTCCATGATTGGCCCAGCGAAGAGATCATTACGGCGATCAACCGTTTTCACCAAGAGCATGGCACACAGCTCTTGGCCATGGTGCGAAATAAGCACACCTTCATTGAGCGGTTGTTTGTTGAGCCCATCATCAAAAAGATAAGTTTTCATGCCACCATACCCTTTTTGGTAATGCCCCAAGAACCTTAAAACGTTGTACAATGTTGAACATATTAGTACCTACCGATTTTTCACATGATGCCTATAACGCCCTGTTTTATGCCACCAAACTCTATAAGAACGAGGCCTGTGTGTTTCATGTACTGCACACGTATGACCACCATTCACCATTGAAAAGAGACTACAGGGGTCACGAAGATTCCAAGACCTTGGAAGAATTTTTGTGCCGTAAGGTCGACGAATGCTTAAAAGAGGTCTGCCACCGGGCGGTACGTGACGCGGGCAAGAATGACCTCCACCAATTCAACACGGTGATGCGGCATGGGCAATTGGCAAAAGAGGTGGAACACTATGTAGCAGAACATGCCATTGATATTGTTGTAATGGGGGCCAAAGGTCAGACGGGGGCCAAAGAACTTTTTTTTGGCGGAAACACCATGGCCGTGGTAAAGGCCGACCTGAACTGCCCTGTGCTCTGCGTGCCCCGGCAGATTGATTATACGCCACTTACCAAAATAGCCTTTGTCTCTGACTTCAAGGCATTTGATTTTAAGCATCTTGGGCACCTTGTCAAATTGGCCAATTTGCACCAGAGTGAAGTACACATTGTCCACATCTTAGAGAAATCACGGCTTGATAGCGAACAAGAAGGCAACAAAGAAAAACTCCTTTCTTTTTTTGAAAAGCGTTCGCCCATTGTACACCTTTTGCTCAACGAACGTTCGAAAGCGGCCACTATTAGCGATTTTGTCTCAAAAAACGGCACCAATCTCTTGGCCATGGTCTATCACGAACATTTCTTTTTGGAAAAACTGTTCAGGGAACCCGTTATTTTGGATGTAACCCATTACGTGGATGCCCCTCTTTTGATATTGCCCGACCGTTAGGTAATGACAAATACACAAGGGTCTAAAACCATTAAACATGAACGATATGAAACAAGTAGGAATTTGGATAGACAAGGAAAAAGCATATATAGTCACACTCTCAAAAGATAGTGAGGCATTTGAGACGGTCAATTCTGAGGTAGAATTTTTTCACCCAAAGGGCGGATCTCGTTCCAAGACCCGTTGGGGCCCCCAAGAGGTGGTGCAAGACAGCAAATATCTTGAACGTGAAAAGCATCAAATGCAGCGGTATTTCAACAATATTGTTCCCTATATTGAAAAAGCTGAAGAAATAGCCATTTTTGGTCCCGCCGATACAGGTCAAAAATTCAACAAATTCCTTGAATCGAAAAATCAGGCCCTTGCAAAAAAAGTAAAGAATGTACAAAAGGCCGATAGCATGACGCATAATCAAATCAAGGCTTTGGCACGCGATTTTTTTGCATCAAAATAAGGGTGTTGGTTGCAAATTACTTAGAACCGTTATCCACCAAATCATGAAAAAAAAGAGTAATGAATACGTTGACGTTGTCAAATCATCAGGCGACAAAGTGCCATTCTCCAAAAAGAAGCTCAAAGAATCACTTATAAGAAGTGGGGTTGGTGATCTTGTTGCTGAAGATATTGTTGCAAAGGTGAGCTCTGAGCTTTACGAAGGTATTAGCACCCAACAGATTTATAATCGTGCTTTTTCCCTACTCAAAAAGCACACCTCGGTACTGGCCTCAAAATACAAACTCAAAAAGGCAATTTATGAATTGGGGCCCACCGGCTTCCCCTTTGAGAAATTCATCAGTAATATTTTGCACTACTCTGGTTATAAAGTACGAACCAATGAAATACTTGCTGGGGTATGCGTGGCCCATGAGGTTGATGTAGTTGCCGAACAACAACATCTAAAAACATTGGTGGAATGCAAATTTCATAGTGATGAAGGGCGGTATTGCGATGTTAAGATTCCACTTTACATACATTCACGTTTCAACGACATAGAATCGTATCAAAGAAAAGACCAAACCGAACTAATGAACCTTACCGCAGGTTGGGTGGTCACCAACACGCGCTTCAGTAAAGATGCCGTGGCCTACGGGCAATGTGCAGAGCTATATCTTTTGAGTTGGGACCATCCGAAAGGCGAGAGCCTTAGAGAGCGTATAGATGGGTTGGGGCTGTACCCCATAACGGTTTCTACTATTCTCTCAAAAAGAGAAAAAGAATTTTTGTTGGGAAGAGATATCGTACTCTGTAAACAATTGTTGGGAGATAGGTTTTATTTAGATCATTTGGGTATTACCGAACCCAGAAAAGAGAAGATTTTGGAAGAAATAGAGCTGCTCTGCGCCGTTTAAACTGTAGCGATGGACCTTAAAATCAAATTTCTAGGGGCGGCCAATGAGGTTACCGGTTCAAAGCACTACCTGGAAACACCTGAAACAAAATTACTGGTAGATTGTGGTGTTTTTCAAGGTGTCAAAGAACTACGAGAACTCAACTGGCAAAAACTACCGGTTGCGGTAGCGAAAATTGATTTCGTGTTACTGACCCATGGCCATTTAGACCATGTGGGGTATCTTCCACGCTTGGTCAGAAATGGGTTCAGGGGCAAAATTCTCGGAACCGCCCCAACATTGGCCATTGCACGTATTGTGCTGCTCGATAGTGCAAAAATTCACGAAGAAGAGGCAGAAAGGGCCAACAGGGAGGGGTATAGCAAGCACTCGCCGGCCATGCCTTTTTTTACCGAGAAAGAGGCAGAATTTACCCTCCGATTTTTCGAAGCGGTCGAAAAAAATGAGTGGAGACATCTAAGTCTCAATCTACGCTTCAGGTTCAGGTATGTGGGCCATATTATTGGAGCCTGTTTTATCGAGCTTGAAGCCCACGGTAAACGATTTGTCTTTTCTGGTGATGTGGGTAGACAAAACGATTATTTGTTGGCCCCACCAAAAAGGCCCAGATGGGCCGATTATCTGATCATGGAGAGCACCTATGGGCACCAACTACACCCGCAGGAAGACCCAGAGAGGGTTCTGACAGACCTTGTTCACCGAGTGGTTCAAGAGCGTGGCAATCTGGTAATCCCTTCCTTTGCCATTGAGCGCCTGCAATCGCTGATGTATGTGCTCTACAAGTTGTACAGAAAGAACAAGATTCCCGGTATTCCGGTATTTGTCGATAGTCCTATGGGGGCCAACGTGCTGTCTGTTTTTGATGATTATAGAGAATGGCATACACTTTCTCGCGAAGACTTTCAGGCAATGTGCCGTTATGTTACCATAATCACTTCATACGCCGATACCTGGAACACCGTTGACGACCCCCGCCCGAAAATAATTATCGCCGGTAGTGGTATGGTCACCGGAGGCAGGGTGCTTGTGTACCTCAGCCAATTGATAAAAAAAGAGAATACCCATGTGCTTTTGGTCGGCTACCAGGCAGAGGGCACGCGTGGTCGTCTGTTGCTAGAAGGGACCCCTGAGCTAAAAATATTCGGAAAGTTTTTGCCCGTAAAGGCAAAAATCCACCATTTACAGAGTCTGTCGGCACATGCCGATCAAGCTGGCCTGCTGCATTGGCTGGGCGGTATAAAAAATGTTCCAGAGCAGGTATTCCTGGTTCACGGCGAGCCCACAGCACTTGATGCCCTAAGGGTAAAAATTGTTGATCGGCACGGTTGGCGGGTGCGCATCCCTAAACTTTTTGAAACCTTCGGCATGTGGGCCTGATGCTCTCTTACTGATAAAAATCATTTTTAATCAGGGGGTTATGGATTAACTTATGCTTTGAACCTTAATATTGTTGGTTGTGGAAAAAATTCCCTTTAGCAAATATGATAGCAGAAAGATGGAAGATCTTCATTGGGAAACCCAGCAATGGAAATCAGATTTGCAATTTGTGCATGATGAGGTCATGTTCATCGAACAACTATTGCAATCATACGTGTTTGAGCCCAATACCCCCAACCTGTTTGAGCGGCTCCAAGATTATCTTGCACGCCTAGAGACATTCAAAGACGAGAGAACCCGGTTATTGGCGGCCTTGGCAAGGCACGAAAATGAACTTGGGGGCATGTGGGAGTGCAAAGACAGTGACTGCAATGGAGGCTATCATAAAAGTCATGATGATTTACGGACCACGGTTAACGGTCTGACAAAAAAGTTCAGTATCCTAAAATCTGAAATCTTCAATTATGCCAGGGGAATTCTGAAGAAAAGAAAGGCTTAGAACCCTACCGGCAGCAAATTATTAAAACACATGCCATGAAAACAAGAAAAATTTCCTATTTCGAATGGATCAGCGCAGAAGAGATGCACGAACAATCAAAAGATTGGTTTATGCAGTTGAACTTTATTCGTGATGAACAGCGTTTTTTTCAAGATTTGATAAAAAACCACACGCTTGACATACTGGATGAAAAACTTTTCGACGAGAGCAAGAAAGTTGTAGCACTGCTTTCAGAAATGGAAAAGAGCCTGATACCTCTTTTCAAAGAAGTACAGAAACATAAGAACCAATTAGAGATCATGGTCGATGATGTCGACCAACCAGAGATGGAGAAGGCCTACCAAAAATCACATCAGAACATCTCGAAAAAAATGGGCAGTTATGTTGTAAGGTACCGATCATTGAAAGAAAAAATCTTTTCATTGTTGAAAACGGTCCTTAAAAAAAGAAAGCGCCGAAGACTGTTGAATTGATTTGCCCTGCCAAGTAAGTAGAAACCTCTATATGACGATATCATGAAAAAAATTATTTCTTTCATCGCCATGGCCCTCTTATTTGCCGGATGTTCATCTACCAGTTTGGTAAGCAATTGGAAGAATCCTGATATTGTCATCTTTGATGCCAACAAGGTACTACTGGTTGGCATGACCGCTGACACTGAGGCCCGTGAAGTGTTCGAAAGTGAACTCAAGAAAGAATTTGACCGGCGTGGTGTAGAATCATTCCGCAGCATAGATCTGTTTGATGTTGAGTTTACAGAGACACGGCAATCAGAAGAACAGCTGAACGAAGTTGAGCAGCAATTGTTGGACAAAGATTTCGATGCCATTCTCTTTACCAAAATAGTGGGGTCTGAGAACAGAAAGATGTTCAAAAAGAACATGGGCAGCCTTGGTGACAGGTACGGTAATTTCAGCGATGATTATTTAGATCATCAAGATATTTTCTATGAAACAGGCTATTACGACAATTTTACGGTTTATCATGCAGAAACTTCATTGTACTGTATTTGCGTTGGCAAAGAGCGCGAACTTATCTGGCGGGGTGCCATTGATATCACCGATCCCCAAAACATAAAAAAAACCATAAAAGATTATGTCAGGTTGGTGATACTTGCCTTGCAAGAACAGGATATCATATTTAGAAAGCCGTTAACAGAAAATGTTACAAAACCATGAGTGCTGAACACTGGGCAGAATGGTTTATGTAGCTTACAAAAGCGGAAAAAAGAAAAGTCCCGAAATTTTTTTTCGGGACTTTTTTCTCTAGTGACCTGACTGGGGCTCGAACCCAGGACCCTCTCCTTAAAAGGGAGATGCTCTACCAACTGAGCTATCAGGTCAAACCAAAATTGCGGTTAGCGGGTGCAAATATAACACCTATTCTGTATTTCACAAGTTGAATTAATGATAAATTTGCCATTCATCAGAAAGTGTAAAAAGTTAGCATATGCAGATTGTATTATTGGGCTATATGGGCAGTGGCAAATCGACTATTGGCAGGTCTCTCTCCGAAGACCTGAACATTGAATTCATCGATTTGGATACCGCCATAGAACAAAAAATACAGCAACCGATACCGGAGATATTTAAAGAGCGGGGCGAGATTTTTTTCCGGAAGAAAGAGACCGAGGTGCTAGCTTCCCTGCTAAATGAAAACAAAGACATGGTGTTGGCCACTGGCGGTGGTACGCCCTGTTATAGTACCAATATGGAGAACATTTTAAAAAGTGGGGCCATTTCCATCTATTTGAAAGTGTCCATACCGGAATTGGTAGACCGCATAGCTCTAGAACAATCTGAAAGGCCACTGGTCAGTCACTTACCAAAAGCAGCATTGCCAGAGTTTATTGGAAAGCATTTGTTCGAGCGGACTCCCTTTTATGACCGTGCCGACCATACCGTGGTCTGTGATGGGAAATCCCCTGCTGAAATCATCCAAGAAATCAAGGTGTTAATCTAGATAGACCGCATCATTATTGGCCTTGAACACCACCTTCACATGCTCGTTCAGCGAAGTTGACAGCGAAATGCCCTTAAAATCTGCCTTTACCGGAAACCGCTTGTGGTTGCGGTTGACCAAAACGGCCGTTTTCAGTTGTTTCAGTGGTGTGCACAAGAAATGGCGAACCCCGTAAATCAAGGTAGAACCAGAATTCAGAACATCATCGACCAATACGATCGATTTATTTTTGTACCCGCTCTCGTCTATTGAGGTTTTCACCCCTCCCTCAAGCGGATTGTCTTTGTTGATGGTTACTTTACAAAGGGTTATTTTGATATTTGTGATCTCTTCAAGGGTCTTCACAATTTTTTTTGCGAAGTGCAGACCGCCCCCTTCAATGCCGGCCACCACAATTTCTTTCTCATCGACATTGCTCTCATAGATCTGGTAGGCAATACGCCGAATTTTGTGCTGTATCTGTTGGTGGGTAAGAATACGGTCTGCCATGCCTTGTGATTATGGTTCCAAAAATATAAAAAGATTAATCAGGGTCGGTCAAATAGTCTTCAATGTCCCGCCTATCTTTTTTGGTGGGCCTACCGGTTCCCTTTTTTCGGTAATGCTCTTTGGCATGCCTTAAAAGCTCGGTATGCGCAAAGGCCTCTTGCGGGGTAGTGTCTTTTCGATAGAGGTCGACCAACTTGGCACCAACCCTGCTTTGCGGAAGATCTAAAATGCTGAGTTGAAAGTCTATTTGGTTTTTTCTAAGCGTTATCTCATCGCCTGGAAAGACTTCCCTTGAAGGTTTGGCAACGGTTTTATTGACCTTTACATGCCCTTTTTTACAGGCTTGGCTGGCCAAGCTACGGGTCTTGAAATACCGAACACTCCAAAGATATTTATCGATGCGCATAGGGTTGCAAATCTTTGTTAAGGCAATCCTCAAAAATAGTGGAAAATTGTATCTTGCGCGCCAATAAAGATAAAGTTGTATGATGCGGCGATTTATTTTCACGGTAGTACTTTCAACACTGGTATGGTCTTGCAGTAGTGATGATGATAACGATGGTGTCCAGATTTTGCCTCCAAGACCGTTGAGTGAAGTGGCGGTTGAAGATGATGCCGAGATAAGGGAGTTTTTGCAGACGCACTTCTATAATTACGAGGAATTTCAGAACCCTCCTGCCGATTTTGACTTCAAGATCCGTATCGATACCATTGCTGGTGAAAATGCCGATAAAACTCCATTGATCGATCAAGTAGAATCAGCTGTTGTGAACGTTTCGTCGTTTGAGTTTTCGTTGAATGACGAGGAACTTGATGTACCGCATACCTACTACTATCTTTCTGCCCGAGAGGGCATCGGCCAATCGCCAACTGTAGCAGACTCCACCTTTGTCAGGTACGAGGGCATGTTGCTCAATGGTACTTCTTTTGATGGGTCTACCACGGGCACTTGGTTCGATTTGGCACGAATTCAGGCACCACTTCAGGGTTTCAGGGGATTTTCTGAAGGGATGGTCAATTTCAAAGAAGGTGGAGACCCCATAGTGAATGCTGATGGCACCTTTAGTGTTAGCGACTATGGAGTGGGTATGATCATAATGCCCTCTGGTCTCGCTAATTTTAATGGCTCTAGAGGATTGATTGGGCAGTATGCGCCAATAATCTTTACAGTAGACCTGTTTTCGGTAAATACCGCTGACCACGATGGTGATGGAATACCATCCATCATGGAAGATTTAGATGGCGATGGCTATTTATACAATGATAATACTGATGCCGCATCGGAGGCCAATGCAGGGGTTGGGTTGGTTGCCAACTTTTTGGATTCTGACGACGACGACGACGGAATTCCTACCCGCGATGAGATTGAAATCGACGGAGCGGGCAATATCACCTTTCCCGATTCCGATGGTGACGGTACACCAGACTATCTTGATAGCGATAGTTAAAAAAAAAGCCCTGACATTTCCGCCAGGGCTTTTTTATTTCCCAAAGAGGGTATATCAAATTTTCAATGAAAAGCTCAAAATCAGTTGATCAGGTCTTGTATCGACCCTATCGTTGTTGAGGTTGGTGATGTTCGTGTTGATAAAGCGTATCTCATTCTCACTAAAGCCTCGTTCATATCGCAAATCGATGCCAAACTTACCCAGATTGACCCCTGCGCCAAGGTTCATGCCCACCGTAAAATCATTCTCAACATTGTCGAAAGTGATCTGATCTGCTTCAAAATCGGTTTGCAGCAGGTATTGAAATGAGGGCCCAGCGAATACATGCAATGGACCGATTACCTTGGCACCCAATAGTACTGGCAAATCAAGTTTCTGAATTTTAAGCTCACCTTCATCATAGCCTGATTTAGTGCTGGTGTACACCAATTCGGGCCGTAAATAGATACGGTTTCCGATTTTTCCATAAAAACCGAGGTGAAAACCTGCATTTCTATCAGGATTTTCAAAGGCATCCCGGGTAGAATCAAAATAATCGCCGTTGCCCGCATAATTAAGTCCGGCCTTGATACCGAATCCTGAACCTGCTTGTGCAAACGCGGCCGTGCCCATAAGGGCCATAACCGCCACTAAAAGTGTTTTCTTCATAATGTGTTTCGTTTTTTGTTCGTGTTGAATAGTAGCAAAGACGATACCAAACTCGATAATCGAGATTTAACTTGCACAAGGTTGGTCCTTGGGTTTTAATGTCTTTTCAAGAATAAAAACTCCAAGGTTTTGTGCCAAAGTATGTCATTTTCTTTTCAACACTTTCAAAACGGCTTTCTCAATGGCTTTATTGTTCAGGCCATATTTTTCCATCAACTGCTCTGGGGTGCCACTTTCGCCAAAAGTATCTTGGGTGGCCACAAACTCTTGTGGGGCGGGGTGGTGCACGCCCAGGGTGCGGGCAACACTTTCGCCAAGACCGCCCAAAAAGTTGTGTTCTTCGGCAGTGACCACACACCCGGTCTTTTTAACCGATGTCAGAATGGTCTCTTCGTCTAGCGGTTTTATAGTATGAATGTTTATTAGCTCTACAGAAACACCTTGGTTCTCTAAGCTCTCGGCGGCCTGTATCGCTTCCCACACCAAATGTCCGGTGGCCAATACCGTTACATCGCTGCCTTCGTTGAGCATAAGGGCCTTGCCAATTTCGAAACGTTGGTTTTCAGGTGTGAAATTGGCTACTTTAGGTCTACCAAATCTTAGATAGACCGGGCCATCATGTTCAGCAATGGCCAAAGTTGCTGCTTTGGTCTGGTTATAGTCACATGGGTTGATAACCGTCATCCCGGGAAGCATTTTCATCAACCCGATGTCTTCCAAGATTTGGTGGGTGGCACCGTCTTCACCCAAGGTAAGTCCGGCATGCGACGCACATATCTTCACATTTTTACCCGAATAGGCGATTGATTGCCGTATTTGGTCATAGACCCTTCCCGTGGCAAAGTTGGCAAACGTACAGGCAAAAGGTATTTTGCCACCAATGGTCAGCCCGGCCGCAATGCCCATCATGTTGGCCTCTGCAATGCCCACTTGAAAGAACCGCTCTGGATTGTCCTCTATAAATTGCTCCAATTTCAGAGACCCTACCAAATCGGCACAAAGGGCCACCACCTTGTCGTTGGTTCTACCCAGTTCTGCGATGCCGGCCCCGAAGCCGCTACGGGTATCTTTTTTGCCTTGGTCTACGTATTTTTTCATTTTATTTGAGTATAAAGTTTAAGTCAACCCTGCCGGTCTTTTCTTCCGATTTTATATCAATAAGTCTAATCAACTCGTTGCCATGTTTATCTTCTGCGCCTAAAATGACTCCATTGGGTACGTTTATTGTCATTTCCTCTCCCAATACCAAAGTCAAAAAATCAGGCATATGTTTGTTATAATCAAATGAAAATGCTTTGTCAAAAGCAATTTTGAGAGCATCGGAGCTATCATTTCTTGGATGTATTTTGAAAATTGGATACTCTTTGCCTTTGAATAAATACTTCTCATCAGTTTGGGTATGAGCAAGACCTCCTGATTTTTCCAATGATTTCGGGTTTGCAAAATTCAATAGGTCAAAGTTCATTACCATTGTGTTTTTGTCCGCTCTGATATGAAAAAGCAGCTCATTTGTCTGGAGGTTGAGTAATGTTTTTACTTCAGTTGAAGCACTTTCGACAGCCGGCAAAAACGACACTAATTCTTTTGCAAAACTTTTTGCAAGTAAGTCTGAATCAGTATAGAGAAAAGCCCCGTCCTGCCCAACACTTACGGTAATGGTGTCTTGGGACTTTGGAATAAAATAGGTAGCGGTATAGTCTAATTCAAAAGAAATTTCTTGTGCACCGATACCGCTAATGAAACCACAGCTTGATAAAACGGAGAGAAAGATGCGTAAAACGGTTTGTTTCATAAGACTACTAATAATCCCCCAATGTTTCCGGATTTTGCGCCAAAGCCACCTCTAGCTGTTCATCGTTGGGCGCCTTGCCGTGCCAAGCATGCGTATGCATCATAAAATCAACCCCATTCCCCATAATGGTTTTCATAACGATGCCGACCGGTTTGCCCTTACCGGTTCTGTTCTTTGCCTCTTTCAATCCATCGATTACCTGCTGTAGGTCGTTGCCATTTTCTATTTCAAGAACATCCCAGCCAAAGACTTTTAATTTTTCAGACACATCACCCAGATAGAGCACTTCTTCGGTGGGCCCGTCGATCTGTTGACCGTTTCGGTCAATGGTGCAGATGAGGTTATCGACCTTTTTTGCAGCAGCAAACATGATGGCCTCCCAATTTTGGCCTTCTTGCAATTCGCCATCACCATGAAGACTATACACCAGTTTATCGTCGTTGTTCAATTTTTTGGCCAATGCGGCCCCAATGGCAACCGACATGCCTTGTCCCAATGATCCTGAAGCCACCCGAACCCCGGGTAGGCCCTCATGGGTAGTGGGGTGCCCCTGTAAACGGGAGTTGATCAAGCGAAAAGTGCTCAGTTCCTCAACAGGAAAATAGCCCCTTCTGGCCAAGACACTGTAGAAAACAGGGGAGATATGTCCGTTAGAGAGAAAAAAGACGTCCTCTCCGATACCATCCATGTCAAAGCCATCTTTCAAGTCCATAATTTCATTGTAAAGGGCCACAAAAAACTCGGTACAGCCAAGAGACCCGCCTGGGTGGCCTGAGTTTACCTTGTGTACCATCCTCAGAATATCCCGTCGAACCTGTACGACAAGTTTTTCCAATTCTTCAATATTTGCCATTGGTCGTGTATTTGATTCGCCAAATGTAACCGCATTAACTGCGTTAAGCAAATTAATAACGATCGAGTTATAAAGGTCTTTTCGACAATAACTTTATTTTTTTGTTAAGGTATTGCTGTGGGCAAGATGGCTATATTTGCGTTCAAATTTTAAGATTGAGATTTACGTTAGAACAGACCGATCCCAAAAGCAAGGCTAGAGCGGGCAAATTGGTTACCGACCACGGCACCATTGAAACGCCCATATTTATGCCTGTGGGCACAGTGGCTTCAGTAAAGGGGGTGCACCAACGTGAGCTGCGCGATGAGGTAGACCCAGATATCATTCTGGGCAACACCTACCATTTATACCTTCGCCCTGGTATGGATATTTTGGAAAAAGCCGGCGGCCTGCACAAGTTTATGGGCTGGGACCGTAATATCTTGACCGATAGTGGCGGTTACCAGGTCTATTCGTTGTCGGCCAACCGTAAAATAAAGGAAGAAGGGGTCAAGTTTAAGTCGCACATAGATGGCTCGCTCCATTTTTTCACTCCAGAGAATGTGATGGAGATACAGCGTACCATTGGTGCGGATATCATTATGGCATTTGACGAATGCACGCCTTATCCGTGCGATTACGGTTATGCCAAGCGTTCGATGCAGATGACCCACAGATGGCTGGATAGATGTTTGGCACATCTTGAAAAACTGCCGTTCAAGTACGGTTATTCCCAAACCTTTTTTCCTATTGTACAGGGGTCTACCTATAAAGATCTGCGCATTCAATCTGCCGAATATATAGCTTCAGTAGGGGCCGAAGGCAATGCCATTGGAGGGCTTTCGGTGGGCGAACCGGCAGAAGAAATGTACAAAATGGCCGAGGCGGTCTGCGATATTCTTCCCGAAGACAAACCGCGATACTTAATGGGGGTGGGCACGCCCATCAATATTTTGGAGAACATAGCCTTAGGTGTCGATATGTTCGATTGTGTCATGCCCACGCGCAACGCTCGAAACGGCATGCTGTTTACGGCCGAGGGAACCATCAACATAAAAAACAAAAAATGGGAAGATGATTTTTCGCCCATTGATGAAATGGGCATCACTTTTGTTGATACCGAGTACAGTAAGGCCTACTTGCGACATTTGTTCGCAGCCAATGAATATCTTGGAAAACAGATAGCCACCATACACAACCTAGGGTTCTATCGGTGGTTGGTAAAGACGGCAAGAGAACATATATTGACCGGTGATTTTGCCGAATGGAAACAGACCATGGTAACTAAAATGAACAAACGATTGTAATGCTCACGATTCTTGACCGGTACATTTTAAAGAGGTATCTGTGGACATTCATCGGAATGCTCTTGCTCTTTGTTCCCATAGGGATCATGGCCAACTTGGCAGAAAAAATCGGCAAGATCATTGACAACGAGGCCCCTTTGGACGAGGTGCTGGTTTTCTACGGAAACTTTACACTGGTAATCGGTAATCTGTTGCTGCCCATTTTCTTGTTTCTTTCCATCATATACTTTACCTCAAAGTTGGCCAGCAATACAGAGATAGTGGCCATTTTGAGCTCTGGGGTTTCGTATTGGCGGTTTCTGAGACCCTATTTTATCGGGGCTACCTTGGTGGCTATCTTGATTTTCTTTATGGGAATGTTCATCGTGCCGCATGCCAGTATTGGGTATAATGAGTTTCAGTACAAATACTTCAAGCGAAATAAGACAGACCGGGTAACGAACAACATTTTCAACCAACTCAATGAAAATGATTTCATATACGTAAGCCGTTTTGACCCCTCTCGTGAGATAGGCTATAATTTCACCTTTGAACATTTCAATGGTGACACCTTGGACTATAAAATCTCGGCGGCCAATATTAGATGGGTCGAAAAAGACAGTGTCTACCGCCTCACTTCGTATGCGAAGCGAAAGATTCGTGGGGCCAAAGAGATCATTGAGACTCAGAGAAGATTGGATACCCTCTTCAGTTTTGATATTGACGACCTGACTCCCGTATCTTATGTGGCCGATACCAAGAACCTTTTTGAGTTGAACGAGTTTATCGAAGAGCAGCGCAGAAAGGGCTCGGCCAACATCAATACCTATGTGTTGGTCAAGTACAAACGCTGGGCATTGCCCATTTCAGCATTTGTACTGACCATTATCGCTGTTGCGGTTTCTTCGGTCAAACGAAGGGGCGGTATGGGGGTCAACTTGGCATTTGGTATCGGGGTGGCCTTTATCTACATTTTTTTTGACAAGGTTTTTGGAACGCTGGCAGAACAATCGGGCTTCTCGCCCTTGTTGGCGGTCATCATTCCAAATGTGCTTTTTGGGGCCTTGGGCATATACCTGCTTCAAAAGGCCAAGCGCTAGGCTTTGTGGCCGATTTACCACCATCTTACATTCTATATTGCCTAAAGTTTTATATTTGTGCACCACATATGTAATGCTGTTGATGATATGGAATATTTAGATTTTGAGCTCCCTATAAAAGAGTTGGAAGAACAACTTGAAAAATGCAAGGTGATCGGTGAAGAAAGTGAAGTTGATGTTACGGAAACCTGCCAACAGATAGAAAAGAAACTTATCGAAACCCGCAAGAACATCTATAAGAACCTGACTGCATGGCAGCGGGTGCAATTATCGAGACATCCGAACAGGCCCTACACCATGGATTATATCAATGCCATCTGTGGTGACACCTTTCTCGAACTTCATGGCGATAGAACGGTACGGGACGACAAGGCCATGATCGGAGGTCTTGGCAAGATTGGTGACCAGAGCTATATGTTCATCGGCCAGCAAAAGGGATACAATACCAAGACCCGTCAATATCGCAACTTTGGTATGGCCAATCCTGAAGGGTATCGAAAAGCGCTCAGGTTGATGAGGATGGCCGAAAAGTTCAATATTCCGGTAGTGAGCTTCATCGACACCCCTGGTGCCTATCCGGGCATCGAGGCCGAAGAGCGCGGGCAGGGCGAGGCAATTGCCCGCAACATATTGGAAATGACACGCTTGAAAGTGCCGATTATAGTCGTCATTATTGGAGAAGGAGCCTCTGGTGGCGCCTTGGGCATTGGTGTGGGCGATAAGGTTTTGATGCTCGAGAACACTTGGTATTCGGTTATTTCGCCCGAGTCGTGCTCATCGATACTTTGGCGAAGCTGGGAGTATAAAGAGCAGGCAGCCGAAGCATTGAAACTGACCGCCCCAGACATGAAAAAACTCAAGCTCATCGATGAAATAGTACGTGAGCCCGTAGGTGGGGCACACAGCAATCGTAAAAAGACATTTGAGATTGTCAAAAACAAGATTTCGCAGCACTTCGAAGAACTCAAAAAGTTATCACCAAAAGAATTGGTGAAAACCCGTATGGACAAATACTGCAATATGGGTGTGTTCAACGGTTAAGCCTTGATTTTCTGTTTGGATGGATTTTTGAAAGAACCAAAAAACCAGAATTTTTGTGTTGTTAACATTTTTTCTGGGTTATCAACAGTACTTTTGTTGAAGACCTGTTGACATCACATTTTCTAAATTCAAAGTTAAGTAAAGGTTAATTCCATACTTTCGCATTCATGGATAAACCCAGCCCAATAGTAGGACGCAAGCTCGATAAATCGACCATAATCAACCTGGAGAGAGGCAAGATACCTCCCCAAGCAGTTGATTTAGAGGAAGTTGTGCTGGGAGCTATGATGATCGACAAAAAAGGGGTCGATGAAGTGATTGATATTCTGCACCCCGATGTTTTTTATAAGGATGCCCATAAGATGATTTATGAGGCCATCTTTAAATTGTTTGAATCTTCCGAACCTGTTGACTTATTAACCGTTTCGGCGCAGTTGAAGAAAGAAGGGCAGCTTGAAGCTGTTGGGGGTGATTTCTATCTGATAAAATTGACCCAAAAGGTGGCTTCTTCGGCCCATATCGAGTTTCATGCACGCATCATTCTCCAAAAGTACATTCAAAGGAGCTTGATAAAAATATCAAGTGAGATCATTGAAGAAGCCTATGAAGATTCGACCGATGTGTTCGATTTGCTCGACAATGCCGAGGCAAAATTGTACGAGGTAACGCAGGGCAATCTGAAGCGATCGGCAGAAACGGCTCAGAACTTGGTCATTCAGGCCAAGAAAAAGATTGAGGAGATTGCCAACAAAGAAGGTCTCAGCGGTATTCCTTCCGGGTTTGACAAAGTTGATAAACTGACCTCGGGTTGGCAGCCCAGTGACCTTATCATTATTGCCGCGAGACCCGGTATGGGCAAAACGGCACTTACCCTTTCAATGGCCAGAAATATGGCTGTGAACGCCGATATACCCGTGGCGTTCTTTTCGCTCGAAATGTCATCGGTACAGCTGATTACCCGTTTGATTTCGTCAGAAACAGGGCTTTCTTCAGAAAAGCTTCGTACCGGACGGCTGGAAAAACATGAGTGGGAGCAGTTGAATGTAAAGGTGAAGGCTCTTGAAAAAGCACCTTTGTTCATCGATGACACCCCTTCGTTGTCGATATTTGATTTAAGGGCCAAGGCACGCCGATTGGCATCGCAGCACAACATTAAGCTGATCATTATCGACTATTTGCAATTGATGACCGCTGGCGGAAGCCAAAAAGGCGGAAACCGTGAGCAGGAGATTTCGACCATATCAAGAAACCTGAAGGCCTTGGCCAAAGAACTGAACGTTCCCGTAATTGCACTGTCACAACTTTCAAGGGCAGTAGAGACCCGTGGGGGCAGCAAAAGGCCTATCTTATCAGACCTTCGTGAATCTGGCGCCATTGAGCAAGATGCTGATATCGTGTCGTTTATCTACCGACCAGAATACTACAAAATTGATGAATGGGATGATGAAGAGCGCACCCCTACACAAGGGCAGGCCGAGTTCATTGTGGCCAAGCACCGTAACGGCGGATTGGATAATATTAGGTTAAAGTTTATTGGTGCCTTGGGTAAATTCGATAACTTAGATGACTTTGACTCGCCATTCGAGTTTCAATCTAAGATGAATGCCGATGAAGAGAACCCCTTTATCACCAATAGTTTCCCGTCAGCCAATGAGGCCTTTGACAATGGTCAAGAAACCGGCAATCCTGAAGAAGACAACGATATTCCCTTTTGATTTTCTCGACATCAAGGTTAAGACAATCCTGTCTCTTGTCTTATGTCTTGTGTCTTCCGTCTATCTATCCGCTTCCATGATACTTATTCCCATGGATGCCGAAAGCCAAAAAAACCATCTGAAGGCCTACGGAATTACCTATTGGGTCTTGACCAAACAACAAAAGGTGCAATGGCTCTTGAACTATCGGGGGGGCTCTTTTTTATTGCCCGATGGGGAAGTCATTCGAAAAGAATGCCAAATTCGGGGGGTTTCATATGAAATAGTGTCAGACGCACAGGCAGAGGCCATTTTAGATGAAATTAGCAGTCCCTCACGCAACCAAGATGCCGTAATTCTTGAGAAGGCACCCAAAATAGCCGTGTACTCACCCAAAGACAACCAACCTTGGGACGATGCCGTGACCATGGTGCTAACCTATGCCGAGATTCCCTATGTGACCGTATATGATGAAGAAGTGCTCGATGATAAGCTTGCACTTTATGATTGGTTGCACCTGCACCACGAAGATTTTACCGGACAGTTCGGCAAGTTCTACGGGGTCTATCGTGCTGCCCCTTGGTATATCGAAGGCAAACGGCGTGCCGAAGAGCGGGCCGCAAAGTTGGGCTACAGCAAGGTCTCTGAGCAAAAAGGTGCCGTGGCCCAGAAAATAAGAAATTACGTTATAGGAGGTGGCTTCATGTTCGCCATGTGCTCGGCCACCGATAGTTTTGATATTGCCCTGGCTGCCGATGGGGTGGATATCTGCGAGCCTATGTTTGATGGAGACCCTTCAGAACCCAACTATCAAGGCAAGTTGGATTTTAGCAAAACCTTTGCCTTTACCGATTTTGTACTGGAGCGTAGTCCGTTACGATACGAGTTCTCCAGTATCGATATGACATCCAAAAGGCAGATACCCAAAGAATCGGATTATTTCTCGCTGATGGAGTTCTCGGCCAAATGGGACCCTGTGCCAACCATGTTGACCCAGAACCACACCACATTGGTCAAGGGTTTCATGGGGCAGACCACTTCGTTTGCAAGAGAACATGTAAAACCTACCGTAATGGTGCTGGGCGAAAGCAAATTGAACGGCGAGGCAAGGTATATACACGGTATCAAGGGCAAGGGTTTTTTTACCTTTTATGGAGGCCACGACCCCGAAGATTACCAACATAGGGTAGGGGACCCGAAAACCGAATTGGAGCTGCACCCGACCTCTCCCGGTTATCGTTTGATTCTCAACAACGTATTGTTTCCTGCAGCACGAAAGAAAAAACAGAAGACCTAGCCAACCAATTTTTCAAGTACTTTTTCAACCCCAAAGGCTTCATTGCTGGCCGTTTCAAACTGGGCCACTTTTTTGACTTCGGGGTGGGCATTGGCCATTGCAAAACTATAGAGGCTTAGCTGCATCATTTCCACATCGTTAAAATAGTCGCCGAATACCATGACCTCGTTTTTCGAAATTCCACGGTCTTTCATCACCATCTCAAGAGCATGGCCCTTATGGGCATACCGGTTTGAAAAATCTACCCAATGGGTACCTGATACCTTTACCTTCAATTGACTTTCCAAATGTTTTACATGCGGATAAATATATGTTTCCGAACCTTCAAAGTGATAAACGGCCACTTTTAAAACCTGTTCCTCAATACTTTCCAATGTGTTCACCTCCTCGAAACAGCTGTAGTATTCACGCAGCAATTTGACAAAGGGCCGGGAGTGGCCCGTGACAAAGGCCTTTTGGTTACAGCACAGCACTGGGTGCGCCCCATCGATGCCTTTTACAGACTTCAAAACGGTGCCTACTTCCGCAGGCATTAATGGGTTTACCAAGAGCTGTTTCTCTCGATGCATGACCAGTGCCCCGTTCTCGGCAATAAAGATGGTGTCATCTTTTACGGTTTCCAACTTCTCGGCCATGCTGTTGTACTGCCTACCACTGGCGGCAACAAATTGAATATTCTTCTTGCGAAGTGCCTCGAAAAGTTCAAAGAACCGTTCACTGACCTCATGGTTTGGGTTCAACAGGGTACCGTCCATATCGGTGACCACCATCTTGATCTTAGATAAATCCATAGTTTCAAATACGTGGCAAAGGTAAGGGTAAGGCACGTATTCGTGTAACCAATTGATTAAATTTGACCTTCATTCCTGCGAAAGCAGAAATCTATTTATGTTTATGTGGATTCCCGTCTTTACCGAAACAAGCCTTCCTGACAGTAGGCAGGTTGGGCATAGGCACGGGAAAGACGGAATAATTATAATATGCAGTTTCATCAAAAAGAAATTACGCTAAAATCATACCCAAGGGGCTTTCATTTGATTACCGATGAGGTTTTACGGGCCATCCCCGAGATCAAAAGCATCGATACGGGTATGCTGCAGGTCTTTATAAAGCACACCTCGGCCAGTTTGACCATCAATGAAAATGCCGACCCCACCGTGCGGTTGGATTTTGAAAGCCATATGAACAAAATGGTGCCAGAAAACGCCCCGTATTATGTGCATACGTACGAGGGGCCCGATGACATGCCCGCGCACATCAAGGCATCGTTGATGGGGGCTTCGGTGCAAATACCCATCACAAACGGAAAATTGAACCTGGGCATTTGGCAGGGTATTTATCTATGCGAACACAGAAACCGGGCATCTGGCCGTCGGTTGGTCATCTCGGCTTTTGGTGATTGATTTTTTTAAGGAAGGAAAATGGGGCATCATTTTCTCTTGCGCAATTTTTTGGCAATCTTCTTGGCCCAACTTTGGTACATTTTTTTTGAAGGGTGAAGGCTGTCGGAAGCAATCAGGTTGGGGTTGACCGCCATATTACGGGTAGAGGGTGTAATGTCTACCACCAAAACGCCCTGTTCTTTAGCCATGTTCTTGATAATGCGGTTGTAGCGTCCGATTTCGGTGGTAATCTTCTCTTTGTCGCGGAAGCGTGCAAATGGGGTTGCTCCCCAATCAGGAATGGTCAGTACAAAAACATTGGATCGGTCGTTGCCCGCCAGTTCAATACTGCGTGCCAATAGCTGGGCAAACTCAACTTCGAACAAACGTATGGGCAAACCTTGGTACTGGTTGTTGACCCCGATGAGAAGTGCAACCTGGTCGTAAGGGGGCGAAAGATCTGCGGTGGCAATGGCCTCTAGCAAATCGGTGGTGGTCCATCCGGCTTTGGCCAATATGTGTGGCTCGTTGAGATCAATGTATTTTTTGTCGATGATTTCATGTAACTGCATGGGCCATGAATTCTTGTTCAGTTCACCGGTGGCAGCTGTATAACTGTCTCCCAGAGCCAAAAAAGAACTTGGCGTTTCTTGCGCCATGCAATGGCCAAATAGTATGAGGGAAACCAAGAGCGTGAAAGTTTTCAACGTAGGCATGATTCTGAAACCTTCAAAATACAAAAATCCCGCTGAACTCAGCGGGATTTTAGATAAGCGGGGTAAAGTTTATGCAAAATTGTTACTTCACTTTTTCTACGATAGCCTTGAACGCCTCGGGGTGGTTCATGGCCAAATCGGCAAGAACTTTTCGGTTGAGCTCTATACCATTGGCTTTTACCTTGCCCATAAACTGTGAGTAAGACATACCGTGTTGGCGGGCACCTGCATTGATACGGGTAATCCAAAGGGCCCTGAAGTTTCTCTTTTTGTTTTTTCTATCGCGGTAGGCATATAACATTGCTTTTTCTACCGCATTCTTGGCTACTGTCCAAACGTTCTTACGACGTCCGAAGTAGCCCTTGGCTTGCTTCAGCACTTTTTTTCTACGTGCCCTTGAAGCTACTGAATTTACTGATCTTGGCATTTTGTTTCACTTTTTTGTAGCAGGCGTCCCGAACTTGCCTCGGGAACTTTTCTGTATTCTCAAATCGTAAGTCTAAAAGCTACGATCGTGAATTATTTTGCCTGACTCCATGGTTAATAATTAATGAATGAACCTCTTGAACAATTATTTTAAACGTAACTGTTCTTTGATGCTGGCCTCATCGGCTTTGTGCACCAAAGTCGAATGGGTCAACCGAAGCTTGCGCTTTTTTGATTTCTTGGTCAAAATGTGACTCTTGAAAGCGTGCTTCCTTTTGATCTTACCGGTACCTGTAAGCTTAAAACGCTTTTTGGCACTGGATTTTGTTTTCATTTTAGGCATTTTCCTAAATATTTAATTAACTCCGCTTATATCTTTTTGAGCAAAATGGTACCCTTACTTTTTGGTTGTTTTGGGCGCGATGAACATCGTCATGCGTTTTCCCTCCAATTTTGGCATTTGCTCTACCTTTCCATACTCTTCCAATTCTTGCGCCAAACGCAACAGCAAAATTTCACCTTGGTCTTTGTACACGATCGAACGCCCCTTGAAAAAGACATATGCCTTTAACTTGGCGCCATCTTTCAAGAACTTTTCGGCGTGGCGCTTTTTGAACTCGTAATCATGGTCATCGGTCTGGGGACCAAAACGTATTTCTTTTACCACCACTTTGCTGGCTTTCGCCTTCATGGCTTTGTCGCGCTTCTTTTGCTCGTAGAGAAACTTTTTGTAATCCATGATCTTACAGACCGGCGGATCCGCTTTCGGTGAAATCTCTACAAGGTCGAGCTCAAGTTCTTGGGCTTTTTGCAAAGCCTCTTTTGTTGGGTAAACACCCATTTCAACATTATCGCCCACCAAACGCACTTTGGGGGCGGTTATTTTCTCATTGATATTGTGGGGATTCTTGTTCTCCCTTCTAGGTTGGGGCCTAAATCTTCTTCTTATTGCTATGGCTTAATCTTTTTTAGTTAAACAATACGTTTCGTTAGAACGACTTTAAGGTACTATTTATTTCTTTAGCTACCAAGTCTGAAAATTCGCTTATGGCAATGCTGCCGAGGTCTTCGCCACCATGTCTTCTGACTGATAGGGTATTGGCCTTTTCCTCGTTTTCACCAACGATGAGCATGAAGGGTATTTTCTTCAGCTCAGCTTCACGAATTTTCTTGCCAACGGTTTCGTTCCGCTTATCAATGAGCGCGCGAATTTCGTGATTTTCTAGCGAATTCAAAACTTTTTCAGCATATTTTTCGTGCTTCTCGCTGACGGGCAGCACGATGGCTTGCGTCGGAATCAACCACAAAGGAAAGTTACCTCCCGTATGTTCCAGCAACAGGGCCACAAAGCGCTCCATGCTTCCGAACGGGGCACGGTGGATCATGACCGGTCTATGAAGTTCATTGTCATTGCCCTTATAGGTCAAATCGAATCGTTCGGGTAAATTATAATCCACCTGAATGGTGCCCAATTGCCATTGGCGCCCCAGAGCATCTTTCACCATAAAATCCAGTTTTGGCCCGTAAAAGGCGGCTTCGCCGCTTTCAATCACATAATCGAGCCCTTTTTCATCCGCGGCATCGATGATTGCCTTTTCGGCCTTTTCCCAGTTTTCAACACTTCCGATATACTTCTCGGGCTTGTCTAGGTCCCTGACCGATACCTGGGCCGTGAAGTTTTCAAAGCCCAAAGAGCCCAAAACATATAATGATAGGTCAATAACGTTTTTGAACTCATCGTTCAGTTGATCGGGGGTGCAGAAAATATGGGCATCGTCTTGGGTAAAGCCCCGAACCCGGGTAAGTCCGTGTAACTCACCACTCTGTTCATACCGGTAAACAGTGCCAAACTCTGCATAGCGTATCGGCAGGTCTTTATAGCTGAACGGACTGTTCTTATAGATTTCACAATGGTGTGGACAGTTCATCGGCTTTAGCAAGAACTCTTCATCCTCTTTCGGGGTGTGGATGGGCTGAAAGCTATCTTCCCCATATTTGGCGTAGTGCCCAGAGGTCACATACAGTTGTTTTTGGCCGATGTGCGGGGTAACCACCATTTCATATCCTGCTTTTTTCTGGGCCTTTTTCAGAAAATTTTCCAGTCGCTCCCTAAGGGCAGCACCTTTTGGCAACCACAATGGCAGCCCTTGCCCCACCTTTTGTGAGAAGGTGAACAGTTCTAGCTCTTTCCCCAGCTTTCTGTGGTCTCTTTTCTTGGCTTCTTCAAGAAGCTCAAGATATTCGGTGAGTTGTTTCTGTTTAGGGAATGAGATTCCGTAAACACGGGTCAATTGCGGATTGTTTTCATCGCCCCTCCAATAGGCACCGGCCACATTCAAAATTTTGATGGCCTTGATATGTCCGGTATTTGGTATATGCCCCCCCCGGCACAGATCGGTAAACGTACTGTGGTCGCAAAAAGTGATTTCACCATCTTCGAGGTTCTCGATGAGCTCTACCTTATATATATTGTTCTGTTTCCTGTAATAATCGAGAGCCTCTTTTTTTGATACTTCCCGCATTTTAAAGTCGTGCTTGCCCCGGGCAATTTCAAGCGCTTTTTTCTCTATCGTCGGAAAATCTTTTTCTGAAATGGTATGGTCGCCAAAATCGACATCGTAGTAAAAGCCATTTTCTATGGCGGGCCCAATGGTGAGTTTAATGCCGGGGTACAGTTCTTCCAGTGCCTGCGCCACCACATGCGAGGTCGAGTGCCAGAATGCTTTTTTGCCCTGCTCATCGTTCCAAGTATATAGAACCAGTTTGCCACTTTCTGTGAGGGGGGTGTGGGTCTCTATGGTCTCACCGTTAAAGGACGCAGAAATGACATTGCGGGCCAAGCCCTCACTGATGCTCTGGGCCACTTCCATGGCCGTGGTTCCTTTGGCGACTTTTTTTATCGCCCCATCGGGCAATGTAATCTCGATCATGTGCGCATTTGTTAACAGGGGGCAAAGATACGATCTTGTAACGATGCTTACAATAAGGTACCCTGGATTAATATTTCTGGAATAACACCAAAAAATAATTATAACATGTTGATATTCAACACGTAGAAAAAAAATGAAATTTTTTGCTGATTTTGTTTTGTTGGATAAAACAAAGCTTTCTATATTTGCACCCGCTTTGCTTGATGGCAGGGCATTTTTTTCCGGTCAGTTGTCCGTTTTTCGGGCGTTTTTTTTTGAGAGGGCCGGGTCTTTTGTTTTGTGAAGTTCATATACATATTGGGAATAATGACAGCGTAAACAGAGAGAGAACCATTTTGATCGCCGGGTGCGGCCTTTGTTGGGGGATCAGTTTAAGATTTCCACGATGAAGAGTTTGATCCTGGCTCAGGATGAACGCTAGCGGCAGGCCTAACACATGCAAGTCGAGGGGTAACAGGGAGAAGCTTGCTTTTCCGCTGACGACCGGCGCACGGGTGCGGAACGCGTATGGAACCTGCCCCTGTCAGGGGAATAGCCCGGGGAAACCCGGATTAATGCCCCATGGCATCCCGTCACCGCATGGTGTCGGGATTAAAGATTTATCGGACAGGGATGGCCATGCGTACCATTAGCTTGTTGGTGGGGTAACGGCCCACCAAGGCAGCGATGGTTAGGGGCCCTGAGAGGGGGATCCCCCACACTGGTACTGAGACACGGACCAGACTCCTACGGGAGGCAGCAGTGAGGAATATTGGACAATGGCCGGAAGGTTGATCCAGCCATGCCGCGTGCAGGATGACGGCCCTATGGGTTGTAAACTGCTTTTTTACGGGAAGAAACCCACCTACGTGTAGGTGGCTGACGGTACCGTACGAATAAGGACCGGCTAACTCCGTGCCAGCAGCCGCGGTAATACGGAGGGTCCGAGCGTTATCCGGAATCATTGGGTTTAAAGGGTCCGTAGGCGGGCCTGTAAGTCAGGGGTGAAAGGCCACGGCTCAACCGTGGGACTGCCCTTGATACTGCAGGTCTTGAGTCATGGTGGGGTTGCCGGAACATGTGGTGTAGCGGTGAAATGCATAGATATCACATAGAACACCGATCGCGAAGGCAGGTGGCCAACCATGTACTGACGCTGATGGACGAAAGCGTGGGTAGCGAACGGGATTAGATACCCCGGTAGTCCACGCCGTAAACGATGGACACTAGCTGTGGGGCCTTAGGGCTCCGTGGCCAAGCGAAAGTGATAAGTGTCCCACCTGGGGAGTACGTTCGCAAGAATGAAACTCAAAGGAATTGACGGGGGCCCGCACAAGCGGTGGAGCATGTGGTTTAATTCGATGATACGCGAGGAACCTTACCAGGGCTTAAATGCAGTCTGCATAAGCTAGAGATAGCTTTTTCTTCGGACCGATTGCAAGGTGCTGCATGGTTGTCGTCAGCTCGTGCCGTGAGGTGTCAGGTTAAGTCCTATAACGAGCGCAACCCCTGCCGTTAGTTGCCAGCATGTAAAGATGGGGACTCTAACGGGACTGCCGGTGCAAACCGCGAGGAAGGTGGGGATGACGTCAAATCATCACGGCCCTTACGTCCTGGGCCACACACGTGCTACAATGGCCGGCACAGAGGGAAGCCACCCCGTGAGGGGGCGCGGATCTTGAAAACCGGTCACAGTTCGGATCGGGGCCTGCAACTCGGCCCCGTGAAGCTGGAATCGCTAGTAATCGCGCATCAGCCATGGCGCGGTGAATACGTTCCCGGGCCTTGTACACACCGCCCGTCAAGCCATGGAAGCCGGGAGTGCCTGAAGTCCGTCGCCGCAAGGAGCGGCCTAGGGCAAGACCGGTAACTAGGGCTAAGTCGTAACAAGGTAGCCGTACCGGAAGGTGCGGCTGGAACACCTCCTTTCTAGAGAGACGTCCCCTTTTCGGGGGCCGTTGCCCGCGACGGGGTTCTTTCCCTGTGCGCTGTCACCCATATGTTTTTTTTGATATAGCAGTCTCGTAGCTCAGCTGGTTAGAGCGCTACACTGATAATGTAGAGGTCGGCAGTTCGAGCCTGCCCGAGACTACCAGGTCGAGGAAGGGCGAGAAGTTCATGCTGAGCGTAGCCGAAGTGAGCCTGCCCGGGACTACCAGGTCGAGGAAGGGCGAGAAGTTTGTGCCGAGCGCGGTCGAGGTGAGCCTGTCAGGGACTACGGCGCGGCGCGGCTGCGAGTTGAAGGTTAAAGGTGGAAAGTCAAAGGTCCGCCTATGGTTTTTGAAGTTCTTAAAGAAATATTGGATAGGGAAATTCTAGAGGTTGGGTCATCGGTAACGGTGCGCCGTTTTTTAAGGAACTGTCAACTGTTCACTGACAACTGACAACTGGGAAACGGGGAATTAGCTCAGCTGGCTAGAGCGCCTGCCTTGCACGCAGGAGGTCATCGGTTCGACTCCGATATTCTCCACCGGGCCGAAGCGTCAAAAAAATGTCTGGTAGACATTTTTAGCGCAGGAGCCAGATGGCGCGTTGGCGTTATCGAAAAGTTCATTGACATATTGGGACGGAGCGTTCCGCATTTTGCGGGACAGCGAAGTCGAAGAAACACGTAGTAGAAGTAACAATTTTATTGAAGGATTACGAGAGGGCCCTTCCGCGCCTTTGTGCGCGGGGGTGGCGACAAGCAAGAGAAGGGCGTATGGGGGATGCCTAGGCTCCCAGAGGCGAAGAAGGACGTGATAAGCTGCGAAAAGCCGCGGGGATCGGCACATACGAATTGATCCGCGGATTTCCGAATGGGGCAACCCGGCATGCTGAAGGCATGTCACCCCGCACTTGTGCGGGGGGCGAACCCGCCGAACTGAAACATCTAAGTAGGCGGAGGAGGAGAAAACAAGAGTGA